>JBQMQE010000044.1:0-23752 GCA_052172655.1 Burkholderiales bacterium
ATGCCGATGCGCTTGTAGCGGATCACGCCGGCCTTGTCGATCACATAGGTTTCGGGGACGCCGTATACGCCGTAATCGATGCCGATGCGGCCGTCTCGATCATAGGCGGAAAGCTGATAGGGATTGCCGAAACGCGCCAGCCAGGCAATGCCGTCGGCGCGCTCGTCCTTGTAGTTGAGGCCGTATATCGGCACCGCGCCGGTGCGCGCGAGCGCCACCAGGTGAGGGTGCTCCTCGCGGCAGGCCACGCACCAGGACGCCCACACGTTCAGCATCCATACCTTGCCCAGCATGTCTTTCTGCGCGAAGGTCTTGTCCGGATCGTGCAGCTGCGGCAGCTGGAATGGAGGCGCCGGCTTGTCGATCAACGGCGAAGGCACTTCGCGCGGATCCAGGTTCAGGCCTACGCCCAGGAACACCACCATCACCGCGAACACCACAAGCGGAATCAAAAAACGCGCGCGCAGCATAGGTCAGCCCGCGGGAGAAGGCTTAAGGCCCGCGGCAGCGGCTGACTGCGCCGCACCGGCGCGTGTCCTGACACGATAGCGCCGGTCAATGACCGCGAGCAGCCCGCCGAAACCCATCATCAGGCAACCGAACCAGATCCAGCTGATAAAGGGCTTGTAATACAGGCGCACGATCCAGACTTTCGGACCGATCGGCTCACCCAGCGCGACATACAAATGGCGCGTGACGCCGTAGTCGATCGACGCCTCGGTCATCGGCATGTTCTGCACGGTATACATGCGCTTCTCCGGGTTCAGCTTCGCCACCGGGCTGCCGTCGCGCGTGACTTCGACGGTGCCGCGCGTGGCGGTGTAGTTCGGCCCCTTCACGTCCTTGATGTCCACCAGCCGAAACGCGTAGCCGGCGAGATGCGAAGTGTCTCCCACCTCCATGCGCACGTCGGTCTCGACCTCGTAGCCCTTCACCAGCGTCACGCCGACGACGAATACCGCAACGCCGAGGTGCGCAAACAGCATGCCGTAGTAGCTGCGCGGCAATTGCGCCAGCCGCACGCCGATTCGTCCTTTCGGTGCATTTGCAAGCTGCCCCTTGAGGCTGACTAGGCTGGATGCGACGATCCACGTCGCCAGCAGCAAGCCGAAACCGACCATGGTGCTCCAGCGTCCCATGGCGAGTGGCACAATGATCGCAGCGGCGAAACTCACCGCCAGGGCCCAGCGCAGGCGCACTGCAAGTTCGGGTACGCTCGCCTGCTTCCAGCGCGCAAGCGGACCGACGCCCATCAGAAACAGCGCCGGCGCCATCAGCGGCACGAACACCGACTCGAAATAAGGCGGCCCGACCGAGATCTTGCCCAGGCCCAATGCGTCGAGGATCAGGGGATAGAGCGTACCGAGCAGGACCGCGCCTGCGGCAACCAGCAACAGCGCGTTATTCGTGAGCAGCATGGCTTCGCGCGATACCGGCGCGAAGCGCCCGCCCAGCCCGACCCTGGACGCGCGCCAGGCGAACAGCGTGAGCGAAGAGCCCACGACTATGGCCAGGAAAGTCAGGATGAAAATGCCGCGCTTGGGGTCGGTGGCGAATGCATGCACTGACGTGAGCACGCCGGAGCGCACCAGGAATGTCCCCAGGAGACTCAGCGAGAATGCCAGAATCGCCAGAAATACGGTCCAGATCCTGAATGCGCCGCGCTTCTCGGTCACCGCCAGCGAATGTATCAGCGCCGTGCCCACCAGCCAGGGCATGAATGAGGCGTTCTCCACCGGATCCCAGAACCACCAGCCGCCCCAGCCCAGTTCGTAGTAGGCCCAGTAGCTGCCAAGTGCGATGCCTAGCGTGAGGAACATCCAGGCCACCGTGGTCCAGGGACGCGACCAGCGCGCCCAGGCTGCGTCCAGGCGGCCGTCGATCAGCGCCGCCATGGAAAATGCAAACGCCACGGAGAAACCGACGTAGCCCATGTAGAGCATGGGCGGATGAAACACCATGCCCGGGTCCTGCAGCAGCGGGTTGAGGTCGCGCCCGTCGGCGGCCGCCGGCAGCAGGCGATCGAACGGATTGGAGGCGAACAGCATGAACACGAGGAAGCCGACGCTTATCAGTCCCATGATGCCGAGCACGCGCGCCACCATCTCCTCGGGCAGGGTGCGGCTGAAAATGCTCACGGCGAACATCCACAGGCCCAGCATCAGGGTCCACAGCAGCAGCGAACCCTCATGCCCGCCCCATACTCCGGCAACGCGATATTCCAGCGGCAGCCGCGAGTTGGAGTGCTGCGCCACGTATGCCACCGAGAAGTCGTTGGTCACGAACGCGTAAGTGAGACAACCGAAGGCGAACGCGATGAACAGGAATTGTCCCTGCGCCGCCGGCCGTGCGAGCGCCATCCAGGCAGCGTTGCCGCGCGCCGCACCGATCAGCGGCAGAGTGCTTTGTATCAGCGCGATGCAAAGCGTCAGGATTACGGCGAAGTTGCCGAGTTCGGGTGCCATTATCTTCCTTTCTCCGCTGCCATCATCGACTGCGCGGCCTTCTTCGCAGTTGCCTGGTTGAGCGCATCCTGTGCCGCCGGCGGCATGTAATTTTCGTCGTGCTTGGCCAGCACCTCCTCGGCGCGGAAGGTGCCGTCGGCGCCGATCTTGCCCTGGGTCACCACGCCTTTGCCCTCGCGGAACAGGTCGGGCAGGATGCCGCGGTAGACCACCGGAATGCTCTTGGCGGTATCGGTCACCACGAACTGCACGCTGACGCCGTCGGCCTCGCGCTTGACGCTGCCTTTTTCCACCAGGCCGCCGATGCGAAAGCTTTTTCCCACCGGCGCTTCATTGGCGGCAACCTGGGTCGGCGTGTAGAAGAACACCAGGTTCTTCTGAAAAGCGGAAAGCACCAGCCCGGCTGACAGCGCCAGCCCGGCGACACCGACCCCGACCAGAACAAAACGTTTATGCCTCGGTTTCATCATTCCTCCTCTGTGCCGCGTAATATTTGGCGAGGTGCCCGATTACGCCGCGCCGGCGCGTGACCAGAGCCACGATCTCGGCAACGAGCACCACCAAGGTGACGGCGTAAGAGCCCCATACGTAAAGCCCATAGCCGCCCATGGCAAGAAAATTCTGCCAGCTTCCCCAGTTCATGTTTGCGCGCCTATTTCCGCCGCCACCCAGTCGGTATGGCGTTCGCGTTCGAGAATCACGCAGCGCACCCGCGCCAGCGTGGCGGCGATACTATACATCCAAAAACCCAGCGCCATGATCAGCATGCCGAGCAACATCGTCTTGGCCATCGTGGGCGCGCTGTTCATGCTCACCGACGCGCCCTGGTGCAGCGTGCTCCACCACTTCACCGAAAAATAGATGATCGGAACGTTGATCACGCCGACCAGCGCCAGCACCGCGCCCGCCTTGTCGGCGCGGCGCTGATCGTCGATCGCTGCCTGCAATGCCATGAAACCGATATAGAGGAACAACAGGATCAATTCGGAGGTCAGGCGTGCATCCCAAACCCACCAGGTGCCCCAGGTCGGCTTGCCCCACAGCGCACCGGTCCACAGCGCGATGAAAGTGAACAGCGCGCCGGTCGGAGCGAGCGCGGTCGCCACCATCGACGACAACCGCGTATTGAGCACCAATCCCACGCCGGACCAGAACCCCATCACCAGATAGAGAAACATCGACATCCACGCTGCCGGAACATGGATGAAAATAATGCGATAGGACTCGCCCTGCTGCGCGTCGGTGGGCGCGACGAAAAAGCTGATATACAGGCCCACCGCGCAAAGCACGGCGGCCAGCGCGGCGAACCACGGCTGCAGCGCGCCCGCCAACGGATAGAAGCTCTGCGGCGAGGAAAAATAATACCAACTGAATCTTCCCGATTTGCTCATTGCTCCCCTTGCTCCCCTTGCTCCCTCATTCCATCGCGATGCGCAGCGCCGCGGCGCTCGCCCAGGGCGCAAGCACCAGTGCCAGCGCCAGGAATCCGCCGAGCAGCAGCAAATGCGCTTCCGCTCCGGTGCCGGCCGCAGTCGCGCCGACCGAGCCGGCGCCGAAAATCAGCACCGGCACATACAGCGGCAGCACCAGCAGCGCCACCAGCACGCCGCTGCCGCGCACGCCCAAAGTCAGCGCAGCGCCGACCGCGCCGATCAGGCTCAGCACCGGCGTGCCGATCAGCAGCGACACGCACAGTACGGCGAGCGCATCGCCGGGAAGATCGAACTGCAGACCCAGCAGCGGCGCTATCAGCACCAGCGGCAATCCGGACATCAGCCAGTGCGCTATCACCTTGCCCATCACCAGCACGACCAGCGGCTCGCCCGCGAGCAGCATCTGCTCCAGCGTCCCGTCCTGATGGTCGGGCGCGAACAGGCGCGCCAGCGACAGCATGCAAGCGAGCAGCGCCGCCACCCACAGCACGCCGGGCGCCATATTGCGCAACTGGCTCGCTTCGGGACCGACACCAAGCGGAAACAGGCTTACCACGATGACGAAAAACACGAGTGCATTGACCACGTCGCCCCGGCGCCGAAAGGCAAGCAGCAGGTCGCGCCGCAGCACCCACCCAAGCGCCCTGATCATGCGGCCCGCAACGCCGCAGTGTGCAGATCCAGATCGACGCGCAATATCGCATGCGCCACCACCTGCACTTCCTGGTGCGTAGTCAATACCACCATGCCGCCGGAGGCGAGATGCGAAGCAAGCAGGCGCTCCAGTTCCACCACTGCTCCGACATCGAGTGCGGAAAATGGTTCATCGAGTATCCACAAAGGCACCGCCGGCGTGAGCGCCAGCCGGGCCAACGCCGCGCGGCGGCGCTGCCCCTGGGAAAGCACTTTCGCCGGCAACTCGGCGCAATGGGCAACGCCAAAGCGATCGAGGCCGGCAAGCATGCGCCCGGCATCGGCGGACATCCCGCTCAGAGCCGCCGCGCACTGCAGGTTTTCCAGCGCTGTCAGATCGTCCTTCAGCGCATTGAGATGACCGATGAACGCGAGATTCCTGGAATATTCCTCGCGCCCGGCGCGGATCGGCTGCCCCTGCCAACGCAGTTCGCCCGCGCTGGGCGAGACCAGACCGCACATGATCCGCAGCAGGCTGGTCTTGCCGCTGCCGTTCGCTCCTGCCACGCGCAGCAACTGGCCGCGACTCAGCCTGAAGCTCAGGTCGCTGAATAAACGCCGATCACCTCGCGTGCACTCGAGTTGTCGCGCTTCAAGCATTGCCGCTTGCTCTTTCAATACGCCCGTCCACAAAATTCTCGTTGACGCAGGCCAGTGTACCCGTAGCCACGCTGTCCGATATTGCGCTGCATCAAACGCGTTCCACCTACCGCGTCATCAGACGCACGACCATTCCAGCCGGGAAAATCGACTTCAGACGGATCTCAGGCCGCGCCGCGGCGCGAATCGGCTGAAATGAAACGTGACGCCGACAGAACTGGCGGCATACGACGAATATCCGTCCGGCAGAAGGATCGCGGTGACCCGGCGACAAGCGCAGGCCGCGATTATAGGGCCTTTGCGGCGGCGAGGAAATGCTAAGAAATGCTACTTCGGATACATTTTCTGCAGGGGCGCGCGCGAAATTCTCTGCAAACGAACCTGCGTACAGCAAGCCGGTGCAACCGCGCCATTCACCTAGGCAGTTTCTCCTTGGTCGGGAGGCGGGACCGGTGCGGGTGCCTGATCCGGATGATCCTCAGCCGCAGGAGCGGCTTTCTCCAGCTTGCGCAGTCGTTTTTCTTCCTGCTTTTTCTTCTTCGCTAAATCCTTCTGGCGCTTTTCATATTGGTAGTTGGGCTTTGCCAATTTGTGATCCTTCCAGCTGCTAGGCTTGATAGTTGAAGTGCCAAGTATACGGCCAAAACACCGCTTTGTACGACAGCATTTTGCGCCCGCGTGGAATAGGCATCAAGCGAAACAGCAGCTTATCGGCAAGAAATGTCCAGACGGGGCCGGCTGGCCTTTGCCCTCACGCTCAGAAGCGGCGCCGGGCTACGCCTGAGGCGCGGCAGCGTTTCACAACACCACTGGCTCGTTCGGCAGCTCGTTGCGCCTCCGCCCGTCCGGCGGAAAATGCGTTGCGAGCAGATCGCTGACCGCCGCCACGCCGAAGCACGCGCCCTGCTCGAAGCGTCCGGCGGCGAACGCGCGCTGCATTTCGCCGCAGATGACTTCCCATGCTGTGCCGCCGACTTTGCCATGGATGCCGCGATCGGCGACAATCTCCACCCGCTTGTCCGCCAGCAGCAGATAGATCAGCACGCCGCTATTGTGCTCGGTGTCCCAGACCCCCAACTGCCCGAACAGCTCCACCGCGCGGCTGCGCGCATCCTGATCGCGCCACAGCCGGGGCAAAGGCAGCGCGGCCTCGACCGCAAAACGCAGCTCGCCGCTATGGCGCTTTTCCTGCTCGCTGATCTTGTCGCGAATCGCGCGCATCGCCGCCGGAGGAAGCGCGTGCCGCACCGACCACTGGTCGGCAAGCAGATGCCGTAGCAGGCGTTTGCATTGCATCAGTCACCTCCCCCAACTGCCCGAGGCCCCGCCACCGCCGAAACCTCCACCGCCGCCGCCGAAGCCGCCGCCTCCACCGCCCCATCGGCCACCGCCAAAGCCGCCCGGGTAATAGCCGCGGCTGCCACTGCCCATCATCAGTGCAAATATGAACGCGATGATGCAGGCGATCACTGCGACGGCGAGCGCACCGGCAAGCGCCCATGCGACGATGCCCACCGCCACACCTGTGGCCGCAGAGCCGAGAACGCGCCCGAAGATCGCCTTCAGCAGCCCGCCCGCGACGACGACCACGACCAGCAATATCACAAACAGCGACTGGTAATCATCGACGTTCGATGCCTGGGACTGCGCCGGCGGCGGCAGCTTCTCTCCCTCGACCAACTTCATCAGCGTTTGGGTTCCGGCGCGCATCCCGCCGTAGAAGTCGTTGGCAAGAAAATGCGGCGCGATAACCTCGCGAATGACGCGCTTCGCCACCACGTCGGGAATCGCGCCCTCGAGGCCGTAGCCGACCTCGATGCGCAGGCGCTGGTCGTTCTTGGCGACGATCAGGATCACGCCGTCATCGGTCTTTGCGCGGCCGATTTTCCATTGTTCGGCGACGCGGATCGAATATTGCTCTATGGTCTCGGGCTGGGTGCTCGGCAGCATCAGCACGGCGATCTGGCTGCCTTTCTTCTGCTCGAAGGCACGCAATTCGGATTCCAGCGATGCAAGCTGCCCGGCATTTAGCGTGCCGGTGAGATCGGTGACGCGCGCCTTGAGCGGCGGCACAGCGACCGTGTCCGCCGCGCCCACGGCCGACGCAAGCACCAGCGACAGGATACCGAAAAAGCGAGTCAGCGCGCGCATGAACGGTCGGTGGCGTAGAGGCCCGGGCGAGAATGGCGAATCGGACTGCGATCGATCCCCGTATATCCGCCCGGGCGCATAGCTCAATTTACTTGGCGGGCGCCGGCGCGGCGGCGGGCTTGTCGAAACTCACCGCGGGCGGCGTTGCGATCGCCTTCTCGTTCTCAACCGTGAAATTGGGCTTCACCTGGTAGCTGAATATCATCGCCGTCAGGTTGTTGGGGAAGGTGCGGATCAGGGTGTTGTATTCCTGCACCGATTTGATGTATCGGTTACGCGCCACAGCGATGCGGTTCTCGGTGCCTTCTAGCTGCGCCTGCAGATCGCGGAAATTCGCGTCCGATTTCAGTTGCGGATAATTTTCCGAGACCACCAGCAGGCGCGACAACGCGCTGGAAAGGCCGGCCTGCGCCTGCTGGAACTTGGCGAAGGCCGCAGGATCGTTGATCAGTTCGGGCGTGGCCTGGATGCCGCCCACGCGCGAACGCGCCTCGGTCACCTGGATCAGGATCTGCTGCTCTTGCGCCGCAAACCCTTTCACCGTATTGACCAGGTTCGGCACCAGATCGGCGCGGCGCTGGTACTGGTTCAGCACTTCGGACCAACTAGCCTTGATCTGCTCGTCGCCGCGCTGCATGTCGTTGTAGCCGCAGCCGGAAAGACTCAGGGTGATGGCGGCCAGCCCTATGGCCAACATTCTGCGCATTTGAATTCTCCTCGGTATGCGACCTGCTCATAAATTGGGGGCGCGAAGGCGGAAATCAAGGCGCCACGGCGCGGCTCAAGCCTGTAGTCGCAAATCCACCATGGCGCGGCGGGCAAAGCACAGGTCTTCCCAGGCCTTCGCCTTGTCGTGCAGGCTGCGCAGCAGGTAGGCCGGATGATAGGTGACAATCAGCGGCACGCCCCGATAGCGGTGCATCCGCCCGCGCAGCGCGGCGATGCTGGCATCGGTGGCTAGCAGCGTCTGGCAGGCGAAGCGCCCCATGGCAAGGATCAGTTTGGGCCGGATCAATTCGACCTGGCGCGCGAGATACGGCGAGCACTGCGCCACTTCCGCATGCTCGGGATTGCGGTTTCCCGGCGGCCGGCACTTGAGCACATTGGCGATGTAGACGTTTTTTCCGCGCTTCAGGTCGATGCCCCCGAGCATCGCGTCGAGCAGCTTTCCCGCCTGACCGACGAAAGGCTCGCCGCGCGCGTCCTCATCCGCGCCCGGCGCCTCGCCCACCAGCAGCCAGTCGGCCTGCTCGTCGCCGACGCCGAACACGGTCTGGGTGCAGGTCTTGCGCAGGCCGCAGTCGGTACACACGGCGACCGTCGCCTTGAGCTCGCTCCAGTCCATGCGCGCGATGCGCGCGGCGCGATCGTCGCTATCGACCGTGGATTGCGGCGTCGCCTGCGCCGCTCGGCCTGCGGCTGCAGGTGCATGCGCCGGTTCCGCCCCCGCCGCCACGTCTCCCGCCTCCCTCGCCTTGAGTCGCCAAAGCGGTGTCAATCCCATTTCTTCGAGGAACAATTCCCGGCGTGAACTCATAGCGGCAGTCCGAGTATCAGCGCGTCCTCGCGGCCAGCCGGCGCAGGATAGTAGCCGCGCCGCAGACCGATGCGCCGGAAACCATGGCGCTGGTACAGCCGCAGCGCGGCGGCATTCGACGGCCGCACTTCCAGGAAAAGCCGGCACGCGCCGCGCTCGCGCGCGAGTGCGCAAACACGCTGCAACAACAGACTGCCGTAACCCCGCCTTTGGCGGCCCGCCACAATGCTGAGGTTGAGCAAATGCGCCTCGTCCGACGCGTGCATCAGCACGGCATAGCCGATAGTCTCGCCGTCGCGCACATAGATCCAGCAATGATAGCCGGCGGCGAGCGAATCGCGAAAATTGCCCGGCGTCCAGGGAAAAGCATAGATCGCATTTTCGATCGCCATCACCGCCGGCAAATCTGCCTCGGCCATCTTGCGCAGCTCGAACACGGGTTTGAGTACGGCGCTCATCGCTCGCTCGCCTTCAATGCCACTTTGTCGCGCACATAGAGCGGCACGGCCGCAGCCGCATCGACGCCCTGCCCCGCCGCAAACACCCGCGTCGCGAGACGCAGCATCGCGACCGCGCTCGGCACGGCATCGGCATCGGTGCGCGAGATTGCGCCGTCATAGCGCTGCGCCAGCGCCGCCGCATGCACGCGGAAACCGCTGCCGCAAGCGATCCAATCCGCGCCTTCGACTTGCGGCACGGCGTCGGGACGGTACAGGCCGGGCGCATGCGTTTCGATCCAGTTGCCGCCGCTGTTGCGATAAGCGGCATGGTACACCTCGCCCATGCGCGCATCGAGGCAGGCGATCACCTTGCCGGCGCCGGAATTCTCCGCCAGGGCGAGCAGCGTACCGATGCCGGCAACCGGCAGATCGCGCGCCAGCGCCAATCCTTGCGCCAGGCCGCAGGCAATGCGCAGCCCGGTAAACGATCCCGGCCCCGCACCGTAGGCAACGCCTTCGATCGACTGCATGTCGAGCGCCGCTTGCTGCAGCAGCTCGCGCAGGGCGGGCAAGGCAAGTTCCGAGTGCCGTTGTCCGGCGTGGACGCTGCGCTCGAACACCTGCGCGCCGCGCGACAGCGCGAGCGAACAGTATTCGGTTGAGGTCTCGATCGCGATGAGATTCACGGCAGGCAACACAATGCGACGCCGCATTTTAGCCTATCCGGCGCGGACCGCCGCTTTTGAAGACGACGCGTCTCATGCGGTAAGTATTAACGGACTCTAACAACCTTCCGCTTCAAGCATTGACATCGCAAGCCAGCAAGCATTACTCTCGCCCTTGCTCGGTTTTGTTCACGTCGCCCCGCAGAGAAGGCGGCGGTCAAAGCGGTTTCAAGAGAAGTCACCGGCAAATAAACGACAGGAGATCCAACGATGAAGAAACTCGCGCTGACAGGAACGCTGCTCGCCGCATTGTGCGCCAGCGGCACGGCCGTGGCACAGAACAAGATCAATATCTCCTGGGGCGGTTCAAACCCCGGAGGCGTGATGTACTACATGGTCGGTTCGGCCGGCACGATCATTTCGGAAAAGCTGCCGCAGTACAACATCAACCAGGTGACCACCGGCGGCTCGACTGAGAACGCCAAGCGCCTGATCAAAGGCGAGCTCGACATGGGCATCGTCTACGGCGCGCACGTGTTCATGGCGCAAAAGCCCGAGGGTCCGTTCGCGGGCGGTGCCAAGGGCACCATGCTGCGCGGCGTCGCCAAGGCCTACTCGGGGCCAACCTATTTCGTGACCCTGCCCGGATCCGGGATCAGCAAGATCGCCGACCTCAAGGGCAAGAAGGTCGCGCTCGGCCCGCCCGGCTCCGGCACGGTCTTCAACTGTTCCAACATCCTGCGCGCTCTCGGCATGCTCGACGCGATCAAGCCGCAGATGATGACCTTCGGCGATGCCGGACGCGCGCTCGGCAACGGCCAGATCGACGCGTTCTGCCAGTCGTCGGCCCCGGCGGCAGCGGTCAAGGAGCTGGCCGAGACCCGCGGTGCCGTGGTGCTGCCATACAGCGCCGACGACATGGGCAAGATCACCGGCACCTATCCGTTTTACGTCAAGGACACCATGCCGGCGACGACCTACAAAGGCGTACCGGCGGTCGAGCTGCCCTACCTCGCGGTATACTGGGTCGCGCACGAGCGGGTGCCGGCGAAAGCGATACAGGACATCCTCGAGCTGGTCTACCAGCCGGAGATCAAGAAGCAGCTAGTCGCGGGCCACAAGGCGTGGGCGCAGATGGAGCCGGACATCAAGAACTTCCTCAAACTCGGCGTGCCGATGCACCCGGGCGCGGAAGCCTACTACAAGTCCAAAGGTCTCTGGAAAGAGTAGACGAGTGCCAGTCCGAGAGCCGCCCCGCCATACGCGGGGCGGCCTTTTTTTGCGCATGACTACCGAGCTCGCACATGGCGACCCCTACCCGCGCCGACGATAGCTGGTTCGTCCCTATCGCCTCCGACAACCGCCGGCTCGACGGCGCGTATGCAGTAATTTACGCGCTGGTCGCCGCGGCGTTCTCGCTCTGGTACCTCTACACCTCCGGCTTCGGCCTGGTGTCGACCGAGACCAACCGCGGCTTCTACCTGATGTTCACCTCGGTGCTGGTGTTCCTCGTCTATCCGGCGCGGCGCGGCGCGCCCAAGCAACGGCCGAGCGCGCTCGACTGGCTTTGGATCGTCATGACGGTGGTTTCGATTACCTACTGGATGAACCAGTACGTCCCCTACGCCATGTTCCGCGTCAGCTCTCCCAATCAGTGGGACCTGATAATGGGGCTAGTCGCGATCACCGCAATCATGGAGACCGCCCGCCGCGTGCTCGGACCGGTTATCCCGGCGATCTGCCTGATATTCCTCGCGCAGCTTTACTTCGGCCCGTACCTGCCGGGCAAGCTGAGCCATGACGGCATGGACGTCCGGCGCATCGTCGAATTCACCTACTCCACCCAGGAAGCGCTGTTCGGCGTGATCACCACGACCTTCGCCACCTTCGTCTTCCCATTCATGATTTTCGGCGCGTTTCTCGAACGCAGCGGCGCCGGCGCCTTCTTCATGGACCTTGCAACTGCGCTGACCGGCCGCTGGCGCGGCGGGCCGGCGAAAATCGCCGTCCTGAGTTCGGCGCTGTTCGGTTCGATTTCCGGCTCTTCGGTAGCCAACGTGGTCGCCTCCGGCGTGTTCACCATTCCGATGATGAAGCGCATCGGCTTCAAGCCGCACCACGCCGGTGCGATCGAGGCGATCGCATCGACCGGCGGCCAGATCATGCCGCCGGTCATGGGTGCCGGCGTCTTTATTCTGGCGACGCTGACGCAAACCGATTACCTCAGCATCGCGCTGATGAACGTCATCCCGGCGCTGTTGTTTTTCGGCTTCGTCGCGATGATGGTCGATCTCGAGGCGGTGCGCAGCGGCCTGCACGGCCTGCCGGCGGAAGAGATCCCGCGGGCGCGCGACGTGCTACGCCGCGGCTCGCACTACTTCCTGCCGCTGGTGATTGTGATTGCACTTCTGTTCCGCGGCTACTCGCCGGATCTGTGCGCCTTCTGGGGTATCGTTGCCGCGATCGGCTTGTCGTGGCTGAAGCCCGAGACGCGCATGGGCCCGCGCCGCTTCTTCCGCGCCATCGTCGCCGGCGCGCACAACAATACTTCCGCCGGCGCGGCGATCGGCAGCCTCGGCATTATCATCGGCGGCATCGTCCTGTCCGGACTCGGGCTGAAGTTTTCGGCGATCCTGATCGAACTCTCCGGGGGGCACCTGCTGACCACCGTCGCCCTGGTCACGCTGATCTCGATCATCATCGGCATGGGCAGCAGCACCACCGGGTCCTACATCATTCTCTCGGTAGTGGCGGCTCCGGCCCTGATTCACCTGGGGGTGGCCGAGGTGCCGGCCCACCTGGTGGTGTTTTACGCTGCGTGCCTGTCCAACATCACGCCGCCGGTGTGTGTCTCGGCCTTCGCCGGCGCATCGATCGCGGGCGCCGACCCGATGAAAACCGGCTTCGCCGCACTCAAGTTCGGCGCCACCCTGGTGCTGGTGCCGTTCAGCTTCGTCTACATGCCGGAATTGCTGCTGCAGGGCACGCCCCCGGAGATCGCCTACGTCACGCTGCGCTACGTCATCGGTTACCTTGCGCTGGCCATGGGCATCCAGAAGTGCGAGTTCATCGCCGGCACGTTCGCCCCCTGGCGGCGCTGGCTGTTTCTCGCCGCCGCAGCCGGGCTGCTGTTTCCGCTGTTTCCCGGCGCAGAAGTGGCGGGCGCGGCACTGTTCGCGGCCGCCTGGGTGTCGGCAGTGCGCGCGCGCCGTGCGCCGTCCGCTCGATCCGCCTGAGCAGTCTGCGCGCTTTCTACAGTTTCGGTTCGACGTCCAGCCGCACCGCCACCCCTTCGAGGCCCGGGCCGGCCGCGGGATAGCGCTGCATCACCTGCGGATCGTGTCCGGGCACGACATAGCGCGGATCGTCGGCGAGTTCACGCAGCCTGCGGTATCCCTCCACCATCGCGCCGACGTTGTGCACAATGGGGAAAGGCCGCACCTGGTCCATATTGGCGTAGAGGTGGGTGGCATCCGAGGCGAGCACGATCCAGCCGATGCGGGTATGCACGCGCACCGACTGCATGCCCATGGTATGGCCGCCGATGCGATGCAGCGACAGCCCCGGCGCAAGCTGGGCATCGCCGTCGTGGAACAGGACCCGGCCCTTGTACACCTCGCGCACCATGCCCACCACCTCCTCCACTTCGTAGGCGTGTGAAAAAATCGGCTGCGTCATGTGCCGGCCGGTGGCGAATTGCATCTCGCGGTCCTGCAGATGGAATCGCGCCTTGGGAAACAGGGCGAAATTGCCGATGTGGTCATAATGCAAATGGGTGATGATGACCTCGCGCACCTCGGCGGCGTCCACGCCGAGGCGCTTCAATCCGATGTCCGGCGACAGCAGCATCTTGCGCCCGCGGCGCTCGGCCACCCCCGCCTCGAAACCGGTGTCGATGACGAAAGTGCGCGACGGGCTGCGCGCGAGCCAGACGTAGTAATCGAGCGGGCTGCCCTCTTCGTGCGGGTCGCCACCGATGAAATTGTCGGCCGCTTTGCGCGCCAGCGTGGCGTAGCGGATGGCATAGACTTCGTAGTCGTCAGTCTGCTGCATCGATTTCTCCCCTAGATTCGATTCGGCGCATCGCCGCGCCGGCGTAGAACGAGCACTTGCGTGCACCGGGCAGGAGCAGCCAGATTATGGCGATTGGCAGAATAAAAAACCAGATCATTTGGCGCGACAAAGCTAAAATCCTGCAAACCCGAACCCACTGCAACGGAGCAGCCATGGCAGCAGCACAAGGCAAAGTCATCATCACTTGCGCAGTCACCGGTTCCATACACACCCCGTCGATGTCGCCGCACCTGCCGGTCTCGCCGGACGAAATCGCCGCGGCGGCCCGTCCGCGCGGATCGTCGATCTCGTATAAGACCCCGATTGTGCGCTGCTGGCCGTAACCGTGCTCCTTGGTGCGAATGCGCCTTTCATCCGTACCAAGAACACGCTTGGCGCGCGCAGCGCGCAAATTCGGTGCGCGTGAGGACCGCAATGTGTACGCCGTATATAATTCATTTTTCTTCTGACCCGAGTAGCCCATGAAAACCAACAGAATCGCCGTCATCGCCGGTGACGGCATCGGCAAGGAAGTCATGCCCGAAGGGGTGCGCGCCCTGGACGCGGCGGCGCGCAAATTCGGCCTTGCGCTCGCCTTCGAGCACTTCGACTGGAGCAGCGACAACTACGACAAGCACGGCTGGTGGATGCCGCCTGACTGGAAGGACCGGATCGGCGGCCACGACTGCATTTTCTTCGGCGCCACCGGCTGGCCGGCGAAGGTGCTGGACCACGTCTCCCTGTGGGATTCGCTGATCAAGTTCCGGCGCGAATTCGATCAGTACGTCAACCTGCGCCCGGTGCGGCTGATGCCCGGCGTGACCTGTCCGCTCGCCGGACGCAAGGTCGGCGACATCGACTACTACGTGGTGCGCGAGAACACCGAAGGCGAATACTCCTCCATGGGCGGGCGCCTGTTCGAGGGCACCGAGCGCGAGATGGCGCAGCAGGTATCGACCTTCACCCGCAAGGGCGTGGACCGCATCATGAAATTCGCGTTCGAACTCGCCATGACGCGGCCGCGCAAGGAGATCACCTCCGCCACCAAATCGAACGGCATCTCGATCACCATGCCCTACTGGGACGAACGTTACGCCGCGATGGCGAAGAATTATCCCGAGGTGAAAACCAGCCAGTACCATATCGACGGGCTCACCATCCAGATGGTGCTCAATCCGCAGCGCTTCGACGTCATCGTCGGCTCCAACCTGTTCGGCGACATCCTGTCCGACCTCGGCCCGGCTACCGCGGGGACCATCGGCATCGCGCCCTCGGGCAACATCAATCCGGAACGCGCGTACCCCTCGCTGTTCGAGCCGGTGCACGGTTCCGCGCCCGACATCTACGGCAGGAAGATCGCCAATCCCATCGGCCAGATCTGGTCGGGCGCGATGATGCTGGAGCACCTGGGCCACGCCGAGGCCGGCGCCGCGATGCTGCGCGCTATCGAGAAAGTGCTGGTGGACGGCCCGCGCACGCCGGACCTCGGCGGCAAAGCGAGCACCGAAGACGTCGGCAAGGCCGTCGCGGCGGCGATCTGATCATGCGCACCTACAAAATAGCCGCCATCCCCGGCGACGGCATCGGCAAGGAAGTCATCGCCGAGGGCGTCAAAGTCCTCAATACCCTCGCGCGGCAATCCAAGCGCTACAAGTTCAGCTTCAGGCAGTTTCCCTGGAGCAGCGACTATTATTTGAAGCACGGCTACTACATTCCCGCCGGCGGCCTGGAAGAACTGAAGAAGTTCGACGCCATTTTCTTCGGCGCCGTGGGCAGCCCCGAGGTGCCCGACCATATCTCGCTGTGGGGCCTGCGCCTGCCGATCTGCCAGGGCTTCGACCAGTACGCCAACGTGCGCCCGGCGCGGGTGCTGCCCGGCGTGCAAAGCCCGCTCAGGAACGCCAAGGGCATAGACTGGGTGATCATCCGCGAAAACACCGAGGGCGAATATTCCGGCTCGGGCGGTCGCGTGCACCAGGGCCTGCCCGCGGAAATCGCTACCGAGACTTCGGTATTCACCCGCACCGGCGTGGAACGCATCCACCGTTACGCCTTCGAACTCGCGGCAAAGCGAGCGCGGCGGAACCTGACGCTGGTCACGAAGTCCAATGCGCAGCGCCACGGCATGGTGCTTTGGGACGAGATTTTCTACGAGGTGGCGAAGGACTATCCGCAGGTGCAGACGCAGCGCGTCCTGGTCGATGCGGTGACCACAGTGATGACACTGAAGCCGGAAACGCTGGACGTGATCGTCGCCTCGAACCTGCACGCCGACATCCTCTCCGATCTGGCCGCCGCGCTGTCGGGCAGCCTCGGCATCGCGCCCACCGCGAACCTGAATCCGGAGCGCAAGTTCCCGTCGATGTTCGAGCCGATCCACGGCTCGGCCTTCGACATCAGCGGCAAGGGCATCGCCAACCCCATCGCCACCTTCTGGACCGCGGCGATGATGCTGGAGCATCTGGGCGAGCATCAGTCCGCGGCGCGGCTGATGCGGGCGATCGAAGCGGTGACGGCGAAACGGATTTTCACGCCCGACCTGGGAGGGACCGCGCGCACCGCCGAGGTGACCCGGGCGGTGTGCAGTTTTCTGCGACAATAGCGACCGAACAGCAGTTGAAGCTGCGGCTCCAAACCCAGAGGAGGAGGAAACGTGAACATCGCCAGCCATGTCGAGCGCGTTGCGCGCCAGGATCCCGGCCGCCAGGCCATCGTATTCGAAGGCAGGGACATCAGCTACGGCGCGCTCGAGGCCTGCGCCTGCGCCCTCGCCCACTCGCTCAGGGCCAACGGCGTGCGCCGCGGCGACCGCATCGCGCTGTACCTGCCCAACATCCCGGCGTTCATGCTCGCCTACCTCGCAGGAGAGAAAGTCGGCGCCATCGTGGTGTCGGTCAACTCGATTTTCAAATCCGAAGAGGTGAAATACATCCTCAACGACTCCGGCGCCAAAGTGGTGTTCACCACGGCGGAACTTCTGCCCAATGTTCCGCACAGACAATGCCTGGCGGTGCAAGCAACGGTGATCTGCGAGGGCGTGGCCGCCGATCAGATCCTGCTCGGCGACTGGCTCGCCGCGGGCAAGCCCGAGTTCAGGACCGAAAACATGGCCGCCGACGATGCGGCGGTGCTGCTGTATTCCTCGGGCACCACCGGCTTCCCCAAGGGCGTGACGCTCACTCACAACAACATCATCACCAACACCCGCGCCGCGGTGAACTGCTCCCATCACAGCAGCAAGGACCGGCTGGCGATCTTCCTGCCGCTGTTCCACGTGTTCGCGCAGAACTACATCATGAACGCCGGCTTCGTCGCGGGCGCGACGCTGGTGCTGTTCCGCCGCTTCGTGCCCGATGTGGTGCTCGATGAAATCCAGCGCCAGCGCGTCACCATGTTCTTCGCCGTGCCGACGATCTACATCACCCTCCTCGGTGCCAATGTGCCGAAGGAAAAGCTGGCTTCGATCCGCTACTATTTTTCCGCCGCGGCGACCATGCCGCAGGAGATCTCGCGGCGCTGGACCGAGACCTACGGCCCGGCCGTGCACGAAGGCTACGGCCTGACCGAGTGCTCGCCCTGCGCCGCCTACAACCACGTCAGCAAGCACAAGTTCGGCAGCGTCGGCACCGCGATCGAGGATTTCGAAGTGAAGATCTTCGACGAGAATGACCGCGAGCTGCCGCCCGGGGAATGGGGCGAAATCGTGATGCGCGGCCCCGGCGTGATGAAGGAATACTGGGGCAAGCCCAAGGACACGGCGCAGGCGCTGCGCGGCGGCTGGCTGCATTCGGGCGACATCGGCAAGATGGACGAAGAGGGTTACGTGTTCATTGTCGACCGGGTGAAGGACATGATCAACGTGTCCGGCTTCAAGGTCTGGCCAGCCGAAGTGGAGCATTACCTTTACCAGATTCCCGAGATCAAGGAAGTGGCGGTGTACGGCATACCCGACGCACTCAAGGGTGAGAGCGTGTGCGCGGCGGTAGTGCTCAATGAGGGCGCGCAACTCGGCGCGGAAGACGTCATCGACTGGTGCAAGGAAAAGCTCGCCGCCTACAAAACCCCGGCGCGCGTCGACATGGTCAAGGAACTGCCCAAGAGCGCGACCGGCAAGATCCTGAAACGCATGCTGCGCCAGCAGGCATAGAGCGCTGCGCGCCGGAGCCCGCATGGGCACCGTAACACTGCCGCTGTGGCTGGTCGTCCTCGCCGACGTGCTCGCGCTGATCGGGTTGCTCGACCGGCTGCTCGTGCCCAGCGTGCGCTGGTTCATCCGCAGCCGCACCAACAAGGTGCTGGACGAAGTCGCCACGCACCTGAAAATCGAAATCCGTCCGTTCCAGCAGACACGCCGCCAAGTCCTGATCGACCGCCTGCTCTATGACGACAAGGTGCAGCAGGCGGCCGCAGCCTATGCCCGCGCGCGCAACCTGCCGCGCGACGTCGTGATGGCGCAGCTCAGCGGCTATGCGCGCGAGATCGTCCCGGCGTTCAACGCCTACTTTTATTTCCGTGTCGGCTACTGGCTCGGGCGCAAGATCGCCCGGTCGCTGTACCGGGTGCGCGTCGGCTATACCGACAGCGCAGGGCTCGCGCGCATTTCACCCGATGCCGCGGTGGTGTTCGTGATGAACCACCGCAGCAACATGGACTACGTCCTCGCCGCCTACCTCGTCGCAGACCAGGCGGCGCTGTCCTACGCCGTGGGCGAGTGGGCGCGCATCTGGCCGCTGCAACAGTTGATCCGCTCGATGGGCGCCTACTTCGTGCGCCGCAACTCGAAGGACGAGCTCTACCGCCGCGTGCTCGAGCGCTACATCGGCATGGCGACCGAGGCCGGAGTGACCCAGGCGCTGTATCCGGAAGGCTCGTTGAGCCGCGACGGCACGCTGCGCGCGCCCAGGCTGGGCGCGCTCGACTACATGATCCGCGGCTTCAACCCTGAGGGCGAGCGCGACCTGGTGTTCATACCCCTCGGAATCAACTACGACCGAACGCTGGAAGACCGCACCCTGCTGCTCGGGCTGGACCAGAACGCAAAGCGGCCCGGCGCGTTCAAGGCCGCCTGGAACACGCTCGCCTTCGCCGCGCACCAGGCGGGACTTGCGCTGCGCAGCCAATGGCACCGCTTCGGTTATGCCTGCGTCAATTTCGGCACGCCGCTGTCGATGCGCGAATACCTGCAGTCGGGCAACTTCGATTTTCGCAAGCTCAACAAGGATGCGCGCCAGGCGCGCGTGGCCGAACTCGGCGCAGAGCTGATGCAGCGCGTGGGCAAGCTGATCCCGGTCCTGCCGGTTCCGCTGGTGGCCCTGGTATTCCAGCGCAACCCGGGCAAAGCCCTGTCGGAACTGGAATTGAAATCCGAAGTGGAAACCCTGATCGAGCGCCTGGAGGCCGCCGGCGCCCATATCTACATCCCGCGGCGCGACCGCGATTATGCGATCACGGCCGGGCTGCGCATGATGCTGCTGCGCCACCTGGTCGCCGAGCGCGACGGCCTGTACGCGGCCGACCCTGCGCAAGCAACGCTGCTCGCCTACTACGCCAATTCGATCGCGCACCTGCTGCCGCAGTGAAGCGGCGCGCGCCGTTCACACCAGCCCGCCGGGCCGCCACTCCTTCACCAGGCGCATGAGCTTCATCGCGTCGCGGCTGAGCATCGCGCTGGTGGTCAGGAAGCCGCCGATCAAGGCACCGCCCACGCCGGCGCAGGCCACGACCACGATCCCGTCTGCCGATACCAGGAGGCGCAACTTATGCTATGTGCGGTTTTGAACATAATTGCTTGTTCTTGTGATGCCAAATTACACTTATGTCGTATCTGTCCAGCCTTCGATTCGACCCTGTCCGGGATTGACCTTTTGGAGCTCGAAGGGAGGCTCCCGACGAAGGGGTTGTAAAGGTGCACACTGGAAGGACTCTGATGCTGGGCGCAAAACACTTCTCGATTCCAAACCACCTGCTTGCCGCATTGCCCCGCAAGGATTACCGGAAACTGCTCCCCTTCCTCGAACCGGTCAAGCTCGCCTTTGCGGAGGTTCTGTATGAACCCCACGCCCGGATTCGGCACGTGTACTTTCCCAACGACTGCTTCGTCTCAATGCTGACTAGCGTGGATGGCGACCGGGTTGCGGAGGTCGGACTCGTCGGCTCTGAAGGCATGATCGGGATTCCCGTGGCGCTGGGTGCCGCTGTCTCGCCTTTTTGCGCCGTGGTACAAGGCGGCGGCACGGCAATGCGGATGAAAATAGCGGACTTTCGCCGCGAATTCAGCGAGAGCGCTGCGTTGCGGCGAGAGTTGTTTCTCTTTACCCACTTGCTGATGATCCAGATCGCGCAGACCGCGGCGTGCAACCGCTTCCATGTGGTAACACAGCGCATGGCCCGTTGGCTGTTGATGACCCGAGACCGTGTCAACTCCAACGAGTTTCGCATTACGCAGGAATTTCTTGGGCTCATGCTGGGCGTGCGGCGGAGCCGCATCTCCGTGGCAGGGAGCAACCTGCAGGCGCGCAAGCTCATCGGCTACAGACGCGGCACTGTCACCATCCTCGACCAGCGAGGCCTCGAAGCGGCTGCCTGCGGGTGCTATAAGACTGTCAAAGACATCTACACCCAGGCGCAAGCTTAGAAGGGAATTTCCCCGCCAGCCCCGCTCAAGTCACACCTGCAATTGCACGGTCGGACAAGATCGTGTGATCGTTGATGTCTCTCAAGTCGCTCCCTATAAGCGTTTGATTTGATATGAGCTATTTTGAGCGACTTCCGGGCGATTTGCGGCCGCGGCGCGATTACCCGCTAGTCCGCCAACCCAGAGCGGACGTTAGGCGTTGCCGACTCAGGATCCAAGCGTGAGAACTACGCGAAAGGCATTCCCGCTTAAAGATCTGATCATAATGACTTCTTCAGGGACGATCGACCTCGTTTCATCAAAAGCAGCCCTGAAAAGCCTCGCCGCCGATCCAGAATTCGAAGCGAATTACGAGATCTTGTTAGATCTAAGAGTCAGCGAGTGCGAATTGTCGATAGTGGACATTTACCAGATCGCGACGTATCTGGCTTGGCCCGATCCTGCACTTCCCACGCGGAAGAAAATTGCGGTGCTGGTATCCGGCCAGCGTGCGTTCGATCACGCTAAATTTCTTGAGATGTGTTCCACGAATCGAGGCATCCGGGTCGGTGCATTTGAGGACTATGAAAAGGCCAGCGAGTGGCTCGATACGGAATTGCCCGAAGATCCAAAGGGAACGGATCCAATACCCAACCGGTAGGTGGATCGGACGGGCCAGAGGCGCCGCGCCCCAGTTAACCGCTCGCGCCGGCCCGCAGTTCACCAAGAGGTTACGCCACCGGCACCCGGACCAACCAAGAGTTCTCAGTTTGTCCGGGCCGGGGAACCTCCCAAGGCTCGCACTTCTTCGGCCAACCACCGCCGCCCTAAGCCGCCACTGTCTCCGCAATAGCGATCTGCACCGGCGTCGCATTGTTGAACAGGTCCAGCACCGGGCAATGCGCATCCACGACGCTCTTCAGGCGTTCTAGATCTTCCGCCGAAGCCGGGCTGTCGAAGCGCACCGAACCCTTGATACTGAGGAAGCCCGGGCGTACGCCTTCGGCTGCACCGAAGAAACCGCGCAAGTCGAGTTCCCCTTCGACCTGAACCGACACGTCCTTTACCGGTATGCCCAGGGCGTCGGCATGCAGGCGGTAAGTGATTTCCTGGCAGGTGGCCAAGGCCGCCAATGCATATTCCACGGGATTGGGCGCGCGGTCCTTGCCGCCCAGCGCCGGGGGTTCGTCCACCTCTACCGCGAAATCGCGTATTTTCACCTTGCGGTGTAGTCCATCCTTCCCCTGGCTGGCCGCATTGAATCGGACGATCGTTTGGGCGCCGTCGCCGGCCAGCGCGGAGCGGGTATCGTTGAACAGCTGAGCGAAACCAGTCATGAGTTGTTCCCTTGTCGAATCACGAGCAATGTGAAGTGCATAACAGTGGCTGCGTGATGTTTTCAGCCGCTGCTACAGGGCGCAACTGTAAGCTGGAGGAAATGACCTGGCAAAGAATCATTAGGCATATGCATATTCCGCCGCATTCGGGCTGGCGCAGGTGACGAAACCAGCGCGGCGGTACGCGAGACGATGTGCGAGCTCAGGTTGCGCGCGGTCAACTACAGCAGTTACCATCGCGGCTGGGTCGCCGACATGTTCTGCCAAGTACGCAAGAACCCGCCGACCACCGACTTGCCCGTATACCTGAGGAGCTACGCGCCATGACCGCCCCCTACGCCGGCGTCTTCCCCATCGCCCCCACGCCGTTCACAAAATCTGGCGAGCTCGATCTCGACGGCATGCGCCGCGTGCTCGACTGCATGGTCGACCAGAACGTCGACGGCATCTGCATCCTCGCCAATTACTCCGAACAATTCCTCCTGACCGACGCGGAACGCGACACGCTGCTGGAGCTGTGCCTGGCGCACGTTGCCGGCAGAGTCCCGGTGATCGTCACCTGCAGCCACTACAGCACGCGCATCGCGGCGGCGCGCGCGAAACAGGCGCACCAAGCCGGCGCGAAGATGCTGATGCTCATGCCGCCCTATCACGGCGCGACGCTGAAAGCCGACGAGAAGGGTATCCTCGAGCACTTCGCCAGGATTGCGCAAGCCGCGCCGCTGCCGATCATGGTGCAGGACGCGCCGCTGTCGGGCGTGAACCTGTCGGTGGCATTGTTGGCGCGGCTGGCGCGGGAAGTGCCGCAGGTCTGTTACTTCAAAGTGGAAACGCCGAACGCGGCGGCGAAGCTGCGCGCCCTGATAGAGGCGGGCGGCAAGGCCATACGGGGCCCGTTCGACGGCGAGGAATCGATCACGCTGATGGCCGACCTCGATGCGGGCGCGACCGGCACCATGCCGAGCACCCTGCTGCCGGACCTGATCAGGCCGGTGCTGGAGCAGCACCGCAAGGGACGGCGCAAGGAGGCGATGGCGGCCTACGCCCGGATCCTGCCGCTGATCAACTACGAAAACCGCCAATGCGGCCTGCGCGCGACCAAAACGGTGATGATGGAAGGCGGGGTGATCAAGTGCGACGCCGTGCGCCATCCGCTCGAAGCGCTGCACCCGGCAACGAAGAAAGGACTGCTGGAACTCGCCCGCGCAGCCGATCCGCTCGCGCTGCGCTGGGGAAAATAAGTCCAAAGTCGGAGGCGGCGAGGCGACCAATGCAGCGCCCCGATCGCCGCCGCCGCTCCGGCTCAATCGAATTCAGTTGACTCAAATCAAACGTCCCGCGCCAAACGCGCGCAAAATTTTCCTGTGCAAGTCAGCGAGCGGTAAATCCGGCGTGTAGCCGCAGCCGCATTACTTCTGCAAGCAATGAGAGAGTGAGATTTCATGGCACAATTTTCCTGGACTGACGATCTTCATACCCGTAACGAATTGATCGACGGCGATCACCGCAAGTTGATCGACCTGCTCAACGTCCTGTTCGAAGCCATGGACAGTGCCCAGAACAACCAGCGCATGAGCAAGGCGATGAACGATCTCATCGCGTACACCGGAGAGCATTTCGCTCGCGAAGAGGCGGAAATGGAGCGCATACAGTACGTCGCGTCGTTCGCGCACAAGGCCGAACACACCAAATTGTTAGAGCAGATTGTCGAACTGAAGGCAATGCTGGATGCGGGCGGACGAATCAACATCCCCGCCGTCTCCGA
>JBQMQE010000045.1:0-23283 GCA_052172655.1 Burkholderiales bacterium
TCGCGACCTTTGCGCCGGCCTGCATCGCCGACACGGCTGCCGCAAGGCCGGCAATCCCGCATCCGACGACGACAACGTCGAATTCGAGGGGATCAACCTTCTCCATATGGCCCCGCTCCGATGGTTGGTGTCAGTACTTGCGCACGAACGGATTCGGCATCTCGAGTTCCGTCGAAATCCAGACGCTCTTGGCTTCCATGTATTCCTTGACCGCCTCCATGCCACCTTCGCGCCCGACGCCGCTATGCTTGTATCCGCCGAATGGCGTCGTATAACTGGTGGAGCGGTAGTTGTTAATCCACACCGTTCCCGCCTTAAGCTTTTCCGACATCAGCATAGCGCGATGCAAACTCTTGGTCCACACACCCGCGGCGAGCCCGAATCGGATGTCGTTGCCGATGCGAATTGCGTCTTCCTCGTCGCGGAACTTGAGAACCGAAAGTACCGGACCAAATACTTCTTCCTGGGCTATACGCATGCTGTTGTTGACGTCCACAAATACGGTAGGTTCGACAAACTGGCCGGCGCCGTAGCCGGGGCCGGACAATGCGCGGCCGCCGGCAACGCAGCGCGCGCCTTCCTTCCGCGCGATATCGATATAATTCATCACCTTGTCGAACTGCGGCTTGGTCGCGACGGGGCCGATTTCCGTTTTGGGGTCGGCCGGATTGCCGACTTTCGCGGACTTGGTGATCTTGAGGATACGCTCGACAAATTCGTCGTGGATTGATTCCTGCAATAGCAGGCGCGAACCGGCCATGCAGGTCTGCCCACCAGCGGAAAAGATACCGGTAATGACACCGTTCGCAGCCTTGTCCAAGTCGGCGTCGTCGAACACGATGTTGGGCGATTTGCCGCCGAGTTCGAGAGAGACGCGCTTCAAGCCCTCTGCCGCGGCGGCGTAAACCTTGCGGCCCGCTTCATCGCCGCCAGTAAAAGCGATCCGTTGGACCTTGGGATGGCGAATGAGCGGCTCGCCGATCTCAGCGCCGAATCCGGTCACGACATTGAACACGCCGGGTGGAAGTCCCGCCTCTTCGACCAGTTGCGCAAGCTCGAACAACGAGGCCGAGGTGAATTCCGAAGGCTTGCATACGATGGTGTTGCCAGCGCAAAGCGCCGCGGCCACTTTCCATGCGGTCAGCAGCAGCGATGAATTCCACGGCGTGATGCTGACAACGACCCCCATCGGCTCGTAGCGGATGAGGTTGAACACCTTGGGCTTGTCGATCGGCACGACGGCACCCTGTATTTTGTCTGCGAGCCCGCCGTAGTAGTAGAAATACTTGGCCATGTATCGGACTTGTCCCAGCACTTCGCTCATGAGCTTGCCGTTGTCGCGGCTCTCAACCTCGGCGAGGCGCTGCGCGTCTCGGTCAATTAAGGCGCCAAATTTGTGCAATATCATTCCGCGTTCGCTGGCGCAAATTTTCGACCACGGTCCTTCGAACGCATTCGCCGCGGCGGCGACCGCGCGATCCGCGTCAGTGGCGTCCCCGCGTGGGATTGCCGCCCACGTTTCGCCGGAGAACGGATCGAAGGAATCGAACCAGCGCCCGGAGTGCGGGTCGACCCATTCGTTGTCGATGAAAAGTTGATAGCGCTTCATAGTTGTTCTGCCTTCCGCAGGAGAGTTACGGGAGAAAAGGGTGCGGCTATTCTGGGGTGCACCAAAAACGAGCGCAATTGACAATTCGTCAGCACTTGGTGTGCTATCGTTATGATGTCTGCTGTCGCGCAGTTTCGTCCCGCTCATGAAACGGAAAATTCCCAGTACAGTTGCACTCGCGTTGTTCGAAGCCGCCGCGCGGCATGAGAGTTTTGCGCGCGCCGCCGATGAGATGTGCGTCACGGAAAGCGCCGTCAGCCGGCAGATCGCAGTGCTCGAAGCATATCTGCAGGTCAAGCTTTTCAGCCGCATTAAGAAGCATGTACTGCTGACCGAAGCCGGTCGCCGGTATAGCCTCAACATTCGCGCCAACCTCAACGAGATTGAACTGCATACGCGGGCCATCATGGCGCACAAGGGCGCCGGCGATGCGATTTGAGCTGTACGCAATGATGATCGAAGCGGCGCACGCAGGCGAGCAGCAAATTGCACAGGCGGAGGCAACAAGAATACGGCAGTGAATAACAGTCTTGCCATGCTGTCATCATGCGGGAGCGCCCAGAATTCTATCGCGCCGGTCACGTTCCTTCGGAATTTCCGGTCGCTATCCCGGCAACCGTAATCGCGCCAGCACCATAGCCAGAAAACGTTTCATATAGCCCACTTCTGAACGCGCTTTTCGGGTGGTCCCAACGAATGGGATCTGTCCCTGATTGGGCGGTCGACGGCTGCTCGCACCCCCGTTTGTGAGGCTATATTGGTGTCGGAGCCAAATTTGCGTGCGCCAACCGACGCCCTCGTAGCCTGCGGTCGCAGGTCTTTCACTCTGTGGAATCGTTTCATTGACAGTCGATAAAGTCCGTGCTAACGTCGCGAAAAACTCAAAGTTGGCCCCGAAAACGATTGTTCTAACCTAGGAGAGAGGACGTGATTAAAGCAAATCGGAATGTGAAATCGCTGGCGGCGACGATCGCCGTAATTGGCATGGCCAGCATGCCGCTACCCGCTGCCGCCGCGTGCGAGTTTACGCTGGGGATGATCGGGGTTATGTCCGGTCCCGCTGCGCAATGGGGCCTGGCCATTAAAGGCGCCAACGAATTGGTCGCCGCAGAAGCCAACGAGCACGGCGGGCTGCAGGTCGGCTCCGAGAAATGCAAGGTTTCGACGGTAGCGATCGACGGCAAGTACACGGCGGAGGGCGCAGCCGCGGCGGGCAACTATATGGTCAGCCACGGCATCAAGTTCATCATCGGACCCGTCGGCTCACCCGAAATTACCGGCCTCAAGCCGATTGCGAATCGCAACAACCTCCTCGTGATGGGCAATGGCTATGCAAAGAACGCGATCGGTGCGCAGTGGCCGCTGGTTTTTCATAATGGCCCCGGGCCAGGCGGTTGGGCTGAACCGATCGCGCGTTTTGCCAAAGCCAAGTTCAACATTAAGAAAATTGTCTTGATCGCGCCGAACGATCAGGGCGGAACGGACATTGGAGAGGTCGACGCCGCCGCCTACAGGAAGAACGGCATTGAAACAATCGAGGAATACTATCAGCGCGGAACGACCAATTTCGCCCCGATGGTCACGCGCATGCTGAACGCGCATCCTGACGCGATCGACACCGCATCATCGCCGCCCGGCGATGCTGGCGTCATCATCAAGCAACTGCGGCAGGCCGGATTCAAGGGCGCCATCGGCCGTCTCGGCGGGCCCGGAACGAGCGAAATCGCACGCGTCGCCGGCGGTTACGAAGTCCTCCAGAATTTTTACTGGTATGAACCGGTCTACATCGACGACAAGGTCCTGGAGATGAAGAGTGAGTTCAAGCGCCTGGTGAAAACGGACCCGCCCGAGAACAATCTGTTCTACCAATGGGTCGCCGCGGCGCGGATGGTAACCAAGGCCATCACCAAGGCCGGCACCATCACCGATACGCAAAAGGTCGCAGTAGCGCTGCGCTCGCTGCCGGTCGAGGACCGCAATATGGGCAAGGGACTATGGATCGGACAGCAGCAGTACAAAATCAATCAGGAGCTTTCCTTCCCGTTCGGAATTGGCCTCATCATCGACGGCAAGCTGCAGCCCGTGTTTAAACACGAAGCTGCGACCGGCAAGTAACGAGCCCGACTTGGAAGGTTTCGTTGTAACCGGGTTGATCGGGATCAGCCTGGGGGCGCAGTACGCGCTACTCGCCCTCGGGTTCACCCTGATCTTCGGTATTCTGGGCGTGATCAATTTCGCGCATGGCGGCTTTTACGTCTTGGGCGGCTATCTCGCGTATTCCGGTGTGCATTACCTCGGGGCGCCGTATGCGCTGGCGGTGATTGCGGCAGCCCTGCTTTCCGCAGCTCTGGGATATGTGTTCGAATTGGTCCTGGTTGAACGCAGGATCGACGATCACCACGGGACCTTGATGCTTACGCTCGGATTGAATCTGATACTGGGCACGGGCTTGCTGGTCATCTTCGGTCCCGAGTCGCCGTTCTTCAAATTTCCGATCACCGGCACGCTGCGCAGCGGCGGCTATTACGTTCCGCTCGCGAATTTCGTGGTGTTATGCGCCTGCCTGCTCGCGATCGGATCCGTCTATTTGCTGATGTACCGGACCGATTTCGGGCGCGCGTTGCGGGCGCTCGCCGACGACCGGCAGGTGGCGATGGCCCAGGGACTGCGGCCGCGGCTGCTTTTCCCCCTCGCTTTTGCACTGTCCACCGGACTGGCCGGGCTGACCGGTGCGCTGGTTACGCCTATCCTGTCGCTCTCGCCCAGCATCGGCGACTCGGTGCTCGTCACCTCCTTCCTGGTCGTGATCCTGGGCGGGCTCGGCAGCATCGGCGGGGCGACGGCCGCCGCTTTCATCGTCGGGATGGTCGAGGCGTATTCGAGCGTCTATCTGGGCGGATCGAAAGGGGCGCTGGTGCTGTTCGTGATGGTTCTCGTCCTTCTCGTGGTGCGGCCCTCGGGCCTGTTCGGCCGCGACCTTCGCGGAGCATGACCCCAATGGCACTTCGCATGCCACGCCATGTCAGCGCCCCCGGTCCGGGCGAGATTGCGAGCACCGTCATCATCGCCCTCGCGTTTGCCATTCCATCCTTTTCTGACAGTCCGCTGGTGTACTCGCTGGCGAATCAGATTCTCATCGCCATCATGGCCTCGTTCAGCGTCTACATCATGCTGCGCATGGACCTGATGACGTTCGCCGTCCCCGCCTTCATGGCGGTGGGGGGCTACGCCTTCGCCATAGCGTCGCTCAGGGGAGGAATTACCGACACCATCGTTCTTGGCGCGCTGAGCTTCGCCGTTCCGGCGCTGGTCGCGCTTCCGCTCGGCGTGCTCATATTGCGTCTGCGCGGCGTCTATTTCGTTCTGGTGACTTTCGTCCTGACCCAGATCCTGGACCTAATTCTGTTCGAGACACCGGGTCTGACCGGAGGCTCCAACGGCCTTGTTGGAATGCCCGCTACCACGCTGTTCGGGCTCACGCTTGGCGACAATCGCGGTGTGCTGTTCGTGGCGGCGGGACTCACCTTGACGGCCACGCTGATCACCGCGGCGCTGACCAGCTATTTCCGGCAGCATTTTGCGGCGATCGAGGAAAATGAAGTCCTGGCGCAAAGCCTGGGACTCGTCACCTGGCGCTACAAGGTGCTTGGCTTTGTCGTCGCCGCCGGAGTCGCCGGCATGGCCGGCTTTGCGCTGGTCAACATGCTGCTCACCGCTCACCCGACTTCATTCAGTCCGATTTCCTCGGTCAATTACATCGGCTACGCCATCATCGGCGGCCGCGGCTCGATGCTGGGTCCGATCATCGGCAGCGGTTTCCTGGTCTGGGCCGCGAACATGTTCAGTATCGAAGGACAGTACTCGCCGGGCTTGTTCGGGGTGCTGATCATCATCGTGGTCATGCTCGCCAAGGGCGGCATCGTCGGCACCGTGGCAGCGCTGGTACGGCGGTTTGCGGGTGGTCGTCGCGACGCATCGGGGTTGGCGCCGCAACCGGTTGCGGACCAGGCGAGCACGCCGCAATGAGCGGGGACGTCAGCGCCGCGGCGGGTCATGCGAGCGAAGGCGCGCTGCGCGTCGATAAGCTCTCAATGCGCTTCGGCGGACTCAAAGTGTTCGACGACCTCAGCTTCATACTCTCTCCCCGCGACATACTCGGGGTGATCGGGCCCAATGGCGCCGGGAAAACGACCCTTATCAATGTAATTTGCGGCAGGCTCAAGCCCGCGGCGGGACGCGTGTTTCTCGGTGGTCATGACCTGAGCGGAAAATCGACTCACAGCCTGAGCCGCATGGGGCTGGTGCGCAGCTTTCAGCAGACGAACACGTTTCGAGCGGCCACCGTGAGGGAGAACCTGGCGCGCGCGATTCGGTTCAGCACCGGATCTGCGAAGACTTGGCGCCGAATGGACGACCTCCTCGACAGGTTCGAGCTGTCCCACCGGCTCGACGAACAAAGCGACAAGCTGCCTTACGGCCTGCAAAAAATGCTCGGCCTGCTGCTCGCCTACGCGACCACGCCCAAGGTGCTCCTGCTCGATGAGCCCGCCGCCGGATTGGAAGGCCGGGAGCGTAGCCGTGTGGACGATTTCGTCCATCACGCGCAACAGGATCTCGGCTGCGCCATCCTCATCGTGGAGCACGACATGGATCTGATCCGCCGGCTTTGTCCTCGCATCATGGTGCTCGATGCCGGCCGCCTGCTCGCGCAGGGTCCACCGGACGAGGTGTTGTCGCGCCGCGATGTGATCGACGCCTATGTCGGCGCGATCGACGAGGAGGAGGGCGAATGATGCTGGCGGTGCGGGACCTGAACGTGCGCTATGGCGGCATCGTTGCGCTGCGCGGCGTCTCGATTGACGTGAACAAGGGCGAGACGGTGCTTCTCGTCGGCGCCAACGGCGCTGGCAAGTCCAGCCTGATCAACGCGGTAATCGGTCTGGTACCCAGTAGCGGCGGCAGCATCCACTTCGACGGCCGCAGTCTCGACGGCATGACCTGCGACCGGCGCGCACGCGCCGGCATTGGCTACGCTCCTGAAGGCCGCCGGGTGTTTCCTACGATGTCGGTCGCCGACAACGTGCTCTCCGGCGCCTTCGGATTAAGCCGTTCGCTGCAGCGGCAATCCTTCGCCTGGCTGTGCGAGATGTTCCCATTGCTTGCCGAACGCGCCAAGCAGCCGGCCGGACAACTGAGCGGCGGCGAGCAGCAGATTGTCGCGCTGGCGCGAGCCTTGAGCTCCAATCCGGCCGTTCTGCTTCTCGACGAACCGTTTCTCGGACTTGCGCCCGTCTGGATAAAACGCATCAGCGACGCCATTCGTCAAATGCAGGAACGCGGCACGACGATATTGATGACGGAGCAGATGGCGCGCCCCGCGCTGAAGCTCGCGACACGCGGCTACGTGATGCGCGGCGGCGAGGTGCGCCGCAGCGGCAGCGTGGCGGAAATTCGCGAGATCGCGCTGGCCGATGAGTATCTATGATCGCCTCGTCTGTCAATGCCACCCAGAGGCTCGGCCACTTTATCGCCCGGTGCGCAAGCGAGGCGCTGCCGGCAAAGGTGGCGGAGAAGGCGAGCATCTGCATGCTCGATGCGCTGGGGCTAGCACTCGCTGCCCGCGAGGAGCGAACCGCGGTGGCGATGCGGGCTTTGACCACGCCGGCTTCCAGCGTTGCAAACACCGCCCGCATATGGGCCGACGGGACGCGCGTCGCCCTTTCGGAGGCGGTCGCCGCCAATGCCGTTGCCGTCCACGCCCACTTCCAGGACGATACCGACCACAATTCCTGGTCGCATCCGGGCTCGTTGATCGTCCCGGTGGCGGTGTGCGCCGGCGAGGCCAGCGGGGCTACGCTCACCAGCGTGCTGCGCGCGATTGTTGCCGGATATGCCACGATGGAGTGGCTCGGCGCTGACGAGATCGTGTCGCTGGCGTTGATTCGCCGCGGCCTGCGCACCAGCCCGACGTTCGGAACGATCGGTGCAGCGGCGGCTGCCGCGGTCGCATTGAGGCTCGACGCCAGCGCGGCCACCAACGCGGTGGCTATCGCTGCGGGCGTCACTGGCGGCGTGGTCGAGCCGGTCCGGGCCGGATCCGACGAATGGCGTTTTCAAAACGCGCATGCGGCCCGGGGCGGCCTCACCGCGGCGCAGCTCGCCGCGCACGGTGTGCTCGGCGCACCCGATGCGCTGGAGGGGGCGAAGGGATTTCTGCGCTCGCTCGCCGGGCTGGCGCAGACGCCGGCCAAATGGCGCACCGACCCGAACGTGGAGATCATGCATAAGATCATGGCGAAGCCATGGGCGACCCTGGGCGACAACATGTCGGCGGTTGCCGCGGCGAAGCTTCTGCACGACGAAGGTGTGCCGCTGGAGCGCGTCAGGCGCATCACGGTACGCATCTGGCGTCCGTATACGGAATACCCGGGGACTTCGTTCAAGGGGCCGTTCGAGCGCGCCGTGCAGACGCAGGCGAGCACGGCTTTTGCGACGGCCGCCATGCTGGTGCATGGCGTACTCGGCTACGACATCGGGTTCGAACACCGCGACGACCCGCGCATTCTCAAGCTCGTTGCGGTAACGAATATTGAGCCCGACGATGAGGGCACGGCGCTTGATGCCGAGGTCCAGATCGAACTGGACGACGGAACCAGGCTGCGCCGAGCGGCGAAGGAGTCTGCGCGGACGCTGATCTTTCAGGATCGCGCGCGGGCGACCGACGTGCTCGAGGAGCGCCTGGTTCGCAGCGGCTTGCGGCCGAGCGCGGGTAAATCGATCGCCGGCAAGGTCTTCACCAGTTTGGACCAGGGCGTGGAGATCGACATCCGCTCCGTACTCGATGGTTTTGTGAAGAATTGACGGGAGAAAACGATGGATCTTGGACTGGTCGGCAAGACCGCCGTCGTCACCGGTGGCAGCAAGGGGATCGGCCTGGAGACAGCGCGTTGCCTTGCCCGCGAGGGTGCAAGGGTGATGATCTGCGCGCGGCGCGAATCGGCGCTGGCGGAGGCCGCCGAGGACATCAAAGCGACGACGCAACAAAATGTCGAAGTCTACTCCCTTGACGTGACCAAGCCGGAACAGATCGCGGCGTTGCCGGGAATCATCGAACAAAAGCTCGGAACGATCGACATGCTGGTCAACAACGCCGGCACCGGAACCTACAAGCCGTTCCTGGAGGTCACCGACGAGGAATTGCAATACGGCATGGCTATCAATTTCTTTGCGCAATTTCGCGTTTGCCAAAAGATCATTCCGATGATGATAGACCGAGGCGGCGGCCGCATCGTCAACATTTCCGGCGAAACCGGCATCATGGTCACCAGTCCGCCGTTTCTCTCCTCCTGCACCGGGCCGGCGAAGTCGGCTGAAATCCGTTTGTCAAAAATCCTGGCCAACGAGTTCGCGCCGCACAACATCAGAGTGAACTGCGTCGTCCCCGGGTTCGTGAGCACGCCCGAACGGTTTGCGAAATGGGAACGCGAGCTGGCAAAGCGCCCGCTGGGATCCGAGGAAGCCGAGCAGGCGCGCCATCAATGGTCCAGCAATCAAGCAATGCGGAATACGCGATGGGGAACCCCGGAAGAGCTGGCGAACCTCATCGTTTTCGCTCTATCCGACGCGGCCACGTTCATCAATGGCGCCGTGCTCGTGGCGGATAACGCGCAGGACAAGTCATGATCGACGCGCCGCCTTATTGCGATCCTTCGGCCGTGCTCGGCTCAAGGGTGCGATCATGCGAAATAATGTGGACGGGGCGGCGATGAAACCGCTCGAGGGCATTACCGTTGTCGAGCTGGGACACAGCGTCGCCGCGCCTTACGCCGGGTTGATTCTGGCGGATCTGGGCGCGCGCGTGATCAAGGTCGAGAATCCGAATGGGGGCGATTACGCGCGTGGGTGGGGGCCGCCCTTTTGGAAGGACACGGCCAGTTCGTTTCTGTGCCTCAATCGCGGCAAAGACGGTATCACGGTCGATTTTTCGCGCGAGGAGGAAGCGCGCGCGCTCAGGAATCTGATCATAATGGAGGCCGATGCCGTTATCCAGAATCTGCGCCCCGGCATTCTCGAACGCTTCAATCTCACTGCCGAGAACCTGAGAGCGGAGAAGCCGTCTCTGATCTGGTGTGACATCGGCGCCTTCGGCGATCGCGGCCCCCTCGCGGCGAAGCCGGGCTACGACCCGCTTGCACAGGCGACTACAGGGATCATGAGCGTCACCGGCGAAGGCGACCGGCCGCCGGTGCGCGTCGGCGTCTCGCTGATTGATATGGGCTCTGGTATGTGGACCGTAATCGGGCTGCTCGCTAGCCTGTTCGAGCGCGCCGCAAGCGGCCAGGGGGCGCATGTATCGACATCGCTCTACGAGACCGGTCTTGCGTGGATGACGGTCCCGCTCGCTTCCTACGGGGCGTCGGGCAAGGTGGGCAAGCCGCACGGCTCGGGCATCGCAGAGATCGTGCCCTATCAGGCCTTTCGCGCCGCGGATGGCTGGCTGATGATCGCCGCCGGAAACGACAACCTGTTCCGCAAGCTGTGCAAGGCGATCGGCCTCGACCAACTCGCTGAAGCGCCGGAATTCGCGACCAATCGTGCGCGCGTCGTGAACCGCGATAGCCTCGTTCCCCAGATTGCAGCCGCGGTCGCAACGCATACCGTGGAAGCGCTAATGAGCGTGCTGGACGAGGCCGGCGTGCCGAATTCGCCGCTCCTGAGCGTCGACCAGGTGGCCAAGCATCCGCAGACCGAGGCGCTCGGAATGCTCGCGGCTTGTGCCGACGATGAGCTTAGGCTGGTCGGCATCCCGCTGTCGTTCGGCGCAGCGCGGCCGCGTTCGACCAAGCGCGCGCCAGGACTAGGGGAGCACAACTCTCAGTGGAAGAAAACAGGAGGTAATACCGATGCGAAATGATTACGAGACGCTTGGGCTGACGCGTTGCGACGCGAGGACGCGATCATGACGACGACCCAGCATGATCCTCTCGATGCCGAGGTGAGCGTTGCGCTTGGGGAGGATTTCCTCGACATGCGCGAAGCCGTCCGGCGTATCTGCAAGGATTTTCCCGGCAGCTACTGGCGTGAACTGGACGAGAAGCGCGGCTATCCGACCGAATTCGTCCAGGCGCTCACGCGCTCCGGCTTCCTCGGCGCACTCATTCCGGAGGAATACGGAGGCTCGGGGCTGCCGCTGCGCGCGGCGGCCGTGGTCCTGGAAGAGATCAATGCCAGTGGCTGCACCGCAAGCCCGGCGCACGCGCAGATGTACATCATGGGCACCTTGCTGCGGCATGGCAGCGAGGCGCAAAAAACGCGATATCTTCCGGCAATCGCCTCGGGCGAGCTGCGCCTGCAGGCATTCGGTGTGACCGAGCCGACGACGGGCTCTGACACGACGCAACTCAAGACGCGTGCCGAGCGCCGCGGGGATGTCTACATCATCAACGGCCAGAAAGTCTGGACTTCTCGCGCTCTGCATTCGGACCTGATGCTGCTGCTTGTGCGCACCACTCCGGTCGATCAGGTGCGCAAGCGCACCGAGGGGCTTTCGGTGTTCCTCGTCGATCTCAAGGATGCGGCTAGCCGCGGCATCAACATCAAACCGATCAAGGCGCTCATCAATCACAATACGACCGAAGTCTTTTTCGACAACGTGGAAGTCCCTGCCGAGAACCTGATCGGCGAAGAAGGGCAGGGGTTTCGCTACATTCTCGACGGCATGAACGCCGAACGCATCCTCGTCGCCTCAGAGTGCATCGGCGACGGACGCTGGCTCGTGCGCAAGGGCGTCGAGTACGCCAATGAACGCGTGGTCTTCGGACGCAAGATCGGCCAGAACCAGGGCGTCCAGTTTCCGCTCGCGCAGGCTTATGCGGAGCTCGAGGCCGCCGACATGATCGCGCGCCGCGCGGCGGCGCTGTTTCAGGCAAAGCGGCCGTGCGGTGCGGACGCGAACATCGCCAAGCTTCTGGCGTCCGAAGCGACGTGGCGCGCGGCGGAAGCCGCAATGCAGACCTACGGCGGGTTTGGTTTCGCCCAGGAATACGACATCGAGCGTAAATGGCGGGAAGCGCGGATCTATCGGACGGCGCCGATCTCCACCAACCTGATCCTGGCCTTTATCGGCCAGCATGTGCTCGGACTCCCCCGTTCCTATTGAAAAGGATACATTAAATGCTCGAACTCACGAGGCAGGCCGCGGAATTCGCCTCCGCCATAAGGATTTCACACCTTCCGGATCGGTGCACCGAAGCGATCACGACCGGGATCGCGGATTGCGTCGGCGTCATGATCGCCGGCGCCGAAGAAGAGGCGGTGCGCATCGTCGCGGCGATGGTGCCCGTTGCGGCGGGCAAGGACACGGCGCCGGAGATTCCATCGGGCCGAAATCTGTCCGCCGCCGATGCCGCGCTCGTCAACGGCGTGGCGGCCCATGCGCTCGACTACGACGATGTCGCGCTTTCCGGTCATCCCAGCGCCGTGCTCGTGCCCTCGATCCTCGCCGAAGGTTGGACCCTCGATAGCAGCGGCGAGGATATCATCGCCGCATACGCGGCCGGATACGAGATATGGGCACTGCTGGAGGCGCTCGAGCCGGGCGCCTACCATGAGCGCGGTTTTCACCCGACCGCGGTGCTCGGCACGATCGCGACCGCCGCGGCCTGCGCGCGGCTGCACGGATTCGATGCCGGCAAGACCGCGCACGCGATCGCCATCGGGGCGTCGCTGGCATCCGGGCTGGTCGCCAATTTTGGCACGATGACGAAACCGCTACACGCCGGACGCACGGCGCAATCGGGCATCATCGCCGCGCGCCTCGCCGGACGGGGGTTCACTGGCGCGCTCGACGTGCTCGAGCATCGGACCGGCTTCATGCGCGCGCATTCGCCGTCATCCAAGCCGCAGCTAGATGCGCAGGACGCGGCGCTCGGCTCGCACTGGCGCCTGCCGCACTCCGGTATCAACGTCAAGCGCTATCCGGCCTGTTACGGCACCCACCGTGCGATCGACGCCATGATCGAGCTCGCGCGGCGGCACAATCTTGTGCCCGACGCGGTGAAGGAGATTCGCGTGCGCACCGGAAGTACGCAGAAGCTGATGCTGCGCAATAGCAACCCGCAGACCGGCCTCGAAGCCAAGTTCAGCATGGAATTCGCGCTGGCGGCGGCGCTTGTAGTCCGGCGCGTGGGGCTGTCGGAGCTGACCGACGCGTTCGTGCGCAGACCCGACGTCGCCGCGAACTTCGCCAAGGTGAAAATCACTACCACCGAAGAGAAAGCCGAACTCGATTTCGCGCCGGACGATCGTGTCAGCGTCCTTCTGACGAGCGGCGAGGTGATCGAGCATGCCCCGGTGACCGACGCCAAGGGGAGTTGGAAACGGCCCATGACCCGGGATGAGTTCGAGGAGAAGTTCCTTGACTGCGCAACCCGTCGACTCGATCGCGGCCATGCGTCGAGCCTGTTCGAGCAACTCTGGTCGATTTCGAAGCTCGCTTCGGTGCGCGATCTGCAATTGACGCAGCAGCGCGTGCCGGCGTAGCGGCAGTCAGCCTTCGGGCGCAGCGCAGACAGGACGGAATGCGGCCATGACCCCGATTCGAATCTGGCATCAGTCTGTGAATGAGCTTGATCACATCGACGTCTATCGGCGCACGTTGGCCGCCCACGCCGCCGAAGTCATGGGTGCGGATGCCGAAGTGGTCGTCCACGGCCTGCCTGCGGGATCGTATGGAGGGCTTTCGGCCACCGCCGTCCTCGGCAACGCCTACGCCTATCACCGCATCCTCGATCGCGTTGTGGAAAACGCGATCGATGCCGAGCGCGCGGGATTCGATGCGTTCGTCATCGGATCATTCAGCGAGCCGCTGCTGCGCGAGATGCGTTCGGCCGTCGACATACCCGTCGCATCGCTGACCGAGAGCGCGCTGCTGGTTGGCTGCTCGCTCGGAAAGCTGCTCGCGCCGATCTCCAACGCGCCGGCGATCCTGTGGATGGTGAAGACCGCCGTGGAAAAGCACGGACTCGGCGCGAGGGTGCTCGAGGTGCAGGCGCTCGATCCGCCGCTGGACGAGCCCGCGCTGGCCGCCGCCTACGCCAACCCTGCGCCCGTGATCGACGCATTCACGCGTGCGGCGAAGCTGGCGATTGCAAAAGGAGCCGACGTCATCATCCCGGCCGAAGGCGTGCTCGCCGAACTTCTGTACGCACAAGGCCTGCGCGCCATCGGAGCGACCCCGGTGATGGATGTCGTCGGCACGACCTGGGCCTACGCCGCAATGCTGGTGCGGCTGTGGTCGCGCACCGGGCTGCGTGTCGGGCGCAGTTGGCACTATCGCCGGGACGACCCGGAGCTGATCCAGCGGCTGCGGGCGGCCCATGCGCAGCCGAACTCGGCCGAGGGTTCCTGAGCGACGATCGCTTTGCGTCGGGCTTCGAATATTATTTCGCTGACAATTCAAGACAAGCATGATACTTCCTTCGAGCCACCGGTTGCCCTTCATCTATCAGCGGCGCCTGGGGGATATTGGCGTAATCGCGCCAAGTGACGGGTATCTCGATGTGCCGTACCACATGATGCTGAAATTCAGCGCTCGCGCTGCCCGGGACACTCCGGATTTTGCGCACCGCTGGAGATGGTGCGGCGGTAATCGCCTGGTGCCCGGGCCATGGGTGTGGGAGAGGTAGGAGTGAAAGGCGGCAAAAGGCTCACGATCGTAGACGTGGCGCGTGCCGCTGGCGTTTCGGTCGGGACTGTTTCGCGCGTTCTCAACGGAAATCCCAAGGTTCGAGCCGTTCTTCGGGATAAAGTCCAGACGGCAATCAAGGATCTTGGCTACGCGCCAAACGCGGTGGCCCAAAGCATGCGAATCAAGTCCACGCATACGATCGGTTGCGTGATCCGCGAGATCAACCTCTCCGCGCTGGCAGCCTTCGTCAGGGCGGCGCATGACGTCTTGGATGAGGCGGGTTTTTCCCTCCTGCTCTCGAATTCGGAAGGTCGCCGCGAACGCGAGAGGGAGCTTCTTGCCCGGCTTAGCGGTCGCCGGGCAGACGGGATCATGATTGGACCTTACTCCCCGGTGACCGAAGAGTTCGATTCCTTCCTCCACCGGCTGAACGTTCCAATCGTGTTGATCGATCGCGATCTGCCGAGTTGGGCGGACGCAGTGATGACCGACCATGCCAAGGGCGTGCGTGACGCGACCGAGCATTTGCTCGATCTCGGACATCGCCGCATCGCCATTATCACGGGGAGCCCAGAGCTCTATCCGGCGCGCGAGCGCATTCGTGGCTACGAGGCGGCGTTCCGCTCTCGACACCTTGAGCCGGACCCGGCGCTGATCGAAGCGTCCAGCTTCTTGCCGGATAAGGGCTTCCGCTACACCTCATCGGTCCTTGCCTCAAAACGCCCGCCCACGGCAATTATCGCCGGCGGCATAGGCATGTTGCCGGGGGTGCTTCAGGCGATTCGAGTCCGCGGTCTTCGAATCCCCGAGGATATCTCCGTCGTTGGAGCCGGGGACTCGGAACTGTCCGAGCTGCACACGCCGCCGATCAGCATCCAGCGATGGGATCAGGCCGAGATCGGTCGAGTTGCCGCAAGCCTGTTGCTGGACCGCATACGCGGCCGCGCCGGCGCTGAGCCGCGCCAAGTCCTCCTGCCGAACGAATTCGTCGAGCGGGAATCGACAGGGCCGGCAAAACATGCGGCGGGGCGAGGCAAGGTTGCGCACCGGGCTGCAGGAGCATGAACATGGGTCCTCGCGCCGCGTCAATTCGCCGGTTGTCGATCGATTTTCTCGCTGGGTAAACGTCAAGGAGCTTGCCGATGAGTCTATGGATGAATGAGCTGCCGAAAAAGGGGCAGCAGTTCGGACGTATTTTTCCGCCCAACCGGGAGTGGCTGCAACAGCAGCCGGCAGAGGCGATTCTGGAACCGGAGCTGCCGATCATCGATACCCATCATCACCTGTGGGATTTTCCGAACAACCGCTACCTGCTCGACGAATTTCTCGGCGATCTGCGCACTGGCCACAATATCGTCGCCACGGTATTCATCGAATGTCAGTCGATGCATCGCGCGAGCGGACCGGTCGAGATGCGGCCGGTTGGCGAAACCGAGTTCGTTGCCGGGATTGCGGCGATGAGCGATAGCGGCAATTACGGATCGACCCGCGTGGCGCAGGGCATCGTCGGTTTTGCCGACCTCGCGCTGGGCGCGCGCGTCCAACCGGTGCTTGAAGCACATATCGCAGCCGGCGGCGGCCGATTCCGCGGAATTCGCTATGCGGCCGGCTGGGACGCGAGCGATGTAATCGGCAACAGCCACGGCGTCACCGCGCCACACCTGTTCCAGCGTGCCGAGGTCCGGGCGGGGCTCAAGTGCCTGGCGTCGCTCGACCTTGCCTTCGATGCATGGCTATTTCATACCCAACTTGCCGATGTGATCGATGTGGCACGAGCCTTTCCTGGTCTGAACATCATCATGGGGCATGTGGGCGGGCCGCTCGGATATGGTCCGTATCAAGGCAAGCGCGATGAGATTTTTGCGTCCTGGAAAGCCTCGATGAAGGAGCTTGCGCAGCATTCCAACGTCGTGGTCAAACTCGGCGGGATGCTGATGCGGCTGGCCGCTTTCGACTACCTTGCTCTGCCGCTGCCGCCATCCTCGACTGAAATTGCCGCGCACTGGCGTCCGTATATAGAGACCTGCATCGAGCTTTTCGGGGCCGACCGGTGTATGTTCGAGAGCAATTTTCCGGTCGAAAAGATGGGGACGGGCTATGCGACGCTGTGGAACGCCCTCAAGCGAATCGCCGCGGGTGCGTCGGAAAGCGAAAAGCATGCGATGTTCAGCGGCACGGCGCGGTGTGTGTATCGGCTGGACTGACCACGACAGCAACGCGCGCGCAGCGGACGGCTTGCGCCCTGCCATACGCAGTGGCCCGCCCGGACTCGGCGAGCACACCGACGAATTCATCAAAAAACGCGAAGGATAGATCAATGGAACTTCCGAACTACGCAACCGTCAAGACCGAAATGGCCGAACCGCATGTGCTCGTGGTCACGCTCAACCGGCCCGAAGTGGGCAATGCGATCAACACCCAGATGGGCCACGATTTCCTCGACCTGTGGACCAGGTTGACCGAGGATGCAGCTGACGTGCGCTGTGTGGTGCTGACTGGAGCAGGCGACAGGATCTTCTGCTCCGGCGGCGATTTGAAAGAGCGCAATGGCATGTCGAAGGAGACGTGGGTGCGCCAGCACCAGTTGTTCGAGCGCCAATACTGGACGCTGGTAGATCTGCCCCTGCCGGTGATCGCCGCGGTCAACGGCCACGCATACGCCGGCGGCCTCGAGACCGCGCTGACCTGCGATTTCATCTACGCCGTCAAGAGTGCGCGCTTTGCCCTGACCGAGGTGACGCTCGGCATCATGCCCGGTGCAGGGGGCACGCAGAACCTGCCGCGCGCGCTGGGCGAGCGCCGCGCCAAGGAAATCATCATGACCGGGCGGCCGTTCAGCGCGCAGCAGGCGTACGATTGGGGCCTTGCGAACGAGCTGTGCGAGCCGCCGGAGTTGATGCCCAAGGTGCTGGAGACCGCGCGCACCATCGCCGGCAACGCGCCGCTGTCGATCCGCCAGGTGAAAAAATCGGTGCGCTTCGGCATGCAGATGGAGCTGAAGACAGCGTACCGTTTCGAGGTCGAGGCGTACAATCACCTGGTGGAAACCGAAGACCGCTACGAGGGGGTCAAGGCTTTCAACGAAAAACGCAAACCTGTGTTCAAGGGGAAATGAGATGAAAAATATCGACGTCATCGTGCGCGAAGTGGGCCTGCGCGACGGCCTGCAGATCCATCCCACTTTCATGCCCACGCAGAGCAAAATCGCCTGGATCGAAGCGGAGGCCGCCGCCGGCGTCAGCGAAATAGAAGTGACCTCCTATGTGCCGCCGAAGCTGATCCCGCAATTCGTCGACGCCGAGGAAGTGACGCGGCGCGCGCTGACGATCCCGGGATTGACGGTGGCGGCGCTGATTCCGAATTCCAGGGGCGCCGAGCGCGGCCTGGCTCTCGGCGCGCACAAGCTCAATTTCGTCATGTCGGTGAGCAAGACTCACAATCTCAAGAACGTGCGGCGCGAGCGCGAGGAGTCGGTGGCCGATTTCGCGAGGATAGTAGAAATGGTCAAGGCGCAGCCCGCGGGCCGGCGTCCGCGCATTGTGGGCGGACTGTCCACTGCGCTCGGCTGTTCGTTCGAGGGCAGGGTGCCCGTCGCCGACGTCGTCAAATACGCGTTGCTGCTGGCCGAAGCCGGCGCGGACGAACTGGTGGTGGCCGACACCGTGGGCTACGCCGACCCGGCGCAGGTACGCGCCGTGTTCAAGGCGGTGATGGCCGAGATCGGTTCGCTGCCGCTTGCGGCGCATTTTCACGATACGCGCGGCACCGGGCTGGCAAATGTCGGCGCCGCGCTGGACTGCGGCGTGCGCAGCTTCGACGCGTCGCTGGCGGGGCTGGGCGGCTGCCCGTTCGCGCCGGGTGCGACCGGCAACATCGTGATGGACGATCTTTGTTTCATGCTCGATTCGATGGGCCTCACCACCGGAGTCGACCTGGAGAAGCTGCTGCAGGTCAGGCGCATCGTGCGCGAGGCGCTGCCGGATATCGAGATGCAGGGCGCGCTGGCGCGCGCTGGCCTGCCGCGCAATTACCAGCGCGCAGAAGAGCGGCGCGCAGCCTAGGCTCCGTTTCGGCATCGTCACCGCGCCTGCTGCGCAAAGCCTGCAGCAGAAATGGTCATATCGACAGAGGACACGATCCACATGGGTGCTGCTACAAAGCTTGAAGAGGTGCGCGTTCGGGTTCGAAAAGTTGCGCGTTGCGTGCGCGTGCGCACGCGTGCTATGACGGCGGCTGCGCCATGAGCACGCCGATCAACGTGGGACTGAGCCGCAGGGTCGCTGTGGTGGGCGTGGGCAATGCGCCTTATGGATCTTTTCCGGACAAGGATGAGTACGCTCTGGCGGCCGACGCGTTCACGCTGGCGCTCGCCGACAGCGGTCTGGAAAAGTCGCAGATCGACGGCATCGGGGTGTGCCGCATTCCCTCGTACGCGCGCATGGGCGAGGTGCTTGGCATCGACCCGCGCTGGACGCTGACATTGCCAGCGCACGGGCGCATGTCGGGGATCTCGATCGTCGAGGCGTTGGCCGCGCTGCACTCGGGGATCGCCTCGTACATCGTGCTGCTCTATGCCAATATCGGCCGCTCGCGGCGCGTGAATTACGGCGGCGACGAGATGGCGGGCATCTGGGATCCATGGGGTTTCACCTCCCCCGGGGCGGGCCACGCGATGATGTTCCGCCGGCACATGGAGCTATACGGCACGACCACGCGCCAGCTCGCCGAGGTATCGGTGGCGTTTCGCAGGCATGCCTGCCTCAACCCCGATGCGGTGATGAAAAAACCGATCACGATAGAGGATCACCAGAATTCACGCCCGATCACTGCGCCGCTCAGACTGCTGGATTACTGCCAGATCAATGACGGCGCCTGCTGTCTGATACTCACGACGGCGGAACGCGCGCGCGACTTGCGCCGCCCGCCCGTGTATATCGCGGGTGTCGGCGCGCGCGATAACTTTCGCGAATCCTCATTGCCGAATTTCTCCGCGGATTTCTGGTACGCCGCGGTGCAGGACGTGGCGCAACAGGTATATGCAATGGCCGGAGTAGGGCCGCAGGACGTGAACGCGCTCATGGCCTACGACAACTTCAGCCCGACGGTGTTGTTCAGTCTCGAGGGTCTGGGTTTCTGCAAGCGCGGCGAATCCGGCGCGTTCGTGGAGGGCGGCAGGCTGGCGCTCGGCGGCGCGCTGCCGAGCAATACCGATGGCGGGCATCTATCCAACTCATACATGCAGGGATGGGCGCTCAACGTCGAAGCCGTGCGGCAACTGCGCGGCGAATTGGGGGCGCGGCAGGTGCCCGGCTGCAAGGTGGTGCAGTACGTCGCCGCCACGCCGTGCACGCGCTCCATCATCTACACCCTCGACTGACCGGAACCTAAACGGACACCACGCACATGAACAGCCCGAGCACCTACACCAAGCCCCTGCCGCGACCAGACCCCGATATGAAGCCCTACTGGGACTATGCGCGCCAAGGCAAGTTGGCCGCGCAGCGCTGCTGCGACTGCGCGCACGTGCACTTTCCTCCCGGCCCGGTGTGCCCCGCATGCCTGAGCAGCAGGCAGGAGTGGTTCGCCACCAGCGGCAGGGGAACGCTGTTTTCGTGGGTCGCGTTTCATCATCCGTACTGGGACTGCGTGAAGCCGGCGCTGCCCTACAACGTAGTGATGGTCAAGCTGGAAGAGGGGCCTCTCATTGCCAGCAACCTGATCGATGAGAACCTGAGCGGGTTGAAGCTCGGCATGGCGCTCGAGGCTGTATTCGAGGCGATACCGGGGGACATGGTCATACCGAAGTTCAAGCTCTGCGCGCGCTGAAATCTGCATGTCAACGCTGCTCGCCACCCAGAGCAAGCCTGGCATGCTGTCGGGCATTCGCGTAGTCGAAGTCGCCGACGAACTCGGCGAATATTGCGGCTTGCTGCTGGCGGGTCTGGGAGCCGAAGTGGTCAAGGTCGAACCGCCCGATGGCAGTCCGACCCGGCGCATCGGCCCTTTTTACGGTGATAAATCCGATCCGGAAAAATCGCTGTTCTTCTGGAATTACAACCGCGCGAAACGTTCCGTCGCGCTCGATTCCGGCGGCGCGGACGGCCGCGATTCCCTGCTGCGGCTGTTGCAGGGCGCGGACGTACTGCTCGATACAAGCTGCGGCGAGATCAATTCAGCGCTCGGCCTCGACCGCGGGCAGTTGGCACAGCGCTTCCCATCGCTGGTGGTGGCCCGGATCACGCCGTTCGGCGATACCGGGCCGTGGAAGGATTTCAAAGGGTCCGACCTCGTTCACCTCGCGCTCGGCGGGGTCATGATGAATTGCGGCTACGACGCAGATCCGAGCGGCCGCTACGACCTGCCGCCGATCGCGCCGCAGGTATGGCATGCGTATCACATCACGGGCGAGCAACTTGCCGTCGGCATCGTCGCGGCGCTGTTGCACCGCGAGCGCACCGGCGAGGGCCAGGACGTATCCTGCGCCGTGCACGAGGCGGTCTCCAAGAACACCGAGGTCGATCTGATGTCGTGGGTGATGCGGCGCGCGCCGATCTACCGCCAGACCTGCCGCCACGCGGCGGAAGAACCCGGCCGGGTGCCCAGCATCAGCCACACCAAGGACGGGCGCTGGTTCATGACCTGGGGCGTGTCGGCGCGGGACGAAGCCAATCTCGTGCCCTTTCTCGAGCGCTACGGCATGGCGGCCGACCTGCAGAAACCGCCGCCCGACGCGGATCTGTCGGCGCGCAGCGTCCCGGGCACCTCGGCGAGCGACGAGCGCGGCTCGCACCGGCTCGAGGTGATCCAGAGATTCATACGCGCGCATTGCTATGCCAACGTTCCCTGGCGCGAGGCGCAGGACGCCGGGCTCTTGTGGGCGCCGCTGCGCAAACCCCACGAAAACGCACTCGACGAGCATTGGCTTCAGCGCCGGACCTTCAGCGAAGTGGAGCATCCGGAACTGGGGCGTTCGTTTCGCTATCCAACCAGCAAATGGCTCAGCAATGCGACCAGCTGGCAGGTCGGGCGGCGCGCGCCGCTGCTGGGTGAACACAACGCCGAAGCGCGCGGCGACACCGTGTGGCGTCCGAGGACGAGCGCAGCAGGCAAGCGCGCGGCCGTTCCGGCCGGCACGCCGGCGCAGGCTCCAAAGTTGTCCGTGCGCGGTCGGCCATTTGCGCTGCAGGGCATACGCATCCTCGATTTCTCCTGGTTTCTCGCCTCGGCCGGCGGCACGCGCTTCGTCGCCGCGCTCGGCGCGGAGAGCATCAAAGTGGAGTGGAAGGCCAATCCGGATACCCGGCTCGCCGCCATGGCGCCGATTGGCGGCCGCGCCGCGCGCGAGAGCGCTACGGCGCCGCTTCCGGGTGTCAGCGATGCGGACATGGGCGGGCAATTCAATAACAAGAACTCAGGCAAGCGCGGCCTGTCCCTCAATATTCGCCATCCTCAGGGGCTGGAAATCGCCAGGCAACTGGTGCGCATCTCGGACATCGTTGCAGAAGGTTTTTCTCCGGGCGTGCTGGAGCGGCTCGGCCTGGGTTACGGCGTGATGAAAGCGATCAGGCCCGACATCATTTACGTTCAGCAGTCCGGCATGGGGGGCGAGGGCAGGTACGGCCGGTTCCGTACTGTCGGTCCGGTTGCCGCTTCCTTTGCCGGCAGCTCGGATATGTCGGGTTTGCCGGAACCCGCGATGCCGGTGGGCTGGGGTTACTCCTATCTGGACTGGATGGGTGCCTATGGTTTCGCGCTGGCCACCTTGGGCGCGCTGTATCACCGCGAGCGCACGGGCGAGGGTCAAATGGTCGACTCGTCGCAGTGCGAAGCGGGTATCTTTCTCGGTGGCACCGCGGTGCTGGACTGGTTCGCCAATGAACGCGAATGGTCCCGCTTCGGCAATCGCTCACCCTACAAGCCGGCGGCGCCGCACGGCGCATATCGCTGCGCGGGCGATGATCGCTGGCTCGCAATCGCCTGCTTCGATGAAGCGCAGTGGGCAGCGCTGACCCGGCTTGCCGGCCGCCATGCAATGGCGACGGATCCCCGCTTTGCGACGCTGCAATCGCGGCTTCTGCATCAGGACGCTCTGGACACAGCGCTGACCTCGTGGACCGAACAGCAGGATTCCTACGCGCTCATGTTGCTATTGCAGGCGGCCGGGGTGCCGGCCGGGGTGTGTCAGACGGCGCAAGACCGCTGCGACCACGATCCTCAACTCGCCGCGCTAGAGTGGCTGACCGAGGTCACCGGGACGAAGATCGGCAGATGGCCGGTTCCGGAACTTCCGATGAAGCTCTCCGCGACACCTGCATACATTGGCGGCCCGATAGACCGGGGCGCGCCCTGCTATGGCGAAGATAATGAGTATGTCCTCGGTGAACTGCTTGGATACTCCACCCGAGACATCGGCAAATTCTCCGACGATGGCGTAATCTGAAAGCGAGGAGCGCACGTTGCGCAGGCCTGAGCGGCACGATGCCATTGCGCAGCGGGCGACCGCGCGCAGTCAAGAAGAGCATAACTAGCGCAATTCGAAGCCGAGCGCCTTCATCGCTGCGCGCATCCGCTCGCGCCCGTAAAGGCCCTTAAAGCTCCCCAGGCGCGCGAATACCCTGTCGCTCCAACTGACGTTGCCCATGCCCTGGTCGCGCGAGAAGGCGGCCACGGTGTCGTCGTAGATTGCCACTTGTTCCATTTCGCCCTGGGGCGCATAACGCTCGCGGAACGTCACCACCGGCTGCGGCAGGCGCGGTTTGATCTCGGCAGGTCGCGCCGGGTCCTCGCGGCCAACGCACATTCCGAACACTGCCATCGCCCGCGGCGGCAGGCCGAGTTCGGCGGCAACGCGCTCAGGGTCGTTGCGCAGCGCGCCGATATAGCAGGTGCCAAGGCCCATCGATTCGGCGGCGACCGCCGCGTTTTGCGCGGCCAGTGCGGCGTCGATGGCTGCGACCACGAAGGATTCCAAATAGTCGCAGCCTTC
>JBQMQE010000045.1:23293-23664 GCA_052172655.1 Burkholderiales bacterium
TGCGGCCACGCGCGGCGCCCATGCGGTCCGCGCGCGACAGGTCCGCGAGCCAGACCAGTAACAGCGGTGCCTGTTCGATATGGATTTGCCCGCCTGTGACCTGCGCCAGCCGCGACTTGCGGCCGGGATCCTCTACTGCGATCACGCTCCAGAGCTGCAGGTTGGACGAGCTGGCTGCGGACTGCGCGGCAGCCACCAGCGTCTCCAGCGTGCCCGGCGGCAGCGCCTCGGGCAGGTAAGCGCGCACCGTCCGATGCGCAAGCAGGCAACGCAATATGTCATTGAGCTTGCCCGTTGGCGGTACGGCATTGGCGCCATAGCGGGCCTGCAGCAGGGCATCGGCGATCATCGGCGGCTTGGTCGTTTTGGCT
>JBQMQE010000046.1:0-6760 GCA_052172655.1 Burkholderiales bacterium
CACCCTCGTCGCAGCCCGTGTTCCGGGCCGGCGTCGAGCTGGTCAGCGTGGACGAGAAGGTCGCCTATGCACTGATTTGCGTAACCCGGCAGGTCTTCGAGATGTGCGCCGATCTCCCGGCGTAGGCAGGCGACCTTTTGCGGCAGGACAATGCCGAATTCGACGATGAGGCCGCGCAGTCGGTTATAGACCGCTGTGCGCTCCTCAACAAACCCTGCCGGGTGCGGTGCAGGCACAGGATGATCTGCTGATGTTCTTCCTTGATCGGGACAAAGCGCATGTTCGGCCGGGTGAGGGCTTCGTAGATCGCCGCGGCATCTGCCGCGTCATTTTTGCCGTGCCTGCCGCTCATGCGATAAGGCGTGACGAACTTGGGAGCCATCAGTTTCACCGTGTGGCCATGCTGGCGAAACAATCGTGCCCAGTGGTTGCTCCAGAGCAGGCCTCCATGCCGATCACACACGGTGGAAGTTGCACCACCAGCGGCAGCAATTGCTCCCATGTCGTCTTAGGCTTGACCAGTACTGCCTTGCCGTTATCATCAACACCGTGCACGGCAAAGACGTTCTTGGCGAGATCGATTCCAACGGTGATAATGCTCATGGACTTCTCCCTTTCGTGGTCTTGATGAAATGTGCAGATTCCATCATGGCACTCGATGCCGTTCGCGGCTTCCGCCGCAGCCTCGGAACGGGGAAGTCCCTTTCATTCGTTAGGCGCACCAATTCAATAAAGGGAGGATCTTATGTTGACGCGTCTTAGAGTCACCTCTCTCTTAGTAATATTGGGTACAACATTGCTGTTCGGCTGCGCGACACCGACGCAACGGTCAGCCGATATCGCTACCCAAGAGCCGCATCCATCCCCAATCAATAACTTTCAAATCGTGATTGCAGATGGTGTCTATCGAAGCGGACAGCCAAAGGGAGAAGCAGACTGGAACTATCTGAAGAATATAGGCATCACGACCGTGGTCAAGCTGAACAAATTCTCGTCCGATGCAGACGAAGCGGAAGAGTTTCGTATGGCCAGGGAGCGTAATATCAAAGTCATCCCAATTTACATGCAGCCGGAAGACTTTCCACACAACTTGAACCCATGGGCTAGTCCGGATTTAAAGGATCTCATGCAAGCGATAGAGGTACTAGAGAACAGGGGTAATGGGAAAGTCTTGGTGCATTGCAGTCATGGAAAGGACCGCACCGGATTGGTGGTCGCGGTCTATAGCGTGCGCAACAGGAATCTTTGCAAGGACGCCGCCTACGAGCAGATGAAGGACTACGGTGCCAATCCAATCTTATTTGGGATCAAGCCCGTGCTAGACAGCCCCAATATCAGGGAAAACCCTGGCTGTACGAACGAGTACAAATAGGGATCGCACCACAATACACATAGTCAAGGTTATCGAGCGATGAAGCCTGACCCGGCAGTCAAGAGGGACTGCGCGAAAGCGCGCAGCCCCTTACTTTTGCGCTAGGCATCTTCGCCGTTAACAAATGCGCCAATGAGCGACACTGTTTTCACTGAGGTTGCGTTCTGGCTGTTGGTAGTCTTTTCGTTTGTTCTCCCATTTGGAATCTACTGGGCACTACTGTCAAAGCGATCCATAGCAAAAAGAACGATTTTGCTTTTCGGGCTTGCTATTGTTGGTATAGCTGGCGTGGACGTATACCTTCTGCAAAGGCTCGCTTCATTAGCGAAGCTCAGTTCGTCACTCATTGACGATGCATTGTTTGTCTCAGAGATATCGCTTGCTCTCTATTTCTTGCCTGCCTTGTTCGGCGGTATCGGCATCAACCTTGTATCCCATGTCCTCATTAGTCATCTTGTCCAAGCAGAAAGTAGGTTCAAAAATGAGCATCCAGATGCCTAACCCCTCATGTATGGACTTTCAGCGGGTCGCCTGTCGGCGCCCGTTAATTCAAACGTTGGGCTTAACAATCGCTAAGGGGGCGGCGATGAGACAAAAGGGCATTGTCCTACTCACGCTTATCGCGATAGTCGTCACAACACCGGCTCTGGCACAAGGAAGGCGACATAAAAGCGCAGAAACAGATATGAGCCGCGACCGCGAGCGGGGGTACGTTCCGGACGCGGTTACCTGTGCGATTCGGCCTTCACCCAATTGCGACATACAGCTGGCCATCGCGCGCGGGCTCTTTGAAACGGGTTTGAACCCGGTATTCCCCGCGCAAGCGACATGCCGCGGGATCGATGAAGGGTACGCCATCAATTACACGGCCAAGCGAACCAGGGAACAGTACCATGGTGGCATCGACATGCCGGCGCCGTGGGGCACCCCGATGATCGCTGCGGCAGCAGGGACGGTCGTGGGCAAATTCGACGGTGAGAGGACGTTTCGGGGAATCGAAGTCATCCTGCGCCACTCCCCTGACGATACCGGGATTCCGCTCTGGATCTATACCCAGTACACGCACTGCGCGGAAATGTCAGCGCTGAAACTGGGCCAGCGTGTGCGCATGGGCGAACATCTTTGTGCGACGGGAAATACGGGAATCGACCGCTCGGGCACGCAAAGCACCCGGCGCCGGCCGGCGATTCATTTCGCCGCGTTCTTTAGCACCAGCGAGCGATACACGGAAACTCGAAGTGCGATCATCCCGGCCGACGGGTATTGGATGGACCCCGTCGCGCTTTTCAGGAAGACGCTTCCGTTGGACTCCGGCTCCATGAAAGCGCTGCCGGAGGCGGAGAAACGGATTCCGATTTCCATCATGTACGATGACGGTAAAACCTTCCCCCCCGATACGAAAATCGTCTGGCCGTACACTTGCAAAAGGGAGTAACCCCGCGCAATCGATCTGAGAGAGATGTTCGACGAAGGACGGCCCAACGTTTCGGTCAACCGGACCGCCCGCAAGCGCGGCTTGCGGGTTCCTTGCGCGCATTTGCGCTCCAGCTGGCCGGTTACCTTCGGCGTTGGGTTTGGCAGCAATTGGGAGCGCATCAATGAAACCACAGCGCATCGTAACATTCGCATTTATCGCGTTCGTCGTTGCAGGACCGGTTCTGGCTCAGGGTTTCCGGGGGCGGAACATGGAAATGGACAAAAGCCGCATGCGCGGCGGGACTCCTGGGCCAGTTGCTTGTGCGATTGGGCGATGGCCTGATTGCGACATACAACAGGCCATAGATCGCGGGCTGTTTGAGACAGGTTTGAGCCCGGAATTCCCCGCGCAAGCGGAATGCCGGGGAATTGACGAGGGGTTCGCCATCAGTTACGCGGCCAAGCGGGGAGGAAGGGAGCCGTACCATGGCGGTATCGACATGCCCGCGCCGTGGGACACCCCCATAATCGCCGCGGCATCGGGGACCGTCGTCGGAAAGTTCGCGGGCGAGCACTCGTTTCGGGGAATCGAAATAGTCGTGCGTCACTCCCCTGACGATACCGGGATTCCACTCTGGATATATACGCAGTACGCCCACTGCTCAGCGATGCCGAAGCTTGAATTGGGGCAGCGCGTGCACACGGGTGACCGCATTTGCCTAACTGGAAATACGGGAATCGGGGTAACGGGCATGCAAAGCAATAGGCGCCGGCCGGCAATTCATTTCGCTGCGTTCTTCAGCACCAGCGAGCAATACGTGGAGACGCGAAATGTGATCATTCCGGCCGAAGGGTATTGGATGGATCCCGTCGCGCTATTCCGGAAGAAGCCTCCGCTGGACTCCGCTTCCATGAAAGCGCTACCGGAGGCGGAGAAACGGGTTCCGATTTCCATCATGTTTGATAACGGCGAAACTTTCCCCGCCGACACGAGAATCGCTTGGCCATACACTTGCGCGCGCAAGTAACCCCGGGCATTTGACATGCGCGTGAGCTTCGGCGATGGACAGCCCAGCACCGCGGTCAACCGGACCGCTGGCAAGCTGCGCTTGCGGTTTTCCTCCGCGCTTTGTGTTCCGGCGGCCGGTTACGTCCGATGTTTGGCCCTGCTCAGCGTGGGCCTCCTACGGGAACCCATTGAGAAGGAGGTTGATATGCCACTTTATGGGAAAAATGAGGACGCCATTGCAGTTCGCCGCGCTCTGACTCGCTGCCTGCTGGGCATGGCGTGTCTGGCCGCCGGGGCGTTCGCCCCGACCACCTGCGCGCAACCGGCAGCGCGGGCGCCCCTGCCATGGGTTGACGTCCACTTGCATCTGGTCGGCGGACGCGGGCAGCAACAGGATTATGGCGGCGCTGTCGAGGCGGCAATCCGTGAGATGGATCGCTTCGGCATGGCGACGGCGATCGTGCTGCCGCCGCCGCAGATCGACGGGCAGCAGGTGTACGACGCTTCCGCCTACGTCGGCGCGTTGCAGCGTCATGGCGGCCGATTCGCCCATATCGGCGGCGGAGGCGCATTGAATGCGACCATCCACCGCTACGCGGATCCGGCGACGGTCACGGACGCGGTGAAGACAGACTTCGCCGCCGCTGCGGAACAGATCATCGATGGTGGCGCCGTGGGTTTCGGCGAGATGGCGTCGCTGCACCTGTCCGCCACCACGGGGCATCCTTACGAATTCGTCCCCGCCGACCACCCGCTGTTCCGCGTGCTCGCCGATGTGGCTGCCAAGCGCGACGTGCCTATCGATCTGCACATGGACGCCGTGGAGGGCGAGATGGCGACGCCAACCCGCTTCGCGTCACCGCCAAACCCGCCGAAGCTGGCAGATACGATGGGAGGCCTCGCGCGGCTGCTCGCCTACAACCCGAAGGCTAGGATCGTCTGGGCTCATGGTGGCTCGGATCCGCTCGGGGCGATGACCGCGGCCGCCATCGGCCGCCTGATGGACGCGTATCCCAATCTGTGCGTCAGCCTGCGCATCGCGGGCCCGCCTGCGCCACTGATGAACAAGGCGCTCACGGCTGCGGGTCTCGATCCGGATTGGAAAGACCTGCTGACCCGTCACGCCGAGCGCTTCGTGATCGGGACGGATACATTCCTGGTTTCTCCTTCCGTGCGCGGCGGCGGTCCGGGCGTGAGCTTTGCCCAGCGCAACACGCCGAGGTTCAGGGCGACGGTTCACTTCCTCTCGCTGCTGCCCTCGGATTTGGCGGCCAAGATCGGGCGCGAGAACGCGATGCGGATCTACAAATTGCCGCCGAAGTAGGCGCTACGGCCTTGGGTCGGCCCATGAACCGCAAGTTCCTGGGCTTCACGGTCAGCCGATTCGGGGTCAAGCTCAAGGTGGCCGACAAGGCCATCGAAGCGCTGAAGAACCGGGTGCGGGAACTGACCCGTCGTACACGAGGCACCAGGGAAAAGCAAAAAGGGGGCGGAGACGAATTGTTTTCAACGCAAGACCTATGCTGTGATGTAGCCAGATTGCCGCATGATTGGATGGGCTTGGAAAGCTTGGATTCTGAATACCAGTTAAGGTGAGCGGAACATGGAGAAGAAATCGTCTTTGACGACATTGGCTTTTCGCGCGACCGTTAGATAGCATGCGACGCCTCGTCGGGCTCCCTTTGGACGTGCGGCAAGAGGACGAGATCATGCGTTTGCTCGACGAGGCTGGTATTGCGTATCGCGAAACGCGGTCGCCGTTCAGGTTACTCAGCGCGGACGCGATTTGGGTCTCCGATGAAGACTATCCGCGAGCGTGCGCGATACTAGAGAACGAGGCAAAAGCTTTCGCGGAAATAGCCCGTGCAGAATGGAATGCGCAATGGGTTAGGGAGCACAAGGGTTCCTACGTGCGCTGGCTATGGAGCCGTGTTCGCCAGACATCATTTGCCAGTCTCCTAAGAGTCCTGTTTCTCATTGCGCTGGTCGGCGTGATGTTGTTTTACCCGCTTGCGTACGTTTTCCGATAGACGATCCACGGTCGAAAGTGGCGGGCGCCGCAGGCGGGGGCGCGAAGGAAGTGTCGTTCACCGTGAGCAAAACGACCTTGCTCGGCAAATGCGCATAGCCTATGGCATACTTCCCGCCGCATTGTCTTAATTAAAACATTGGGGGGGGGATTGGTCATGTCCATCAGCTATAAAGACGTAGGAGAAGACCTGCGCAGAATAGTGATCTCCGGCCGTCTCGACATACCGGGCACCGACTCGGTCGCCTCGCAGCTCGTAGAGTTGACCGCCGCGCCGAAGAAAGGCGTGGTCGTCGACTTGTCTGCCGTCAAGTTTCTCGCCTCGATCGGCATACGCGCACTCATTACCAGCGCCAAGGCGGTGCAGCAGCGCGGCGGCAAAATGGTGCTGGTCGTCAATGATGGCTCGACAGTTGGGATGAGTCTGGAAGCAACCGGGGTCGATGAATTGGTTCCGGTCTTCAAGAATCTCTCCGATGCCGAGAGGGCAGCTGTCGCCTGACCCGTGGAAACCAGGCTGTCCGTGTCGTCACGGTTTGACGAACTCACGATCGACGCCAATGGTGCGGAGGTGCGCCGCGCCTCGGAGTGGCTCGACGCGACTTGCCAGCAGCGCGATGTGCCGCAGGCACTGGTGGAGCGGCTCGTGCTTTGCCTGAACGAAGTGCTGGCGAACATCATTACCCATGGCGGCAGGAGCGCGCATGCGGCGCCGATCCGGCTGCTGCTCGAGGTCGAGTTCGATCAGGTCGCCCGCAAAGCCAGCGTGACGGTATCGGACGCCGGCATGGCGTTCGATCCCCTGTCAGTCCCGAAGAAGATATTGCCGAAAACGCTGGACGAAGCCTCACTGGGCGGGCTGGGCCTGGTAATGATCCGCCGTTGCTCCGATTGGCTTGACTACCGCCACGAAGATGGACACAACCATCTTACC
>JBQMQE010000046.1:6770-23228 GCA_052172655.1 Burkholderiales bacterium
ATGGAACCACCTATGAGCCTGCCCGGCGCCACGCATTTCAGCCGCGGATCGGATCGCAGGATTGCGAACCTTCCGAGTGCGCTGGAACGGCGGCGCGGCGAGCGGCGTGACTCGGCCATCCACTGGATTACCCTGTTCCGGGACGCCGACCGGCGCGAACTCGACCAGGCCCTGGTCGATTGCGACGTGTTGCTGCTGCCTGCAGGCACGCCGCTGCTGCGTCTGGGTGAGGCAAACCGCAATGTCTTCATACTCCTGTCTGGCAAACTGATCGCCCGGTTGGGGGAAGACGCGAGCCCGGACGCGGCTATCGACATTTCTCCCGGCGAGTGCATCGGCGAACTCTCGGCTATAGACGGCAAGCCCATCTCGGCGCTGGTGCTCGCAGTTTCGGATGTTCGCGTTCTCCGGCTCGAGCGCGAGGTGTTCTGGAACCGCCTGATGCTGCTGCGTGGCGTGGCCGAAAACCTGATGACCACCCTGACTGAGCGCATGCGTCGCGCAAACCAGAAGGCCCTCGCTTTGCAGCGCGAGCGGCTCGAGCTGAAGCATCTCAAGAAGGAACTGGAAGTTGCGCGCCAGCTCCAGGCGAGCATGCTGCCGCTGCAGCGGCCGCTGTTTCCGTGGCGTTCGGATATCGAAGTATGCGGTTTCATGGAACCCGCCTCGAAAGTCGGGGGGGACCTGTTCGACGCATTCTTCGTCGACAACCGCACCCTGTTCGTCTGCATCGGCGACGTTTCGGGTCACGGCATCGCGGCGGCGCTGCTCATGGTCCGGGTGATCGGGCTGCTGCGGATGCTGGCCATGGATACGATGCAGCCGGAGAAGATCCTCGAGACGCTCAACGACCGCCTGTGCATCGGCAATGACGCCAGCCTGTTCGCGACCCTGTTCTGCGGCTTTCTCGACGTGCATAGCGGCAGATTCGTCTACTCGAACGGAGGGCATTGCGCGCCGATGGTGTGCACCGGTCGCGACGTCGCACCGCTGCCACTGCCCAAGGGCGTGCTGGTCGGCGCGGCAAGCGGCAGGCACTACTCCAGCATGCAGCGTGACCTCGCGATCGGGGAGACGCTGTTTTGCTATACCGACGGCGTGACGGAGGCGGAAAACCAGCTTGGCGCTCAATTTTCCGAGGAAGGCTGTGTCGAGTTGCTGCGCTGTGGCGCGACGGGCGATCTGCCGGCTCTGCTCGACTCCCTGTATGAAAAGGTCGTCAGCCATACCGGCTCGGCGCTGCTGGCGGACGATTGCACCATGCTCGCCTTGCGCCGAGTGCTGCCAGGCGGCTGATTGCCTGAGGCGGTACGGCCGCGCCGGCAACATGGAATAAGCGCCCTTTCCTCCCCAGCCGGAAGGATAGTGTGCTGCCGGACGGTCGCCGCGCCCGCGCCCGCGCTCCGCCTGTGCCGCCCCCGGACTTCGCGCTACAATCCCCGCTCCCCGTCGCAGAGGCTCACATGGGCGCCAAACATCCCGAATCCGCCGTAGCGCGCAAGATCGTCAACGCCGCCTGCCCGCACGACTGCCCCGACACCTGCGGCATGCACGTCACGGTCGAAAACGGCGTCGCGGTGAAGGTGGAGGGAGCGAAGGACATGCCTTTCACCCAGGGCACGCTGTGCACCAAGGTGGCGCGCTATCTGGACCGCACCTACTCCAAGGAGCGCGTGCTGCATCCGCTGAAGCGCGTCGGCGCCAAGGGAGAAGGCAGGTTCGAGCGCATCACCTGGGATGAGGCGCTCGCCACGATCGTGGCGAAGTTCAAGGAGATCGTCGCTGTAGAACCGCAGGCTATCCTCCCCTGCAGCTACGCCGGCACCATGGGGCTTGTGCAATACGCTTCGATGGACCGGCGCTTCTTTCACAAGCTCGGCGCATCCTTGCTCGAGCGCACGCTGTGCTCTTCGGCCGGCAAGGCCGGCATGAAAATCACGCTCGGCGCCGGCGTCGGCATGGACCCGGAGCGCTTCGACGAAGCCAGGCTGATCCTCATCTGGGGCTCCAATTCCATCGTCTCCAACCTGCACTTGTGGTCGCGCGTGCAGGAGGCGAAGCGCCGCGGCGCCAGGGTGATCGCGATCGACCCCTACCGCAGCCTGACGGCGGCGAAGTGCGATCAGCATGTTGCGCCCCTGCCCGGCACCGACGCGGCGCTGGCCCTGGGCATGATGCAGGTGATCATCAATGAGGGGCTGTACGACGCCGATTACGTGGCGCGCCATACCCTTGGTTTTGAGCAGTTGCGCGAGCGCGTGCAGGCGTATCCGCCGGAAAAGGCCGCGGCCATCTGCGGTCTTTCTGCCGACGAGATCGTGGCGCTGGCGCGCGCGTACGCGCGCACGCGGCCGGCGGCGATCCGGCTCAATTACGGCATGCAGCGGCATTCCGGCGGCGGCATGGCGGTGCGCACCATCACCTGTCTGCCGGCGCTCACCGGGCACTGGCGCGACGCGGCGGGCGGCGTATCTTTGTCCACCGGAGATTGGTACGGCCTGAACCACGCGGCGCTCGAACGCGCCGACCTGATCCCGAACCGGCCGCGCACCATCAACCAGTCGGCGCTGGGCGACGCGCTCACCGCGGCAGACCCGCCGCTGCGCGCCATTTACGTATACAACAACAACCCGGTGGCGGTGTGCCCGGACTCGCAGAAGGTGATTGCCGGTTTCCTGCGCGAGGACCTGTTCACCGTGGTGCACGAGATTTTCCTCACCGACACCACCGACTACGCCGACATCGTGCTGCCGGCCACGACGCAACTGGAGCACTACGACGTGCACAAGTCCTACGGTCACCTGTACGTGCTCGCCAATACGCCCGCCATCGCCCCTGTGGGCGAGGCCAAGCCCAACAGCGAGGTGTTCCGGTTGCTCGCCGCGCGCATGGGCTTTACCGAGGCCTGCTTCAGCGACTCGGACGAGGACATCTGCCGCCAGGCGCTGCGCTCGTCGCATCCGCGCATGGCCGGCATCGAGTGGAATGCATTGAAGGAGCAGGGCTGGCAGCGGCTCAATGTGCCCGCGCGCTTCGCCCCGTTCGCCGAGGGCAACTTCCCCACGCCCTCGGGCAAGTGCGAGTTCTGGAGCCAGAGCGCGAAGGACATGGGTTTGGATCCGCTGCCGGCCTATACGCCACCGCGCGAATCGGCACAAAGCGCGCCGCAACTGGCGAAGAAATATCCGCTCGCATTCATTTCGCCGCCGGCGCGCAATTTTCTCAATTCCAGCTTCGCCAACCTGGCATTCGCACTGAAGGAAGCAGGCGAACCTTATCTGGATATCCATCCGACCGACGCCGCGGCGCGCGGCATAGCCGATGGCGACCAGGTACGCATTTACAACCAGCGCGGCGCATTCACCGTGAAAGCGCGCGTGTCCGACCGGGCGCGCCCCGGCGTGGTGGCGGCACTGTCGGTGTGGTGGAAGAAACTCTCGCCCGACGGGCGCAACGCCAACGAAGTCACCTCGCAGGCGATCGCCGACATGGGCGGAGCGGCGACCTATTACGACTGTTTGGTCGAGGTGGAACGTGCCGGCGCAAAGTGATCCGGCCATTTTCTCTATCCATGGGATGTCCTGCAATGTTGAGACCTGAAGAAGTCGGCGTGGCATCTGCGCGCCTCGCGCGCATCAAAGACCTGTTCGAAGCCGATGTCGGCAAAGGCACCATCCCGGGCGCCGTAGCCCTGATCGCGCGGCGCGGCAAACTTGCTTTCCTGGAAGCCTTCGGTTTTCGCGACCGCGAAAAGCGATTGCCGATGGCGGCGGATTCGATTTTTCGCATCGCGTCGATGACCAAGCCGATGGTCTCTGTGGCCGTCATGATGCTGGCCGAGGAGGGCAGGCTGCGGCTGGTCAATCCGATTTCGAGCTATCTTCCCGAGTTGAAGGACCTGCAGGTCGGGGTCGAGGTTACGGGGGCTTTGGGCAAACCGGAGTTAAGGCTGGAGCCGGCCAGACGCGAGATGTCGGTGCAGGACTTGTTGCGCCACACTTCGGGGCTGACCTATGGACAGTTTGGCGATTCGCTGGTGAAGCAGGCTTATCGCGAGGCGAATGTGTTCGACCCGAAGCAGAGCAACACCGAGTTCATCTCCAAGCTGTCGCAACTGCCGCTGCAGAACCAGCCGGGCGAGGTGTGGGATTACAGCATGTCGACCGATGTGCTCGGGCGCCTGATCGAGGTGATCTCGGGCGAGGATCTCGATGCATTCATCGAAGCGCGCATCAGCGCGCCGCTGGGCATGAAGGACACCGGTTTCGCGGTGGCGAAGGAAAAGGCCGAGCGCATCGCCGAGCCGCAGATCGATCCGGCCACGGGCAAGCGGCCGGCAATGCCGCGCGACCTGACGCTGCGGCCACGCTTTCTCTCGGGCGGCGGCGGCATGGTTTCCACCGCGCCGGATTATCTGCGCCTGGCGCAGATGCTGCTGAACGGCGGCGAACTCGACGGTGCGCGCATCGTTTCGCGCAAGACCGTGGCGCTGATGACCAGCGATCATTTGCCGCCGCACGTCAAGTTCAGCGCGAGCATGCGCTCCCAGTTCGAAGAGTCCTCGCCGTCGCCGGAATTCGGGCAAGGTTTCGGCCTCGGTTTCTGCGTGCGCAAGGAGCAGGGGCGCAACCCGGTGCCGGGGTCGGTCGGCGAGTTCTACTGGTCCGGCGTGCACGGCACCTATTTCTGGGTCGATCCGCAGGAGCACCTCATCGGCGTGCTGATGCTGTGCGCGCCCGAACTGCGCCGGCATTATCGCGCCTTGATGCGCCAACTCGTGTATCAGGCGCTGGACGACTGAGCATTGAGCGATAGATGCCGGCTTGCGCAGGTTCGCGCGCGACCTCATGTCGAACCCGGGCGAGGCGCCCGCTTAGCCCCTGCCGAATCCGTGGCGCCCAGCCATCGCCCGTCCGTGTTGCGACCCGGAACGCCGGTTCAGCACTACGTCCGCCACTTTCTGCTGCTCGGGTGACAGAGCCGCGTAAAGGGGCTTCTCCACAGCCAAAAGCTGGTTGATTCGCGTAACCGCCTCGGCGTGCAAGGACTGCGCTTTCTCGAGGCGTTCGATCGCATTGGGCCGTTGCTGTTGCGTGCGTGCGCGCTCACCCGTTCGTCTCGATTTGAACCGTTGTTCCCGCTCCTTTGAATTCTTGCGAACCAAATTGGCGTAGGCATCCCACTGCGATTGTTGCGCCTGCGATATCTTCAGCGCGGTTCTTACATAAGCCAAGCGCGCTTCAACGCGTTCGGTAGGCCGGGAAAAAGGACGATCCGCGAAGCGCTTCTGCACACCGGCATCGGGCCGGGATCCTGCATTCGGGGTGGTTTGGGCAACTGCCGCGGAAGCGGCAAATGCGGCGACACAAACGGAAACCAATGTAGAGCTGAGTAGCTTATTCACGGATACCTCCAAAGTTAACGAGCAAAATGACCAGGTGGTCTAACTGCATTTGCCGCGCAAGAACCAGCGCGCAAAGCCGGTTGGAGCGCGTGCATATTCGGTTTCATCGCACGCCTCTCCGCATCGATACACGGCGCTCAACGCACCACGCCCGGCGGCGGAGGCGGCGGGTAACCGGGGGGCGGGGGCGGAGGCGCATAAGCGTTTCCGGGTGCGGGCGGCGGATAGACCGCCCGCGTCGGCGCCATCTGGCTCGATACAGGAACACGTTCGCCTTTCGCATACATGCACTGAATGTAGGCATTGTCGTAGCGCCGCTGCGACCCGTAGCCGGAAGCCTGGCCGGCACCGGCGCCGGCAGCGCTGCCGGCCAATAATCCCACTCCGGCGCCGATCCCCGCGCCCTCATGTCCGCCCATGGCCGCGCCGGCCAGCGCGCCAACCGCAGCGCCGACAGCGGCACTTTTCACGCCGCTTTCGACGGCCGATTCGTTGGCCGTGGCGCCGCCGATCTGACCGAGTGCGAATTGCCTGCAAACCGCATCATCGGCGCGAAACTGATCGAAATTCTTGCCCGTCCCGGGCATCACCATGACGCTCGGTCCGGTCGGGATGGTGGTGCACGCGCCTAGCATCACCAGCGCGGCTAGAGGTGAAAAACGCAATAACCTGGACATGATCGCATCCTCAGTTGGATTACCGGGCGGGCGGTTGCGCCGGCACGCGCTGCCAACCAGCAGGACATTCGCCTACGTACGGATAGTAGGCTTTGGACGCCGCGCAGTAATACCAGTCGCCCTGAGCCTGCGCCGGCGCAGGTGTCTCCCGGGCAGCACTTTGCTCGACATATACTGGCGGCGAGGAGGGTCCCATCACCGCTGGGGGATAGGCATAAACGGGCGCGGGGTAGGCGTAGCTGGGATAAGCGTAATAAGGCGCCGGGTAAAAGCGGGGACCGTACAGCGGAATGCCGAGTGAAATGCCAAAGCGAACATTCCCGCCGTGGCCGTGGCCGTGACCGTAGCCATGGCCGTAATGCTGGGCCATCGCGGAGGCGCTCGCCAGTGCGCCGAACAACACCAAGACCAAAGTCCCTATTGCCTTGGGCAAGGTTTTCATGATTTATCACTCCTGTCGTTACGCAGGAGTACAGGCTAGCAAGTTCGCGCGACTAAAGTGGTAAGGAATTGTTTCTATTTGTAAGCCGAGACCGCTCACGCCGGGAACCGGCGCGTCGCTGCCTCCATACTTGCGGCCGGGTGCTGCCGCGTTGCGCCTCAGCCGCGCGCAAGTTCCTTGCGCACGATCGCCGCACCCGCGCCCAGGGCATTGAGCTTGCCCTGCGCGACCGCGCGCGGCAGCGGCACCATGCCGCAGTTGGTGCAGGGATAGAGCTTCTCCGGTGCGACGTATTTCAGTGCCGCGCGCACGGTCTGCGCCACTTTCTCGGGCGTCTCGATTTCCTCGCTCGCGACGTCGATGGCGCCGACCATGATGTCCTTGCCTTTGAGCAGGGCTATCAGTTCCAACGGCACCCTGGAGTTGGCGCATTCGAGCGATACCTGGTCGATGTTCGATTTTGCCAGCAGCGGAAACGTGGATTCGTACTGGCGCCATTCCGAACCCAGCGTCTTTTTCCAGTCGTTGTTGGCCTTGATGCCGTAGCCGTAACAGATGTGCACCGCGGTCTTGCATTTGAGCCCGGCCGCGGCGGCCTCCAGCGTCTCGATGCCCCAGTCGCGCACCTCGTCCATGAACACGTTGAATGCCGGCTCGTCGAACTGGATCACGTTGATGCCCAGGGCCTCGAGCTCGCGCGCCTCGGCATTCAGAATCTTGGCGAATTCGCGCGCCAGTTTCTCCCGGCTCTTGTAATAGCCGTCGTAGAGCGTGTCCACCATGGTCATCGGGCCGGGCAGGGTGTACTTCACCGGCCGCTCGGTTTCGGCGCGCAGGAATCTGGCATGCTCGGCGAATATGGACTTCGTGCGCGCCACCGGGCCGACCACCATCGGCACGTCGGCGTCATAGCGGTTGCGGATGCGCACCGTTTTCTTGTGCTGGAAATCGACGCCGTCGAGGTGCTCGATCAAAGTGGTGACGAAATGCCGCCGCGTCTGCTCGCCGTCGCCGACGATGTCGATGCCCGCCGACTCCTGCCCGCGCAGCACCAGGCGCACCGCGTCTTGCATTCCTTCGGTGAGCGCCTCGCCCTGCAGCAGCCAGGGAGCCCAGAGTTGTTTCGGCTCGGCCAGCCAGGCGGGCTTGGGCAGGCTGCCGACGATGGTGGTTTGCAGTATGGGTGTGCTCATGGCTTGCTCCGGAAGGTAATGAACGAATAGTATGCACCAAGTCGCGCGAGACTGAACTGTTGGTCCGGGCGCTTGCGCATTTTCGATTAAGATGGCGAAACTTCAACCGGAGGAGACGCAATGAGCAAGACCGTGGATTATTATTTTTCGCCGATTTCGCCCTGGACCTATTTCGGCCACGCGCGCTTTGCCGACATGGCGCAACGCCACGGCGCCGTCGTCAAGGTCAAGCCGGCCGATTTCGGCAAGATCTTTCCGGTTTCCGGCGGCTTGCCGCTGGCCAAGCGTGCGCCGCAGCGCCAGGCCTACCGCATGGCGGAACTCAAGCGCTTCCGTGATTTCCTCAAGCTGCCGCTCACCCTGCAGCCCAAGTTCTTCCCAGCGCCGGCCGATCTGGCGGCGCAATACATCGTCGCCGCGGGCCGCGCCGGCGGCAGCGATGCGGCGATGCGGCTCGCTGGCGCCGTGTTGCGCGCCTGCTGGGCCGAGGAACGCAATATCGCCGATGCCGAAACCCTGAGCGCGATTTGCAAAGAGCAGGGCATGGACGCTGCTGCGCTTGCGGCTGCGGCGCAATCGGAGGCGGTAAAAGCCGAGTACGAGGGCTATACGCAGGAGGCCATCGCGCGCAATGTGTTCGGTGCGCCCAGCTATGTCATCGACGGCGAGATCTTCTGGGGCCAGGACCGGCTGGAGTTCGTCGAGCGCGCTCTGGCCGCAAAGTAGCCGCCGCTAGTAGCGCCCGCCGAGCTGGTAGAACGTGATTTTCGCCAGCTCGAGCAGCACGCTGCGCGCCGCGCTCTGGTCTTTCCACCACGACGAAGGGAAGGGCTCGTAGCTGGTCGCGATCACGCGGATGTCGGCCGCGGGCAGCGCATCGGAGAAAATTATCCTGGCGCGGCGCAGATGGTAGGGGGAGGTCACCACCAGCAGCCTGGGCGCGCGCCGGGCGAACAGGGCGCGCGCCGCCTGCGCCTCCTCCGCCGTGCTGATGGAGTGCTTGCCGAAGTACTCGATCGCGTTTGCGGGAACGCCCTTCTTCAGCAGCACCTGGCGCATAAGCTCTTCCTCGCGCGGAAAGGCAATGCCCGCCTCGTCCAGCAGGCGGAACTGGTCGTCGCGCGCCGGCACGCTGACGTAGATCTTGCGGGCGAGGCCCTGACGGTACAGGTCGGCCGCCTGGAACGATCGCGAATAGCTGCCGGCCAGCACCAGGATGGCGTCGGCCTTCTGCGGCCGGTCGCTGACGCTGAGCCAGTCTGCGACGTGGCCCAGGCCGAGGGCGGCGCCGGCGAGCGCAGTCAGCAATCCGACAAGCAAAAACAAGCCGCATTTTTTTGCACAATGCATGATAATCAGGCGCCTCCAATCGAAGAGTGCGCCAGTTTGCGCATGAGCCGGGAAAATGACAAGCACTAAAAGCTGGTTCGGCCGGCGCCGCGCCAGCGTCGAGGTGAGCGAGGAAAACGGCGTGCGTTCGCTGCACCTGGGAGGCGACGCCATCCAGAGCTCGATCCGGCTGGCGCGCCCGGACGAACTGGCGCTCGACTACACGCGCGCAATGATGGCTTTCCTGCTGTTCCAGCCGCTGCCGCGCGAGGTGCTGATGATCGGCCTGGGCGGCGGCTCGATGGCGCGCTACATCCACCAGCGCATGCCGGGGACGCGCACCACGGTGGTCGAGATCAACGCCAAGGTGCTGGCGGCCGCGCGCAGCATGTTCCATTTCCCCCTGGATGACGCGCGCCTGAAGGTGGAAATCGCCGACGGCGCCGATTACGTACGCGACCACGCCGAGTCGGCCGATGTGCTGCTGGTGGACGGCTTCGACGACGGCAAACAACCCACGGCGCTGTGCACCCAGGCGTTCTACGACGCGGCCTACGCCGCGCTGCGCGACGGCGGCGTGATGGCGGTCAATTTCATGGCGGAAGAAAAGAAGCTCGATGTTTTCCTGCAGCGCGTCGAGAAAAGCTTCGATGAGCGGGTGATTTGCCTGAAGGCGGCCGACCGGGTCAACCTCATCGCCTTCGCCTTCAAGCGCCACCCGCGCGAACTTGCCTGGGCGGAACTGAACAAACGCGCGCGCCAGCTGAAGAAAACCCACGACCTCCCGTTCGAGGAGTTCATCGCGGGACTGAAGAAGATGAATCCGCATACGCAGGCAGCCCTCAGGCTGCGCTCGGCCTCGGCCGATTGACGCAGGCGCAGGGCGGCGAGTCCCTGCCGCCGCTACGCCACCTGCAGGCGCAAGGCGCCATTTGTCGGCGCATATTGAGGGCGCGCATTGGCGGCGGAGATGGTCGGCGGATATTTGCATCTGCCGACATATCGAACTAGTATGAATTCAATCGTGTAACACAGGTTCGGGCTCGTGACCGTGCAGCGTCGCAGCGTTGCGGGCTGGCATCGGCATATCGCGTCTCGAGGAGTTGTGTTATGGCTGCGCAAGGAAAACCATCCGCTGTGGGGCGGGTCGCCTGCGAGATATGCATGAAGGAAATTCCGAAGTCCGAGGCGATGGTCGCGGAGGCGACGGATTACGTGCTGCACTTTTGCGGCCTCGACTGCTACACGAAATGGAAGGCCGGGGACGAGAAGTCGAAGCAAGCAGGTGGAAGCGCTGGCTCCAAGTGATCCCGCCGGCGTCAGATCGTTGTCCCGGCGCACCTCTCGATTCCACCGTGGGCGCCGGCCGCTTCGAACCAATCCATGAAGCCCCAGGATTACGAGGCGTGGTATCGCTCGCCGCGAGGTCAATGGATCGGCGCGACCGAGTACGCCATGCTCAATCGCCTGCTGCGCCCCGGGCGTGGCGCTTCCTTGCTCGACGCAGGCTGCGGCACCGGGTATTTCACACGCTTGTTCGCGCGGGATGTTCAGGGTCCGGTAGTCGGCATCGACCCGAACGAGGAGTGGCTGTCCTACGCCCGCGCACAAGCGCGATATGGGGAATCTTACGTTGCCGCCAGGGCGGAAGCACTGCCGTTTCCAGACCGGGCTTTTGACTTCGCCGTGTCGGTGACCGCGCTTTGTTTCATCAGCGATCAACAACGGGCTCTGCGCGAATTGCTGCGCGTCACGCGAAGACGCTTCGTCCTCGGCCTGCTGAACCGGCGCAGCCTGCTATATCTGCAAAAGGGCAGGGGAGGCGGCGCGGGGGCGTATGCCGGCGCCCACTGGCACACGGGCGCAGAAGTGCGTGAACTGCTCGAACCCATGCCCGTCGGGAATGTCGTGCTGCGCACGGCGATCATCCTGCCGCAAGCTTCGCCGTTTGCACGGGCACTCGAATCGCGCTGGCCGCGGTGGGCGCGCCTGGGAGGGTTCCTCGCGGTGGTGGGCGAGGTGGCCGGCGCGGCGCGCAGCGGTTCCGAGAAGGCGGCCCGATGAGCCCGAGGCGCGACCTCATGCTCGAGCGCAACGCCTGGAATTGTTGCCGCTACGTGCGGCATGCGCAGGGCGGGCACTACGAGAGCTATTTCCAGCGGGCGAACCATCCCGAGCGCCCGCTCGCGTTCTGGATACGCTACACCGTCTTCAGCCCCAAGGGACGCGATGATGACGCGGTGGGGGAGCTGTGGGCCATCTACTTCGACGGCGAGCAGGGGCGGATTGCGGCCGTCAAAGAAGTGTTCCCGCTCGCTGCCTGCCAGTTCTCGGACACCGGCCTCGACGTGCGCATCGGCACTGCGTTGCTGACCGAAGGACGGTTGGAGGGGCGTGCAAGCGGGAGCAGCCATACCTTGCAGTGGGCATTGCAGTATGAAGGCCGGGAGCCGCCATTACTCCTGCTGCCCCGGTCGTTCTACGATCGCGGATTCCCGAAGGCCAAGGCGCTGGTGGGCACTCCGAACGCGGTATTCGACGGCGTATTGACCGTGGATGGTGAGGCGATGCGCATCGATGGCTGGCGCGGCAGTCAGAATCACAACTGGGGCAGCCAGCACACGGACTCCTACGCCTGGGGACAGGTGGCAGGCTTCGACCATGCGCCGGATGTTTTCCTGGAGTGTTCGACTGCGCGGCTCCGCATCGGCCCCGTGTGGACGCCGCCGCTGAGCCTAGTCGTGGTGCGCGCGGAAGGCCGGGAGTTCGCGCTGAACAGCCTCGCCCGCGCCGTGCGCACGCGCGGCCACTTTGACTTCTTCGACTGGCGCATCGAATCGCGCTGTTCGCAGTTCCGCGTAGCAATGCATATTCATGCGCCCCCGTCCGCCTTCGTCGGGCTCAATTACGCCAATCCGCCGGGCGGCACCAAGACATGCCTCAATACCAAGCTGGCGGGATGCGAACTGACGCTGGAGCAGGCGGGGCAAGCGCCACGGACCTTTACCACGACGAACCGAGCCGCCTTCGAGATCCTCACCGAGCGGCGGGACCACGGTATCCCGATGGCGGCGTGAGCCGGTTTGTAATACACTTTCAAATATTACGTATTACACCAAGGACATCGCCATGACCCTGACCGTACGCCTGCCCGAGCGGGTGGAGCAGGAGCTCGCCGAATATTGCGTCGCTCACGGCGTCAGCAAGAGCGAAGCGGTGAAGCGCGGACTGGAAGAGTTACTGCAGACCCGTGCCAAGGGCAAGGTCGAGCTGAACCATCCGTTCGTCGGCTGCGACACCACCTCCGGGGACGTGGCACGCCGCACCAAGCGCCTGTTGCGCGAGCGCTTCCGTGGCAAAGGTTAGTGTGGCGAGGCTGCTCGTCGACACCGGCTTCCTGGTTGCGCTCGGGCGGCGCGCCGACCCGCTGCACAACGAAGCGAGCGGCTTTTTCCGGGGCCACGCCGGGCCGATGTTGACGGTCTCTCCGGTGGTGGTCGAAACCAGCTTCTTTCTCGACGCACGCGCCAAGATCAAGCTTCTCGACCTGGTGCAATCCGGGCGGCTCAAAACGCTGGAGCTTCCAATTGCCGCATACGGCGACATCGCCGCGATTATCGGCAAGTACGCCGACCGCGATATCGACTTCGCCGACGCGGCGCTCGTCTGGCTGGCCGAGCGCTCGGGCTGCCGCGCCATATTGACCGTGGACCTGCGCGACTTCGGCGTGTATCGCTTGAAGGGCGGCAAGCGGTTTGAGGTGGTGAGGTGGTTTAGCTGAGTGTTGTTTGAACGCGGTGTTTCCGACGCCATATGCTGGAAAGTCAATAGGGATGCGGATCTCCGGCCTACTACACGGTGAATCCTGCCTTGCTTTCCCCCTCTCCCCGCAATGCGGGAAAAGCGCCGCGGCGAGGGGCGCGTCGGGCAGGCGAAAGATCTGGGAATTGATTCTTTATCGCTCCCCGATACCGCAATTCCCTTCGTATCACGATATACTCATATTCAACAAAGTCCCTTGCGAAGCCCTAACGATGGCCGCGAAAGCAACTCAGTTGCCCGATTTTAGCCCGCAAGCCGCTCGCCGAATTCTCGCCAAATACAATAACGAAGGCCTGCTTGATAGCAAGGTGTTTGATGCACTTTTGCTACCGGATGGATTTGCCTCCCTTGAATGTGAAATCCTCGACTACAAGCGCGAGATTGGCAACAGCCGCGAATCTTTGGCGAAACGGATTCGGGACATCGTCAGCCTTTACAATACGTTTGGCGGTTGTTATCTGATCCTTGGTGTTGAAGAACAAATCAGAAACACCGTCTTTTTTCCGGTCGGACTGGCGAGTCAGGTGATGGACGTGGCGCGGATCAAATCACTGATTCGTGTTTATACCGGGAGAAACATAGATATTTCATATCGACAGTTTGAAGTGCCGTTCCAGTCAGCAAAGATATCCTTAGGTCTCTTGCATGTTCCAAAACGCGACAAGACACGTTCGCCTGCAACATTCGGAAAAGATGATCCCACCGACGACAAGCGTCCCATATTTGGGAGCGACTCAATTTATTTCCGAGTCCAAGACAATTCCGTTCCTGCGCATACAAACGAAGATCATTGGTTCCTTGCATCTGAACGGATTGACCCTGCGCTAAAAGAAGCGTCCGCACAAGCTCTTCTAAGTGGTGCGACGAAACTAATACTTGATGAGAATCTTCCTGACCGCAATTTTATTTGTCCAGAGTTTGTTGGACGAAAGGACGAGTTCCTGCAATTGTGGAAATGGCTCGCCGATGAGTTTCAATTCGCCAAAGTTCTTGCCGGTGATGGTGGAAAGGGAAAATCGTCGATTGCGTATAGGTTCGCTGAAGAAGTTTGCCGAACAAAAGCATACGGTTTTGAAAAAATTATTTGGCTCACCGCAAAAACAAAACAATTCCGCGGATTGAATGATGACTGGGACCAGGTCCCGGAAACCCATTTTCGTGACTATGACGAGCTCTTGCGCGCGCTTTGCTCGCAAGTCGCTATTCTGAGCGAAGAGGTAGAGGATGCAACAGCCCCACTTCTAAAGAAGCTACTGAAGGGGGCATTTGACGCAATTCCAACTCTGGTCATCATAGACGACGTTGATTCGCTCCCAAAAGATCAGCAGAAGATGACGCTTGAAACGGCAATGCAAATCGGAAACTCTCGAGCTCGAATTCTTCTAACGACAAGAAAGAATTTTACCTACTCATCTGCACTATGTGTCGAAGTGGCGGGACTTCCGAAGGAAGAGTACGCGCAGTACGTGAAAGGCCTCTGTGAGACTCTTGGATGGCGTCCGTTTAGATCGAAAGACCTGGAGTTATTCCGCACTGCCAGCGACGGTTCTCCTCTATTCACCGAATCGCTTATTAGATACAAGATGCAAGATACCGAGCTAACCTATCAAGCGGACAAATATCAGTGGTTACCAGGTCTATCTACGTCGCTGAAATCGAGGCCAAGATTCGGTCGCTGAGCCTCGAAGACAAGACCAAACTAATCCACATCCTGATCGCCGAACTTGACGCTCCGACGGACGCGGACGTCGAGCGCGCCTGGCTGGAAGAGGCACAAAGACGGCACCGGGAAGTTATCGAGGGAAAAGTGCAGCCGATCCCCGGCAAGAGCGTCTTCGCAAATCTCCGCTCACGCCTTAGACAATGAAGAGAGTGTAGCAGCGCCGCGCGGTACCAAAAAAAATTGCAAGGCGATCGGCCGCTAAGTAAGAATCCATGCGAATCTGAAGAAATGAATCTTGCGAATTGCCGGTCGCGGACGCTTATGTTTGTCCGCTGGAGTTCGCCTCAAACCGCCAGCCCCTCTCTGATGCTGCGCACCAACTCCTCCGGACTTTCGCCCGCATCGAGCCGCAGCGCGTCCTCGGGCCGCTCCAGGATAGCGAATTGCGAAGCCAGCAGCTTCGGGTTCATGTAATGCCCGTGGCGCGCGGCGAGGCGCGCGCGAATGAGTTCCTGCTCGCCGTCGAGAAAGACGAAGCGCGCCGCGGCGCAGCCGCGGCTAAGGCGATCGCGATAGACCTGTTTCAGCGCCGAGCAGGCTAGCACCAGGCTCTTGCCCTGCCGTTCGTGCTCGAGCAGCAAAGCGTTGAGGCGTTCCAGCCAGGGCCAGCGGTCCTCGTCATCGAGCGGCGCGCCGCTTTTCATCTTGGCGACGTTTGCCGCGGGATGGAAGTCGTCGGCGTCATGAAACTCCCAGCCGCAGTCTTTTGCCAGCAGCGCCCCGACCGTAGTCTTGCCGCAGCCGGTCACGCCCATCAGGATGACGATCACGGTTTGAATCACACCGAACGCTGCGCCTTGTCCTTCTCGTTTTGCGCCTTGATCAGCGCGCGCGCCTGCTCCCATTCGGCATCGCTCCAGCTCAACATCTGGGTGAAACCGCCGCCGTTGGCCTGCCAGCCGGCGCCGTCAAGCGCAATGGTCTGGCCGCTCAACCACTCGCAGCCGTCGGCCATGAGAAAGGTCGCGAGGTTCTGCAGTTCGGGCATGCGACCGTGGCGGCGCATCGGATTGGCTTGCGCTGCTTCGCGGTCTTTGCTGTCCTTGCCCGGATACAGGCGCTTGCCCGCGCCCTCGGTGGGAAACAGGCCCGGGGCGATCGCGTTCAGGCGGATGCCATAACGGCCCCATTCCACCGCCAGCGACTGGGTCATGGCGTGGATGCCGGCCTTGGACATGGCCGAGGGCACGACGAAGGGCGAGCCGGTCCAGATCCAGGTGACGACGATCGAAACCACGCTGCCCTTGTCGCCGCCCCTGATCCAGCGTTTGCCCACGGCATGGGTGGTGTAGAACGTGCCGTGGAAAACGGTGTTGGCGATGGCATCGAAGCCGCGGTGCGACAGGTCCTCGGTGCGGCTGATGAAGTTGCCGGCGGCGTTGTTGACCAGACCGGTGAGTGGTCCGCCGTCGTTCCAGATCGATTCGATCATTTTGTCGACTGCTTCCGGCTCGCGGATGTCGACGGCATGGGTTTTGACCGAGCCGCCGCGCTTTTGCATCAGCTCTTTCGCGGTCTGGTCCAGCACTTCCTTGCGCCGGCCGCAGATGTAGATGTCCGCGCCGAGCTCCAGGTACTTGTCCACCATCTCGCGGCCGAGGCCGGTGCCGCCGCCGGTGACCAGGATGCGCTTGCCTTTTAACAATCCGGGCTGGAACATGCTGTGTCCTTTTCGAAGGAGTTTCGCGCAGGTATTGCCGGGCGGCAGCAGGGCGCAAGCGTTGCAATGTTACCGCATCGGCAAGTGGAGCGGCTGCGGGTTAGCAGGCGTCGTCGCGTCCCGGGGGCAAACAGTTGCGCGCTGCGCGCGCCAACCGTGATTTCGGTACGGTGCGCCGGGAGACCGGCAAGGAGTTACGGGTGAAAGT
>JBQMQE010000047.1:0-17710 GCA_052172655.1 Burkholderiales bacterium
TTATAAACGAAGCCCCCGCGCCGAGGGTCTGATGAGCTCGGGCGCAAGAACCGGGTCGCGGTGAGTGTGGCCGAGGCTTTCTTCCCGGACTGCTTCGTAGTAGGCTGCACCTGGCGGCAACTGGGGTGCCAGGCTTGTGCCCTGCATCTGCTGTTTCGGGGGAATCGCGTCACCCCGTAACCCCAACTCAATTCTGGATACCTCAAAATGATCCTAGAAATCGCGGATATCCGCGTCAAAGCGGGAGCTCAGGCAAGGTTCGAAGCGGCTATCGAAAAAGGCGTCAAGAACGTGATCCCGATAGCCCAGGGTTTCATGGGCTACAAGGTCAACAAGGGAATCGAATCTCCGCAGCGTTTCGTACTGATGATCTTTTGGCAGACGCTGGACAATCACACCGAGGATTTTCGCCAGTCGCCCGCTTTCCAGGAGTGGCGCGCGCTGGCGGGGCCTTATTTCGCCGGTCCGCCCGTGGTCGAGCATTTCGAACTGTTGTCCAAATCTGCCTGAACTGAGCCCATGACCCACGCTCGCAGGCGTTCGGCGGCAGGCTGCCGCTGCGGGCCGCCCACCGGCGCAAGCGGGAAATGATCGTCTCCCTGTACTCGACCAAAGGCGGCTGCGGCAAGTCCACGCTCGCAGTCTGCCTCGCGGCCTATTGGTCGCAGAGCAAGAAAACCGTGCTCCTCGATGCGGACCCGCAGGCATCGTTGTCCATCTGCCGGCAGGAGGTTCTGCACGTTCCCGTTATCGAGGACACCAGCAAGAACATCGGCAAGACCATTGCAAAACTGGCTGACGAATATGAGCGGGTAGTGATCGACACTGCGGGTTACCGCCGGCGCAAGAACATGGAGGCCTTGGCGCACTCCGACTTCGTGCTGATTCCGTGCAAGCCGTCGCCGTTCGACCTGAGGGAGGCCATGGAAGCGGTGGAACTGTTGCGCGAAATCGCAGGCAGCAGGGAGCGCAAGAGCGCGCTCCCGCGTTACGCGGTCGTCCTGACCATGGCCCAGCGCACAGCGGTTTCGGCCCAGATCCGCGACGAGCTGAAGAAATCCGGCGTGCCTTTCATGTCGGCCCAGATCGGCCAGCGGGTTGCCTTTGTCGAAACACCCATCGTCGGCTTTCCTCCCGCGGGATCGGTCGCGGCTTTAGAGATCGAATTGCTGGCAAAAGAACTGAGGCGGAGGCTGAAAGCGTAGAGACCATGTCGGAATTACCGAAACGGCCCCTGAATAAAGGGGCACGAGGAGCCACGCAAGGAGTGGGGCCGCTCATTTTGGAATAAGCCCTTGAATTCAGGGTGCAAGAGTCGGCACGGATCTTATGGCGGTGGACAACGGGGTATAGAAAAGCCACAATAAGCGTACGGGTATGTTTGCGCGTCCGGTCAACGGTTTGTTGCGGCGCTGCGTTTATAATTAGAGTTGTTCGTTCATTTTTAACCAAGCAAGGGGGTGACCAAATGAAGTTCGCGGGAATATTGGCGGTATTTGCGGCGCTGATGCTGTCCGTCGGGAGTGTTATGGCGGTTCCGCCAGGCAAGACGGTGGAGTTGGCGAGCCCCATGGGCAAAGTGACGTTTGACGGCAAGGTGCATGCGGACAAGGGCTTGAAATGTGCAGATTGCCACACCAAGCCCAAGCTGTTCGAAATGAAACAAGGCAAGGACAAGATAACCATGGCTGCCATGAACGAGGGCAAGTTCTGCGGTGCCTGCCATGACGGCAAGAAGGCGTTCAGCACCAAGGCCCCGGCTGACTGCGCGAAATGCCATAAGAAATAGCTGCGTCCGGCAGAGCAAAAAAAGGCGACAGTCGATGTCGCCTTTTTTATTTGTGTACGCCGGCCGGGTGCGCAAACAATAGGGCCCTCCCTCTGGAGAGCCGTTTGAATAGTGGTGGCGAATCCGTGATTCGAACACGGGACCTGCGGATTATGATTCCGTCGCTCTAACCGGCTGAGCTAATTCGCCAGGCGAAGGCGCGGATTATCCTCGCGCCGCAGCACCCCTGTCAAGCGTTCTCGCATGCTATGCGACTGAATCGAGGAAGAAAAAAATGTCGGCTCGCGCCGCAGCGCGATGCGCGCCGGGGCTCATGACAAAGCCGGAAAAGAGTTTTCATCTTTGTGGCGATTGCGTTTCTTTGCGGCCTTTGCGTTTAGAATCACCTTTATGGACTTCGATATCGTCATCGTCGGCGCGGGCCTGGTCGGCGCGAGTTTCGCCAGGGCCTTGCGCGGCGCAGGGCTCAAGATGGCGCTGGTCGAGGCGCAGGCGCCGCTGGGCTCCGGCGATCATTGGGATAGCCGCGTCTACGCCATCAGTCCCGGCAGCGCCGCGTTCCTAGAAACTCTGGGCGTGTGGAAACGGCTGGATCACGGCCGCATAGCCGCCGTGCACGAAATGCACATCCACGGCGATGCCGCGGACGCGCAGTTGCGGTTTTCCGCCTACGAGGCGGGCGTGGCCGAACTTGCCGCTATCGTCGAGAGCCGTCATCTGCAGTCGGTGCTGTGGCAGGGGCTGGAGCACCAGCATGACCTCGAGCTGATTTGTCCGGATCAGTGCGTGGCGCTGCAACTGCGCGAGGACGCGGCGGAACTCACCCTGGCCGGCGGCAGGATCCTGCGCGCCAAGCTGGTGGTCGCTGCCGACGGTATGCATTCCTGGACGCGCCAGGCCGCGGGGATCGCGGCAGAGGAAAAGTCCTACGGCCAGATGGGCGTGGTGGCGAATTTCGACTGCGCGCGGGCGCACCATAACACTGCTTTCCAGTGGTTCCGCGGCGACGGCGTGCTTGCCTATCTGCCCTTGCCGGGCGAGCGTATGTCCATCGTGTGGTCCACGCCCGATGCGCATGCCGCCGAACTCCTAGCATTGCCTGCAGATGCGTTTTGCGCGCGCGTCGCGCAGGCCGGCAAGGACGCGCTGGGGGAACTCGGTCTGCTCTGCGCCGCGATGCGCTTCCCGCTTGCGCGCATACGCGCGGCGCGCCTGGCCGCGCCGCGCATCGCCCTGATCGGCGACGCGGGCCACGTATTGCATCCGCTGGCGGGTCAGGGCGTGAATCTCGGCTTTGGCGACGCCAGGGAACTGGCCGGCGTGTTGGTGCAGCGTGAACTATTTCGCGATCCGGGTGAAATTCGGCTGTTGCGGCGCTATGAGCGCGCCCGCGCCGAAGATATACTCGCGCTTACCCTGGTGACCGATGGACTGCAGCGGCTGTTCGCCGCACCCGGCGGCGCTGCGGCAAAGCTGCGCAATGCGGGATTGAACTTAACCAACGCCCTGCCGGTCGTAAAGAACCTGCTTATCCGCCGCGCGTTGGGCTGAAGCTATTAAAGGAAGACCATGTTTAAACGCATATCGGTCCTGGTCCTGCTCGCGCAGGTGTTGGTGTTGGCGCAGGCTGCCGAGCCCGTGGGCAAGCTCACGACCGAAGTCATCATCAAACGTACCCTCGAAAGCCGTTTTGGCGGCGGTGCCAAGGTCGATGCGGTGGCGAAGACCCCCTACCTGGGTCTTTACGAATTCCGCGTGGACGGTGAGGGTCTCCACTATACCGACGAAAGGATGAATTACATCTTCAGCGGGGAAATTCGAGACGGTAAGACCATGCAGAACCTCACCGAGAAGCGGCTGCGGGAGTTGTCCGGCATCAAGTGGGAAAGTCTGCCGCTGGACGCCGCTGTCAAGACGGTGCGCGGCAGCGGCAAGCGCTTGCTGGCGGTTTTCTCCGATCCCAACTGCCCCTATTGCAAGCGTTTCGAGAAGGTTCTGGCCAAGGTGGACAACATCACCATCTACACTTTCCTTTACCCCATTTTGTCGCAGGATTCGCACGACAAGGCGAAAGCGGTCTGGTGCTCCTCCGACAGGTCCAAAGCCTGGAGCGAGCTGATGCTGAATGCGACGGTGCCGGTGGCGGCGCGTTGCGATACGCCGATCGAGAAGAACCTTGAGTTCGGGCGCAAGTACCGCATCAGCGGCACGCCGACGCTAGTGTTTGCAAGCGGGGAACGCGTTGCCGGCGCGATTCCGGCGGAGCAGTTGGAGAAGCTGTTCGCCCAAAACGGAAAAATATAACGGGCTGTTGTTCGCGCCTATTGCGCAATCGGATAGTCCCGCGGCAGAAGCACCCACATTCTGGCGCTTTGGCGCATGCGTCCCGCCTGCGCGCCGGCGGCATCGCCGAAGCCCCAGAAGAAATCGGCGCGCACGGCGCCACGGATCGCGCCGCCGCTATCCTGCGCCAGCACCAGGCGCGCAAGCGTTTGCGCGTTGCCCGGCCAAGTGGTGGCGAGAAACACCGGCGCGCCCAGCGGAATATAACGCGGATCGACGGCGATGGAGCGCTCGGGCGTGAGCGCCACGCCCAGGGCCCCCACGGGGCCATCGTCCGCGGAAATCTGGCTCCCGCCGTCCCGGGGCAACTCGCGGAAGAAAACGTAGCTCGGGTTTACGTTGAGCAGCGCATCCAACTTTGCCGGATTGGCCGCGCCCCAGGCCTTGATGCCCTGCATCGATGCCTGTTGCAGCGTCAATTCTCCCTGTTCGACCAAATAGCGTCCGATCGACTTATACGGCTGGCCGTTCTGGTCGGCGTAGCCCACGCGCACCAGCTCGCCGCTGGGCAGCCGCACCCGGCCTGAGCCCTGGATCTGCAGAAAGAACAGATCCACCGGGTCGTCCACCCAGAGCAATTCCTTGCCGGCGAGAGTGGGCAGCCCGCGCTCGATCTCGGCGCGCGGATAATACGGCACCACGCGCCGGCCTTCCAGCCGTCCGCGCAGGCGCAGGTGCTTCAACTCCGGATTGATATCGGCCAGATCGACGACCAGAAGGTCCGCGGGCGCAGCGTAGAGCGGGTAACGGTAAGGCCCCACTTTCCTGCGGCTGCCACGCAGCAGCGGCTCGTAGTAGCCAGTCGCGAGGCCCAGCACGCTGCCATCGGCGTTGGCCACCCGATAGGGCAGGAATTGCGTCTCGAAGAAGTCGCGCACCGAGGCTGCGGCGGGAAGCTGCTCGGCCAGCGTGCAGCTCTTGCCCCAGACAGCTTGCGCCTTGAGCCGGCTGCAGCTTCGCAAGAAAGTCTCCCACGCTGCGCCTGGGTCGTCATCCATCCAGCCCGGAAGGTCGGTCCAGTTCACGGTTTCCAGGGTCTTTACCTTAAGCGGCTCGGGCGCGACCGTCGGACACACCGGACATGATGGACGTGGCGGACAGGGCGCGGCGGCAGGGCAGGCCTGAACCGCCGCGGGCGCAAGCGGCGGCGCCACGGCGCAGCCGGCAAGGAGCGCCAGCAGCGCCGCCGCACCGAGCGCGCGCCACCGGTCTATGATGCCACTCGTGATGCAGGTCATGACGCAAGGAGTATAGCAACGCATGTGGATTTTCTTGCTCGAAGCAGGCATCGCCCTAGGGCTGCTCCTGTTTATCGTCTGGTGGACCTTGCCGAACTCCGACAAAAAGGACGACGGTAAACCCAGGTAGGAGGGGCGCCCTAGAGGGAGCGAACTTGCTCGCGAATTCCATGCGTCGCGAGCCGCGCAAGGGGAGTTGCTTCGCGGCGCAAGCGCGCGCCCACAACAGGGCCTAGTGCAGTACGCGCGGCACCGACAGCGTGAATTCCGGTATCGGCGCATCGAACTGGGTGCCGTCCTCGGCCACCATCTGGTAGCTGCCGCTCATAGTGCCGACCGGCGTGGCGATGGCCGTGCCGCTGCTGTACGCGAAGTGCTCACCCGGCTTGAGCAGGGGCTGGGCCCCGACCACGCCCAGGCCTCGCACTTCCTGCACCTGGTTGCGCGAATCGGTGATGATCCAGTGCCGGCTGATCAACTGCGCCGGAATGGTGCCCCTGTTGCAAATAGTGACGGTGTAGGAGAAGACGAAGCGGTTTTTCGCTTCGTCCGACTGCTCGGCAATGTATTGGGTCTCGGTGGAGACGCTGACGTCGTATTTTTTGGCGGATTCCATGCGCGCATTTTACACCGCGCCGGTAGCGCCTGCCTGCAGCGCCCTAGGTTTTTTGGCGCGCGCTGAGGCGAGCGGGTAAAATGCGCGCAAGCATCGTCGGATACAGATCACACCCTATGCCTATTTACCGCATCGCGCCGAGCATACTTTCCGCCGACTTCGCCCGGCTGGGCGAGGAGGTGACGGGCGTGATCGCAGCCGGCGCCGACTGGATCCATTTCGACGTGATGGACAACCATTACGTGCCCAATCTGACCATAGGGCCGCTGGTATGCGAGGCGATCCGGCCGCTGACCAAGGCGCCCATCGACGTGCACCTGATGGTGAAGCCGGTGGATCGCATCATTCCCGACTTCGCCCGCGCCGGCGCCAACATCATCAGCTTTCATCCGGAGGCGAGCGAGCATATCGACCGCACCATCGGGCTGATACATGAGCAGGGCTGCAAGGCCGGACTGGTGTTCAACCCGGGCACACCGCTGGACTATCTCGATCACGTGCTGTACCGGCTGGACCTGGTGCTGATCATGTCGGTGAACCCAGGTTTCGGCGGGCAGAAATTCATTCCGCACGCACTCGTCAAACTGGCCGAAGTGCGCCGCCGCATAGACCAGAGGGGGCGCGAGATCATGCTCGAAGTCGACGGCGGCGTCAAAACCGACAACATCGCCGAGATCGCGCGCGCCGGCGCCGATACCTTCGTCGCCGGGTCCGCCATTTTCGGTGCCAAGGACTATAAGGCAACCATTGCCGCAATGCGCGCGGCGATCCAGACCGCCTAGGCTTCGGCATGCGGCTAGCGCGCGGCATTGCTGCCGTGATGATAGATCTGGACGGCACGCTGCTCGACACCGTTCCCGACATTGCCGCTGCGGCCGCGCGCATGCTCGCCGCGCTGGACCTGGCCACGCGTACGCAGGAGGAAATTCGCAGTTTCATCGGCAAAGGCATTCCCAACCTGGTGCAGCGCTGTCTGCAGGGGCGCGCGAGCGGGGCGCGCGCAGACGCGCTGCAGGCCGAGGCGCTGGCCTTGTTCCAGGATTTCTATTTTGAGGAATCCGGCCGGCGCACCACGCTTTATCCGGGCGTGCTCGATGGATTGGAGCGATTCCGGGCGCAGCGCCTGCGCCTCGCCTGCGTCACCAACAAGGCCGCCCGTTTCACCGGGCCGCTGCTTGCGCAAAAGGGCCTGGCTCCCTATTTCGAACTGGTGGTGAGCGGCGATACGCTGGCGCGCAAGAAGCCCGATCCGATGCAGCTTGCGCACATCTGCGCCGAGTTCGCCCTGCCACCGGAACAGGCGCTGCTGATCGGCGATTCGGCCAACGACGCGTTGGCGGCGCGTGCGGCCGGCTGCCCGGTTGTGTGCGTTTCCTACGGCTACAACGAGGGCGGGGACGTGCATAATCTGGACTGTGATGCTATAGTTGACTCCCTATCAGAAGCCGCGAACATCCTTCAAAGCGCACGGTCGTGATACTCGAAAAATCCGGAAAATGGGCGCGTTTCGCCTGGGAAAGCTGGCGCTGCTGGCGGTCCTAGAGTCATACGCGGGCCGCATGCCGAGTCGCATGCACAAGCGCCCACCCCTTCGTTTTCCCGGATCGTGTTAGGAGCTGTCATGACTGAAGTCGAATTCAAGCGTCTCGCCGCGCAGGGTTTCAACCGCATTCCCGTGGTGCTGGAGACCTTCGCCGATCTCGATACACCGCTGTCCATCTATCTCAAGCTGGCGAACAAGCCCTATTCCTATCTGCTCGAATCGGTGCAGGGCGGAGAGCGCTTCGGCCGCTATTCCTTCATCGGGCTCGCCTGTTCGACGCGCATCAATGTGCAGGGCGGTACGGTCTTGGTGTTGTCGGGAAACCGCGTTGCCGAGCGCGCCGAAACAGGCGATCCGCTCGAGTTCATCCATGCGTATCTACAGCGCTTCAAGGTCGCCGTCTTGCCCGGGCTGCCGCGTTTCTGCGGCGGGCTGGTCGGCTGCTTCGGCTACGACACGGTGCGCTATATAGAGCCGCGCCTCGCGGCATCCGCGCCGCCGGATACGCTGGGCACGCCCGACATACTGCTGATGTTGTCGGAGGAGGTCGCTATCGTCGACAACCTTTCTGGAAAACTGACGTTGGTGGTGTACGCGGAGCCGGAAGTGCCCGGCGCGTATCAGAAGGCGCGCGCGCGCCTGCGCGAACTGCTGCATGCGCTGCGCTCGCCGGTGCAGATCCCGGCGGAGGCGCCGCACGCGAGCGAAGCCGCGCAATCGGCTTTCGGCGAAGCCGGCTACAAGGCGGCAGTGGAGCGCGCCAAGCGTTACATCTACGACGGCGACGTGATGCAGGTGGTGCTGTCGCAGCGCATGTCGCAGCCGTTCGCGGCCGAGCCGCTGGCGCTGTACCGGGCGTTGCGCACGCTCAACCCCTCGCCCTATATGTTCTACTTCGATTTCGAGGATTTCTTTGTCGTCGGCGCCTCGCCCGAGATCCTGGTGCGGCTGGAGGGCGACAAGGTGACGCTGCGCCCGATCGCCGGCACGCGCCCGCGCGGCAAGACGGCGGAGGAGGACGAGGCGCTCGCGGCGGAACTCCTGGCCGACCCGAAGGAGCGCGCCGAGCATGTCATGCTGATGGATCTGGGCCGCAACGACGTCGGCCGCGTCGCCGCGCCCGGCAGCGTGCGCGTAACCGAGAACATGGTGATCGAGCGCTATTCGCATGTCATGCATATCGTCTCCAACGTCGAGGGCAGGCTGCGCGAGGGGTTGGATGCGATGGCCGTGCTGCGCGCGAGTTTTCCCGCGGGCACGGTGTCGGGCGCGCCCAAGGTGCGCGCGATGGAAATCATCGACGAGCTGGAGCCGGTGAAGCGCGGCATCTATGCGGGCGCGGTGGGTTACCTCGGCTTTCACGGCGACATGGATCTCGCCATCGCGCTGCGTACCGCGCTGATCAAGGACGGGGTGCTGCACATGCAGGCGGGGGCGGGTATCGTCGCCGATTCCGACCCGGCCTCGGAATGGCAGGAAACGCTGTCCAAGGCGCGCGCGGTGCTGCGCGCAGCGGAAATGGCTGCCGCCGGATTAGACACCCGGCTGGAGGGTTGATCATGCTGCTCATGATCGACAACTACGATTCCTTCACCTACAACCTGGTGCAATATTTCGGCGAGCTGGGCGAAGAAGTGAGGGTGGTGCGCAACGACGCCATCGACCTGGCCGGAATCGCCGCGCGGGCGCCGGCGCGCATCGTCATCTCTCCCGGCCCGTGCACCCCCAAGGAGGCCGGCATTTCCGTGGCCCTGGTGCGCGAGTTCGCCGGCAAACTGCCCATCCTCGGCGTGTGCCTGGGGCACCAGGCGATAGGCGAGGCCTTCGGCGCTCGCATCGTGCATGCAGGCCGGGTGATGCACGGCAAGACCTCGGACATACGCCACGCCTCGAGCGGCGTGTTCGCCGGCCTGCCGTCGCCGTTCCGGGCGACGCGCTATCATTCGCTCGTGATCGCGCGCGCGAGCCTGCCCGATTGCCTGGAAATCACCGCCGAGAGCGAAGACGGCGAGATCATGGGGGTGCGGCACCGGCAGTTCGCGCTCGAGGGCGTGCAGTTTCATCCGGAGTCGATACTCACTGAACACGGCCACAAGCTGTTAAAGAACTTTTTGGAGCCTATTACAAAATGAGGGGATACATCCCCTCATGCTCCCCTAAATCAGGGCCATTTCGGTAGTTCTGAAATGGCCCCCTAAGAGAGGAAATCAGCCATGTCCATGACGCCACAGGAAGCGTTGCAGCGCGTGATCGAGCACCGCGAGATTTTCCACGACGAGATGCTCGATCTGATGCGCCAAATCATGAGCGGACAGCTGTCGCCGGTGATGATCGCGGCGATCACCATCGCGCTGCGGGTGAAAAAGGAAACCATAGGCGAAATCACGGCCGCGGCTCAGGTGATGCGCGAACTCGCGACCAAGGTGGAGGTCGAGGATGCGCACAACCTGGTCGACGTGGTTGGCACCGGCGGGGACGGCGCGCGCACCTTCAATATCTCGACCGCGGCCATCTTTGTCGCAGCCGCGGCCGGCGCGCGCGTGGCCAAGCACGGCGGGCGCGCCGTGTCCTCGCAGTCGGGCAGCGCCGACGCGCTCGAGGCGCTGGGGGCCAATATCAACCTGACGCCTGCCAAGGTGGCGCAGTGCATAGACGAGGTCGGCGTCGGCTTCATGTTCGCGCCCAACCACCACGCGGCGATGAAGCACGCCGCGCCGGTGCGGCGCGAACTGGGGGTGAGGACCATATTCAACATCCTCGGGCCGCTCACCAACCCGGCCGGCGCGCCGACCCAGTTGATGGGTGTGTTCCATCCCGACTTGGTGGGGATCCAGATTCGCGTGCTGCAGCGCCTGGGGGCGCGCCACGCGATGACCGTGTTCGGGCTGGAAGGCCTGGATGAGATTTCGATCAGCGGCAAGACCATGATCGGCGAGCTGAAGGACGGCCGCATCGAGGAGTACACGGTGCATCCTGAGCGTTTCGGCCTGCCGCTGCACGACCCGCGCACGCTCGCCGTGGAAACGGTGGAGCAATCGTGCGCCATGCTGCTGGGCGCCCTAGACAACAAACCCGGAGCGGCGCGCGACATTGTCGCGCTCAACGCCGGTGCCGCGATTTACGTCGCAGGCAAGGAGCAGAGCATGGAAGAGGGCGTGGAACAGGCGTTCGAAGCCATCGCCAGCGGCGCGGCGCGGGCGAAGCTGGACAAGTTCGTGCAGCTCACGCAGAAGCTCGGCGGCAAGAGCTAGCGCCGGCTCGGGTGCTTCTTCCCTCAGTGTAGCCTCAGGCCGTGTCCGACATCCTCAAAAGAATACTCGCGCACAAAGCCGAAGAAGTTGCCGCGGCCAAGCGCGAGCGGCCGCTGGAACGCATGCGCGCCGAGGCCGCGCGATTTTCTGGGTGCGCTCAGGGCGAAAATCGCCGATGGACAGGCGGCGGTGATCGCCGAGATCAAGAAAGCCAGCCCGAGCAAAGGCCTGCTGCGCGCGGATTTCGATCCGGGCGCGATCGCCGCGAGCTATGCAGCGCACGGGGCGGCCTGCCTGTCGGTGCTGACCGACCGCGAATTCTTCCAGGGCGCGCCGCACTACCTGGCGGCGGCGCGCAACGCCTGCGCTCTTCCGGCGCTGCGCAAGGACTTTATGCTCGAGGCCTACCAGGTGTTCGAGGCGCGCGCCCTGGGCGCCGATTGCATCCTGCTCATCGCCGCGGCGCTCGATGTTGCGCGCATGCAGGAGCTCGAGGCGCTGGCGCAGGACCTGGGCATGGCGGTGCTGGTCGAGGTGCACGACGCCGAAGAGCTGGCCTGCGCGCTCGCGCTGGCCACCCCGCTGATCGGCATCAACAATCGCAACCTGCGCAATTTCGAGACGCGGCTGACGACCACGCTGGATCTGCTGCCGCGCATTCCGCCCGGGCGCCTGGTCGTCACCGAGAGCGGCATACTTGCACGCGCGGACGTGGAATTGATGCGGGCGAACGGGGTGCATGCTTTCCTCGCGGGGGAGGCATTTATGCGCGCCCGTGATCCCGGGGTGGAACTCGATCGAATGTTCGCGGATTCGAAAGCGCAGCGCTAGCGCTTAAATCAGGGGGAAGGATTCCGCTTTGGGCTGGCTCGCGCGCCGTATGGGTCAAAAAAAACGGCCACCCGAAGGTGGCCGTTTGAACTTTCTAATCGACCGGGGTCGATTAAAACGCGTGGTTGATACCGATGGAGATGCCGAGGTTGCTGGAATCGGTTCCTGTATTCAGCGAGCCATCCACCTTTGCGCTATCGATGTCAGCATAAAACTCGGTGCGCTTCGACAGATTGTGCACAAAGCCTAAGATCCACAATTTCTTCGTGCCATCGACGGCGGCATCCCTCTTGTCATCGTAGTAGGCGAGGCTCACCGCGTTAGCGCCGGACATCGCGTACCTACCGCCAATCCACGCGACCTTTCTATCGCTAGTGCTACCGCCCGCAAGATCCGTCTTATCGATGTCGTAGCCGATCATGACTTCGAACGGATTCATCTTATAGGCGCCACCGATCGTCCATTGCTTGCTCTTCAACGCAGGAACCGCAGCAGTTGCAGCTGTAGGTGTTATTACAAGGGCGCCAGTAGCCACGCTAGACGTAAAGCCAGCAGCTTTCGCAGCTACAGGAGCGCCATTGTCCACACCATACGCGACGCCGAAGCTGAGCGGGCCGTTAGCGTAGCTCGCGCCAAGTTCCGCGTTCCTGTCATCGGAATTCGAGCCAGCAACTTCACCCAATCCGATGTTGGCCCTAAGGGTCAAGCCGTTCATGTTTACGCTGGTGTACGTTATGGTGTTATCGCGGCGAGCGCCGTCCAACCCGGCAATCGGAATGATGCCGGTGTACTTGTAGTGCATCGGATCGTAGGCGCCCGTCGTGTAGAATATGGACGTGTAGTTACGGCCCAGATCCAATGCACCCCAGTTGCCGCTCAGACCGACAATTGCCTTACGACCGAAGAGACCGCCAGAGATGCTGCCGACGCCAGTGCCGGACATGAAACCGCCTTCCAGGTCGAAGTTGGCTTTCATGCCGTTGCCCAGATCTTCCGAACCTTTGAAGCCGAAGCGGTTGGAGTTGTAGGTGCCGGACGAGTCCATCGTCGTGTTGGCGTTGCCGTTAGTATCGGCGTTGTCTTGATGGCGAACACCGGCGTCGATCGTGCCGTAGAGCGTGACTTGCGACTGCGCAAAAACCGGCGCCGACACAAGACTCGCGATCGCCAGAGCGATGAGTTTCTTTTGCATGTTGTCTATCTCCATAAAGTTTGAACAGAGCCGGCAGCAATGACACCACGTGGTTGGACACTGCTGCTGCACTTTTCCGCGCCCCCCTATCGGGGGTTGCTGAGCGCATTCTCACTCAAAACGGGCGCCGAGCAACCTTTTTTTTGCGTATGGGCCCTATAAGTGGGCAGAAGTGTTGTATTTTCGCAACAATATGAGATTGAACCTAAGCTTTATGCACGAACGCCCTGATTTTTACATGCTTTACCTGATCCGGATCGTCCGCCTGTCAATCGGCTACAATGCAGTTATACCGCCATGTTCAACAAACTCGACAGACTGATAATCGAATTCGACAAAGCCCTGCGCACGCTTGCGACTACGCCTACATCGTCGCGGCCCTTGCCCGGTGGCGCGCTTGCCGAGGCGCAGCTCTCTGACAGCGAAAAGCGCCATGCGGCGGCGCTGATGCGGGTGAATCACTGCGGCGAGGTGTGCGCCCAGGCGCTGTATCAGGGTCAGGCGCTGTCTTGCGACGATGCTACGGTGACGCGGGCGCTGGCACAGGCGGCACGCGAGGAAACCGAGCACCTCGCGTGGGCCGAGCAGCGCGTGACCGAATTGGGCGGGCGCCTGAGTCTGCTCAATCCGCTCTGGTACGCGGGGTCGCTCGCACTGGGTTATGCGGCGGGCAGGTTCGGCACGCGCTGGAACCTGGGTTTTCTCGCCGAGACCGAACGCCAGGTCGAGGCGCATCTGGAGGGCCACCTGGAGCGCCTCGCGCCGCAAGACGCGAAAACCCGCGCCATCGTCGTGCAGATGAAACAGGACGAAAGCGCCCATGCCAAAACTGCCTATGCGCTGGGCGCGGCCGAGCTGCCCGAGCCGGTGAAGCGCGCGATGCGCGCCTCGGCGCGGGTAATGACGCAGGTTTCCTACTGGGTTTGACTCGGCTGTTTCAAAACGAGCGCATGCATCCTCGCTTCTTTGAAACGGACTCTACTCCGCGACGATTTCGTAGTCGTGCGTGATCTGGGCGGTTTTGCCGAGCATGATCGAGGCGGAGCAATATTTTTGGTGCGATAGCTTGATCGCGGACTCCACCATCGATGTCTTCAGGTTCCTGCCGCGCAGCACGAAATGCATGTGGATGCGGGTGAATATCTTGGGGTCGGTTTCGGCGCGTTCGGCATTCAGTTCGACACTGCAGCCGCTGATTTCCTGCCCGCTTTTCTTCAGGATGACGACCACGTCGTAGGCGCTGCAGCCGCCGGTTCCGAGCAATACCATTTCCATTGGCCGCGGGCCGAGGTTGCGGCCGCCGCCCTCCGGCGCGCCGTCCATCACCACTGCGTGGCCGCTGCCTGTTTCGGCGACGAAGTTCACCCCGTCTATCCACTTCACCTTGCATTGCATCATTGACGTCCTCAGTCAGGTTTGGCATGAAAACGCGGGGACGCATCTCCTGTTGCCGTTCCAGACATGGCCGTCACGAAGATTCATGCCGCCGCCGTTCGGCAAACGAGCGCGCATTGTAGCGCGGCAGTTCTGCGGATCCAAAGCACGGATTGATGCTATGCAGCAAAAGCGGCCAAATCGAATTTTCCCTAGCGATTTCACGGTAATATTTCAGAAACAAATAATAATTATATGAATTTTAAATTAACATATATTTCAAATAGATACGCTTCCGCTATTTTTCTGACGCGCTTAGTGAAATATTTCGCATTTGGACGCGGAAAAAATCTTGCGCCGCAGCAAAGCTTTGTAGTATAGTCAAGTTAAGTTTGAACATTGATTGATAGCATTCAATTCAGTGTTGAAGCTTGTCTCCTCCACCCTCCTCCTTTTGGTGGATTCAGCGCAACTTCTCGGAGTTGCGCTTTTTTTTGCCGGTAGTACCGTGCGCGAACACAGCGCTTGGTCCCTGCCAAAAAGGCGCCCAATTGCGCCACCGTCTTGAGCTGAGTTTCGTTCATATCGATCACCATGTCGTGGATGATCGACCCAAACCTCATGCTTCAGGCTCATACCCCGTTGGAAATACGAACCCACGCTTAGGCTCATACCATATTGGAATAGACTTTGGTTTGACTTAGGCGCACCGCTGACATACAATCGGCCCCTTTTCCGCGAAGCCAATTTGCTCCATGAAAACATTTTCCGCCAAGCCGCATGAAGTCAAGCGCGACTGGTTCGTAATCGACGCCACCGACAAGGTGCTCGGACGCGTCGCCACCGAGGTTGCCCGGCGCCTGCGCGGCAAGCACAAGGTCATCTACACGCCGCACGTGGATACCGGCGATTTCATCGTCGTCGTGAATGCGGCCAAGCTGCGGGTCACGGGCGCCAAGGACGCGGACAAAACCTATTATCGCCACAGCGGTTATCCGGGCGGCATTTCCCAGACCAGTTTCGGCAAGATGCAGGCGCGCTTTCCCGGACGGGCGTTGGAAAAGGCGGTCAAGGGCATGTTGCCCAAGGGACCGCTCGGCTATGCCATGTTCAAGAAGCTCAAAGTGTACGCCGACGGCGAGCATCCGCACCTTGCACAGCAACCCAAAGCGCTGGAGATTTAATCAATGGCTGAGACCAGTTACAACTACGGCACGGGCCGCCGCAAGACTTCTGTGGCGCGCGTGTTCATCAAGCCCGGCAAGGGCAAGTTCGTCGTAAACGACAAGGCGCTGGACGAATATTTTGCGCGCGAAACCGGTCGCATGGTGGTGCGCCAGCCGCTGGTGCTGACCGACCATCTGAATACCTTCGATATCAAAGTGAACGTGGATGGTGGTGGCGAGTCCGGGCAGGCTGGTGCGGTGCGTCACGGTCTCACTCGCGCCTTGATTGAATACGATCCCGCGCTCAAGCCTGCGCTGTCCAAGGCCGGGCTGGTGACGCGAGATGCGCGCGAAGTTGAGCGCAAGAAAGTGGGCTTGCACAAGGCGCGGCGTGCAAAGCAGTTCTCCAAGCGGTAAGTCCAGCCTCAGGCAACATGAAAAAGCCGCCCTTCGAGGCGGCTTTTGTTTTTTGCGCGCGGCATTTATTGGCTGTTAGACTACAGATGAAACTGTGGAGCGGGGAAATGATCAAGATCGGCGTGGTCGGGGGCACTGGATACACGGGCGTTGAACTGTTGCGCATTCTGGCGCAGCATCCGCAGGCCGAACTGCGCACCATCACCTCGCGCAAGGAAGCGGGCATGGCGGTGAGCGATCTTTTTCCCAGCCTGCGCGGTCACGTCGACCTCGCTTTTTCCGATCCTGCAGAGGCGGCACTGGAACAGTGCGACGTCGTGTTCTTCGCCACGCCCCACGGGGTCGCCATGAACGACGCCAGGCGGCTGCTCGACGCCGGGGTGCGACTCATCGATATCTCCGCCGATTTTCGCATTCAGAACGTGGCCGAATGGGAGAAATGGTACAAGGTGAAGCACGCTTGCCCGGAACTAATACCCAAGGCGGTATACGGCCTGCCCGAGGTCAACCGCGAGCAGATCCGCAAGGCGCATATCGTCGCCAACCCGGGCTGCTATCCGACTGCGGTGCAACTCGGTTTGCTGCCCCTGCTCGAAGCAGGCGCGGTCGATGCGGCGCATCTGATCGCCGACGCGAAGTCGGGCGTGAGCGGGGCCGGACGCAAGGCGGAGACGCACATCCTGTACTCGGAGGCCTCGGACAATTTCAAAGCCTACGGCGTGCCGGGGCATCGCCACGGGGTGGAGATCGTGCAGTGCCTGACGCAAATCATCGGCAGCGAGATCGGCCTGACTTTCGTGCCGCACCTGACACCGATGATACGCGGCATCCACGCGACGCTGTACGCGCGCATTACGCACGAGTTCGATTTCCAGAAACTGTACGAGGCGCGTTATGCGCGCGAGCCTTTTGTCGATGTGTTGCCACCGGGCAGCCACCCCGACACGCGTTCGGTGCGCGCCGCCAACACCTGCCGCATCGCAGTGCATCGGCCTCAGGGCGGCGACACCCTTGTAGTGCTCTCGGTCATCGATAATCTGGTCAAGGGGGCTTCGGGCCAGGCGGTACAGAACATGAACCTGATGTTCGGCCTGGACGAGTCACTGGGCCTCGGCCAGGTGCCGGTACTTCCGTAGCTGCCGCGATGCCGCCAAACCTGCTGAAAAAATTCCGCCAGCGCTTCGGCATCTCGGCACCGCGTATGACGGTACAGACCCACGTCGCGTGGTACTGGCGGATGCTCGGCCTGGTTGTTATCCTATCCTGCTCGTTCGCGCTGGCGGCCTGGATCTACGATGCCGGCCGGCGCTTCGCCGGTTTCAACCGTAGCGAGACAGAACAGGAGTTGTCGCAACTGCGCGAGAGCGTTGGCAAGCTGACCAATGAATCCGCGGTGCTGCGCGCCAGCGTCAACGCCAGCGAAAGCAAACTGCAGATCGAGCGCACTGCCCAGACCCAATTGGGAAGGCAGGTGAAGGCGCTGGAAGACGAGAATGCCCGGCTGAAGGAGGATCTGGCTTTTTTCGAAAACCTGATCCCGGGCGAGCACAAGGACAACACGCTGTTGGTAAATCGCTTCCGTGTCGATCCTGGGGCGCTGCCGGGCGAGTTTCGCTACCGCCTGTTGCTGTTGCAGGGGGGGCGGCGCGACAAGCCCTTCCAGGGTAATCTGCAGCTACTGGTGACTCTGCACGAGGATGGCAAAGATGCTATCATTACTTTACCCGAAGAAGGGGCAGCCCAGGCTTATAAGATCAGTTTCAAGTACTTCCAGAGGGTCGAGGGCACGTTCCGCGTGGCGCCGGACGCGCAGGTGAAGATGGTGCAGGTGCGGATTTTCGAAAGCGGGTCTGCCCATGTGCGCGCGACGCAGAGCTTCAATCTGTCTTAGAGGCTGTCACGAGAGCCTCGTGACAACCTCCGGGTTAGAGGAGCGCGAGGGGATAGATC
>JBQMQE010000047.1:17720-22709 GCA_052172655.1 Burkholderiales bacterium
GTCCCCTCGCTTTGTCAGAATCTTAATGGGGGTAGTCCATGTTCCGCAAAAAGGCGAACAAGCCGCAGAACCGGATCGACAGCCTGATTGGCGCTGGCACCATGATCGAAGGCAATGTCTCCTTTGGCGGCGGCTTGCGCGTCGATGGCGAAATCAAGGGCAATGTCATTGCCTCGGGCGATCAGCCGAGCACGCTGGTGGTGAGCGAGCAGGCGCGCATCGACGGCGAGATCCATGTTTCCCATCTGGTGGTGAATGGGGCCATAAACGGCCCGGTACATTCCGCCGAATTTCTAGAACTTCAGGCGCGTTGCCGGGTCAAAGGCGATGTGCATTACAATACGCTGGAAATGCATCTTGGCGCCGTGGTGGAAGGCCGCTTGGTGCACAGTGCAAGCGCTGCCGAGAGCGGCAAGACGGTTGAGTTGAAAATCGCCACGCGCAGTTGAGGGCGGGCGCAGTGGTTGGACGGCTGGACTATTTCAGGAGTATGAACATGAACGCAGTAGCAGAGATGCCCGCCCCGTTGCTCTTCACCGACAATGCGGCGAACAAGGTGAAGGAACTGATAGAGGAAGAGGGCAACAACGAGCTCAAGCTGCGCGTATTCGTAAGCGGCGGCGGCTGTTCTGGTTTCCAGTACGGCTTCACCTTCGACGAAATCAAGAACGAGGATGACACCGCGATGGAGAAGAACGGCGTCACCCTGCTGATCGATGCGATGAGCTACCAATACCTGGTCGGCGCGGAAATCGATTACCAGGAGGGGCTGGAGGGCGCGCAGTTCGTGATCAAGAATCCGAACGCGACCAGCACTTGCGGCTGCGGATCGTCTTTCTCCGCCTAGCGTAATCAACAATCGGGGTGCTGCGCAGCGCAGGCACGAGCGTTCAAGCAGCCCGCGCTGGGTTCTTGCACAGGCGGTTCCGAAGGCGTCGAACAAAGCTGTCCAACGGGAGCCGCGGCTCCCGTTTTTTATTGCTTGTGTACCGCAGACTGCTCGCCGAGGGGTTGGCTACGCCGGATAGATCGCCCCCAGTATGCGTTCGCCGCCCGCGCCGGTGACTGCCGGCAGGCTGCTCGGGCGGCCGGCCAGCGTTTGCTTGGCCAGCCAGGCGAAGGCGATCGCCTCGACCCAATCCGGGTCTGTTCCCAGCGCCGCCGTGGTGTCGATATGGCATTGGGGCAGGCTTCGGCGCAGGCGCTCGAACAGGTCCAGATTGTGAGCGCCGCCGCCGCAGATATAGAGTTCATCCGCTTGCGGGCAATGCTGATCCACTGCGCCGGCGATCGAACGCGCGCTGAGCTCGGCGAGCGTGGCCTGAACATCCTGCGCTGCCGCCCGCTGCAGCGCAAATTTCTCCAGCCAAGCAGAATTAAACAGATCTCTGCCGCAGCTCTTGGGTGGGCGCCTCACGAAATACGGATCGGCCAGCATCGCCGCCAGCACCTCCGCGAGCACGGTTCCGTTTTGTGCCCAGGCGCCGGCGCTATCGTGCTCTTTGCCTAGATGCCGGTGGATCCACAGATCGAGCAGAACGTTGCCCGGTTCGGTGTCGAAGCCCGCGACCGCGCCGCGCGCCGGCAAATCGCTCAGGTTCGCGATGCCGCCGATATTGACGATGACGCGATGCCTTGCGTCCGCGCCAAATACGGCGGCATGAAATGCCGGAACCAGCGGCGCGCCCTGGCCGCCCGCGGCGATGTCGCGGCTGCGAAAATCCGCGACTACGCCAATGCCGGTGAGTTCGGCCAGCAGCGCCGGGTTGCCGATCTGCAAGCTGTAGCCCGCGTCGGGGCGGTGACGAATGGTCTGGCCGTGGCAGCCGCATGTGCGTATCACCGCAGGCGGGATGTCCGCCTGCTTTAGCAGCGCCAGGACCGCTTCGGCATACAGCCGTGAGAGCGCGTTGCCGGCCCGTGCGGCACGATCCAGTTCGTTCGGTCCCGGGGCCTGCAGCGCATGCAGTTCGGCCTTGAGTGGGAGGGGAAAGGGCAGATAGGCGGTGCCGATCAGGGCAGGGGTGCGAGCCGCGAAATCGACCAGCGCGGCGTCCACGCCATCCAGGCTGGTGCCCGACATCAGACCGACGAACAAGTCGCTCGTAGCCACGCGAAGAATCCATTTGGAGGCCATTTCAGAGTTACCGAATTGGCCTCTGATCTAGGGGAGCATGAGGGAAGGTATCCCCTCATCTTGAAATGCGCACTTACTCGAGCAGCGCCAGGTTGCTGTTCCTAAGCAGGTTCAGTTCTGCCGCGAGGGGCGCCGACGCTCTGCTGAACGCCGCCATCTGCTGTGCGGGGACGGGCAACGCTGCGGGCAGCGCGACCGTGAGCGGATTGCGCACCTCGTCGTTGACCCGGAACTCGTAATGCAGATGCGGTCCAGTCGCCCAGCCGGTTTGGCCGACATTCCCAATCACGTCGCCCTGTTCTACCCTCACGCCTTTGCGCAGGCCGGCGGCGAAACGGCTGAGGTGAGCATAACGGGTGCTGAGACCGCGCTGGTGCTTGAGGACGATGACCTTGCCATAACCGCTCTGCGTGCCGACGAACTCGACCGTCCCGTCCGCGGTGGCTTTGACGTGGGTGCCGACCGGGGCGGCGTAATCGATGCCCTTGTGTGTGCGCCACTGGTGCAGGATCGGATGAAAGCGCATCGAGAATCCGGAACTGATGCGGGAAAACTCCAGCGGCGAGCGCAGGAAAGCTTTGCGCAGGTTCTTGCCATCGGGGGTGTAATAGCCGCCCTTGCCTTCGGCGTCCTGGAACCAGATCGCGCGGTAACTCGTGCCCTGGTTGATGAACTCGGCGCCGAGCACGCGTCCGGACTTGATCGCGCGGCCCTCGTGATAGAACATTTCGTAGATCACGGTGAATTTGTCGCCGCGGCGCAGGTCGCGGTGGAAATCGATTTCGCCGGAAAAAATATCGGCGAGCTGGATGGCGACATTGTCCGAGACGCCGGCCGCATCGGCCGCGGCGAAAAGCGAACTGCGGATCTCGCCGGACTTCATCTGTTGCTGCGGCAAGAGCGCGAGCTGTTGCTCGACCGCCTTGAATTCCGCACCCTGTTTGTCGAAGCCGATCAGCCGGCCCTTGTCGGTGATATAGCGCAGCGCGAGCAGGCTGCCGTCGTCGGCGGTGCGCGCCTGTACCGTGGTGCCCGGGCGCAGCAACTGCAGCGAGCGTCCGCGCTTGATCCAGGCGAGAAAAGCGCGCGCCTCCTGGTCATGCACGCCCACGCGGGCGAGCAGGTCGGAAATGGTGTCGGCGCGCCCGAAACGCTCTTCGCGCCAGAACACCTGATTGACATCGGGAGACTGCTCGAAATGCGCGACATCCAGGCTTTCTATCACTGTTCTCGTCGGGATGAACGAATACTCAGTGTCAGGCGCGGTGCCGAAGGCGGCAACCATGCCGAAAAAAGGCAGGCTGCACAAAGTGATTATCCAGCGCAGACGGAGTTTTGATTCTCGCCGGCCGCCGAAGTGCGTTAAAATTCGTTTTTCGTGTTTATTCATCCGGTTGGGATTTTTTGGTCCGCCGCAAGTGTAGCACAACCGATTTCCGGTGTGCCAGATACGGAGTGCAATGAAAAGCAATGCAATCGAATCTGCCATGCAGATCATCAAGCGCGGCTGCGACGAGTTGCTGGTGGAGGAAGAACTGGCTGAAAAGATCAAGTCCGGCCGGCCGCTGCGCGTCAAAACCGGCTTCGATCCGACGGCGCCAGACCTGCACCTGGGGCACACCGTGCTCATCAACAAGATGCGCCAGTTCCAGGAGCTGGGGCATCACGTCATGTTCCTCATCGGTGATTTCACCGGATTGATCGGCGATCCCACCGGCAAGAACGTGACGCGGCCGCCGCTGACGCGAGCGGAGATCGAGGCCAACGCCGTCACCTACAAGGCGCAGGTATTCAAGATTCTCGACGCCGAGAAGACGGAGATTTGCTTCAACTCGAAGTGGGGCGATGCGCTCGGCGCCGCAGGCATGATCAAGCTCGCGGCGACCTCCACCGTCGCGCGCATGCTCGAGCGCGACGATTTCGGCAAGCGCTACAGGGGGAACCAGCCGATCGCGATCCATGAATTTCTCTATCCGCTGATGCAAGGGTACGACTCGGTGGCGATGCGCGCCGACATCGAACTCGGCGGCACCGACCAGAAGTTCAACCTGCTGGTCGGGCGCGAGATGCAGAAACACTATGGGCAGTCGCCGCAATGCATCCTCACCATGCCGCTGCTCGAAGGGCTGGACGGCGTCAACAAGATGTCGAAGTCCCTCGGCAACTACGTCGGCATCAACGAGAAGCCGGAGGACATTTTCGGCAAGCTGATGTCGATCTCGGACGATCTGATGTGGCGCTACATCGAGCTGCTGTCGTTCGAGTCGCTGCAGACGGTGGACAAGTGGAAGCAGGAAGTCGCCGCCGGGCGCAATCCGCGCGATGTCAAGGTGGCGTTCGCGCAGGAAATCGTGGCGCGCTTCCATGACAAGGCGGCGGCTGCGCGCGCGCTTGCCGATTTCGAAGCACGCTTTCGCCAGGGAGCGTTGCCCGATGACCTGCCGGAGGTGAAGATTGCCGCGGAAGACGGCGGCCTGGCGCTCACGCAGGCGCTGAAGCAGGCGCATTTGACTGCGAGCACTTCCGAGGCGATACGCATGATCGAGCAAGGCGGCGTCAGGCTCGACGGTGAGCGCGTCAGCGACCGCGGTCTCAAGCTCGCGAAAGGCACGGTTGCCGTGGCGCAGGTGGGCAAGCGCAAATTCGCGCGCATCACCGTAGTCTGAGCGCAGTCGTTGCACTCCTTTCGGCAGTGGCGCGCGCCACTGATCCGGAAATATTCCGGCAAAACGCTTGACCTAGTTCGCCTGCCCTGTATAATCCCGCCTCTTTGCCCGACGGCCTCGGCCGCGGGTTTGCTCTTTAAAAATTTACAGCCGATAGGTGTGGGTGCTGGGTGTGGAGTGAAGGCG
>JBQMQE010000048.1:0-22642 GCA_052172655.1 Burkholderiales bacterium
TGTTGCCGGGAGCGGCCGCTCGATCTCCGCCAGGTCGTGCGGCCGCAGTGGGTCGAAACCCGCCGCCAACCCTCGCCTTCGCATTCACCTCCGGTCCCGGCATCGCGCGCAAGCCACCCGGTCCTGACACCGGCGTCTTCTACGCAGGACGTTTGCCGATGGCTTCGAGGATGCCGCGCATGAGATCAAACGGCGTCGGCGGGCAGCCGCGGATGACGGCATCGACAGGGATCACGTTCGATACCGCTCCGCACGAGGCGTAGCTCACGCCGAACTCGCCGCCGTTGGCGCCGCACTCGCCCACCGCGATCACCAGCCGCGGTTCGGGCGTCGCGTCATAAGTGCGGCGCAGCGCCGCCTCCATGTGGCGCGAAACGGGGCCGGTCACGAGCAGCATGTCGGCGTGGCGCGGGCTGGCGACGAAGTGCACGCCGAAGCGTTCGATGCTGTAGTACGGATTGTTGAGCGCCTGAATTTCAAGTTCGCAGCCGTTGCAGGAGCCCGCGTCAACTTCGCGGATGGCGAGGCTTCCGCCGAACTGCTCGCCGATGCGCGCCTTCAGTTGGTCGCCGATTTCGGTCAGCGCGGGTTCGCCGAGCCTGGGCAGCGGCTCGGTGACGATGCCGATGCGCTGGATTTTTCCAAGAATGCGCAGCATGATCTACAGGTCGTGCCCGGAATACGAGCCGTTCACCGACTTGTTGCATACGGGGAAGTCGGGGACGATGTTGTCGTGGATCAGCAGCTCAAGCGCCGGCCAGGTAGTCCATGACGGATCGCGCGGGAAAAAGCGCGCGATCCGCCCGTCTGCGCCGAAGCGCACATGACTCAAGATCTCTCCGCGCCAGCTCTCGATCAGTCCCAGACCTTCGGCGCCCGCCGCGGGATGCGTCCAGCCGGCCCGGATCGGTCCCGCGGGCAGCCCGGCGAGCAACGCCTCGATCAGTTCGAAGGAGGCCGCGATTTCCTCGAGCCGCGTGCGTGCGCGCGCGTTGATGTCGCCAAAATGATGCAGGGGCATCTTGACCGTCAGTTGGTCATAGGGCGGGTAAGGCGCATCGCGCCGCACATCGAAGTCCATTCCCGAGGCGCGCCCGACGTAGCCGACGCAGCCGAGCGCCTTTGCGTACTCCGGCTTGAGCACGCCGGCGCCGCGCACCCGGTCCGCGACCGAAGGCAGATCATTGATTATGGCCATCAGCCTGCCGATCTGTTTGCGCAGGGCGCCGGCCTCATCGCGCATGGTCGGGACAAAGCGCTCGTCCAGGTCCGCGGCCACGCCGCCGGGGACGATGCAATCCATCATCAAGCGGTGGCCGAAAGCCTCGCGCGAGACCCGCTGCCACTCCTCGCGCAGCCGCGCGAACTGGTAGAAACCGAAGGCGAAGGCGATGTCGTTGAGCATCGCACCAATGTCGCCGACATGATTGGCGACGCGCTCGCGCTCGCACATCAGGGCGCGGAGCCAGACGGCGCGCGGCGGCGCCTCCAGGCCAGCCGCCCTCTCCATCGCCATGCACGCGCCCCAAGCGTGCGCGACGGTAGAGTCGCCCGAGACGCGCCCGGCCAGCCGTGCCAGGCCCGCGGCATCGCGGCCCGCGGCAAGCTTCTCGATGCCCTTGTGGGTGTAACCGAGCCGCTCTTCGAGCTTGAGCACGGTCTCGCCCACCGCCTGAAAGCGAAAGTGCCCCGGTTCGATGATACCTGCGTGCACCGGCCCTACCGGTATTTCGTAGACGCCGCTGCCCTGGGCGAGCAAAAATTTATACTGGTAATCGGCCGGGGTCTGCGCCTGCGGCCGCCCGGCCGCGGGGAAATCGCCGCGCAGCGGAAACTCGGAATCTTTCCAGGCCTGATGGCGGGTCCAGCGGCGTGCGTCCGGGTGGTCGGAGAAGACTACGCCCAGCATGTCGCGAATGTGGCGCTCGGGTCGGTCAGCGCCGGGAAATGAAGCTGTGTGCGATGACAAGTCGGGCTTAGCGCGGGGTACCGCCGTGCGCGCGACCAGGTAGGCACCGGCCTTCTCGAAACAGGCGTTGATGCGAATCGACTCGCTTCCATCCTCGCCCAACTCCTCACCCCAGCCCGCGACCCAGCGCCACGCCCCTGCCTTGGCCTCACTGCCGAGCCGGCCCCAATCCTCGGCTTGAGCCAGGATGAGTCGCGCCGGCGCGAGCCCCGGCGACGCCTGCGCCTCGACGCGCAAGCCTGCGTCCGCGAGGCGGTGCAGAAGCGGTGCGAATTGATCCTGCGGCGTCATAGCGGCGAAGCACCGGAGATGAGCACTGTGGCCTGCTCGAACCAGCGCGAGAGGAAGCCGGGAATCGCCAGCCCGAGCCAAAGCACCAGGACGAGATGCACCACCACCGGCAGCATGTTGGCCTCGACCGGCTTCTGCCCCGGCGGCGGTTCGCCGAACACCATCCTTTGCAGGTGGCGAAACAGCCCGGCGAAGGCCACGCCGAAGCCGAGCAGCAGCGGAATCGTCAGCCACGGCCAGGACTTCATCGTGGCCATCAGCAGCAGAAACTCGCTGATGAATACGCCGAACGGCGGGAAGCCGGCGATCGCCACCGTGCCGAGCAACAGCCCCCAACCGATCGCAGGCTGGGTGCGGATCAGGCCGCGAATGTGATCGATGCGCTGCGTGCCCGCGAGCTGGCAGGCATGCCCCACGGTGATGAAGATGGCCGACTTGGTGAGCGAATGCACGGTCATGTGCAGCAGCGCGGCAAAAGTGGCGAGCGGCCCACCCATGCCGAAGCCGAAGGTGATCAATCCCATGTGCTCGATGGAGGAGTAGCTGAACATGCGTTTGACGTCGTGCTGGCGGTGCAGAAACAGGCCCGCGACGGTGAACGACAGCAAGCCGAAGCCCATCATCAGATTTCCGGCGAGATTGGTATGCAGGGAGGCATCCACCAGCATCTTGACGCGCACCAGGGCATACAGCGCGACATTGAGCAGCAATCCGGAGAGCACGGCGGACATCGGTGTCGGACCCTCCGAGTGTGCGTCCGGCAACCAGTTGTGCAGCGGCACCAAACCGACCTTGGTGCCATAGCCGACCAGCAGGAAAACGAAAGCGAGCGCGATCACCGCCGGATCCAGGTTGCCGCCCCCTGCTCCGTGCAGCACGGTCCACAGCAGCGTGTCATCGCGGCCGCCGCCGAGTTTGTTCTCGGCGGCAAAATAGATGAGCACGGTCCCGAACAGGGCCTGGGCGATGCCGACACCGCAGAGTATGAAATACTTCCACGCCGCCTCGATCGCCTCCGGCGTACGGTACAGGGAAACGAGCAGCACGGTGGTCAGCGTGGCCAACTCCATCGCCACCCACAGCACGCCGAGATTGTTGGTCGACAGCGCGAGCAGCATCGAGAACAGGAAACACTGGTACATCGAGTGGTACAGGCGCAGGCGCCCGTCGGTGACGCGCCCGCGCTCGACTTCATGGCGCATATAAGGGCGTGAAAAAATCGACGTAGTCAAGCCAACAAATGCGGTCAGAACCACAAGGTAAACATTGAACGCGTCGATGTAGAACATGCGGCTGGGGGAAAGTTGCGGACCTTGTGCAAAGACTTCCAGCGCCATGGCGAGCGCGGCGCCGAAGGTGACGACGCCGACGGCCACGTTGATCCAGCCGCCGATCGGTCGGTGGCCGACGCATGCCAGCAGCAAGCCGCCAAGGAGCGGCGCGAGCAGGGTGGCTTCGAGCAGCGTCACGAGTGATCCCCGGGAGCAGGCGCAGCGGCCGCTTCCTGCACCGGCATCGGCTGATTCGCCTCCGACAGGCGGTTGAACTGGCCCACGTCGAGCGAGCCGAACGAATCGCGCAGGTGAAAGAAGAATACGCCGAACAGGATCGAGGCGACGAGGATGTCGAAGGCCACGCCCAGTTCGACGATCAGCGGCATGCCGTAGGTCGATACCACGGCGGCAAAGAATATTCCGCTTTCCATGGACATGAAGCCGATCACCTGCGCCACGGCCGACTTGCGCGCGCACATCAGCAGCATGCCGAGCAATTCGATGGCAATGCTGACGGCAATCGTATTGCGCGTCGCCAATCCCGACAGTTGCACGATCGACTGCGCCACGTAGTAGCTGAAGATGACCAGGGCCACGCCGCCGAGCAGCAGCAGCGTCGGATGCGCGATCGCCTCGGCGTCGTACTGCATGTTGAGCCGCACGCTGAGGCGGTAGAGCAGCCACGGGATAAGTATCACCTTCAGAGTAAAGGTGAGCGCCGCCGAAACATAGAGATGGGGATGTTTGGAGACGATCGCGACCAGCACCGTCACTACGGCGAGCAGCAGACCCTGCCAGGCGAAAGTAAAAATCAGCGGCATCATGCGGGCCTGGGCGAGCATGATGAAAGAGGTGAACAACGCCAGCGCCGCGAACAGGATAATGGCCTGGCTGTACAGGCCTAGGGAGGCGATTCCCATCTAGCCCCCGGTCTCCAGCACCACGTGCGTCAGCATGGCGAGCAAGGAGAGCATGAAGGCAAAACCGAGAAACTGCGGCACGCGAAACAGCCGCATCTTGGCGAGCACCGTCTCCCACACAACCAGCACGACGGCGAGCAGCATCAGTTTTGCCGCCACCGCCACGACGCCGACCGCCAGGGCCCTGGCGCTGAATCCGGTGGCGATGCCCCACGGAAAGAAGAAATCGACGATGATCACCGAGTAGATCATCAGCTTGATTTGCGCAGCCCACTCGATCAGCGCCAGGTGGCGCCCGCCATACTCGAGAATCATCGCCTCGTGCAACATGGTGAGTTCAAGATGGGTGGCGGGATTGTCCACCGGAATGCGGCTGCTCTCTGCCACCGCCACCATGGCCAGCGCCAGCAGGGCGAACAGGAATGACGGACGCAGCACCAGGCCCGCTTCCAGGATGTACCCCGTCGCCACCGACAGATTGGTCGTGCTCGCCGTCATGGAAAGCGTGAACACCGCCATCAGCATGGCCGGTTCGGCCAGCGCGGAGACCATCATCTCGCGCGAGGCGCCCATGCCGCCGAAGGCGGTGCCGATGTCGAGGCCGGCCAGCGCGGTGACAAAACGCGCCAGCGCAAAAAAGCCGACCAGCACGATCATGTCGGCAATCGCCGCCGACGGCAGGCGCACGGCGATGAGCGGGACCACCGCGGCGGCGAGCAGCATGGTGCCGAAGACGATGTAGGGAACCGCGCGGAACAGCCAGGAGGCGTTCTCGGCCAGCAGCATCCTCTTTCGCAGCAGCTTCGCCAGATTGCGGTACGGCTGCCACACCGTGGCCGCGGCGCGGTTCTGCATATGGCATTTGACGCGCTGCACCCAGCCGGCGAGCAACGGCGCGGCGGCGATGAACAGCAGCGCCTGCGCCGCGGCAAGCGCCCAGGCGGTCAGCTCACGATCCATAGGAATACGAGCAGCGTCACGAAGGAGAATTTCAGGTAGGTATGGATGTTGCCGGTCTGGATGAAACCGATGCGATTTGCCGCGGCGAGCACCAGGCGTCCGATCGGAACGTAGCACCAGAGCCACGACCAGTCGTGAGTGTGCACGCTGTAATGCAGGCTGGTCACCCGCGGGATCGGTCCCGCGCTGGCGAGCGTGTCGATCTGCTCCTCGACCTTCCATACGCCGCGGAAAACGCGACGGATCGGCTGGCTGAAGGCGGTCGAAGTGTACTGCATGCGCTGCGTTAGCTGGCCGAAGCCGCAGTCCCAGGCGTAAACCCTGCGCGCCGGAACGGCGCCACGCTTGAGGAACAGATAGCCAAGACCGAATACCACCACGATGGCGGCCACGACAAAAGGCGCCGAGTACGAAGCAACCTGAGGCGAAATCGGGGTCAGCCACAACCAACCCTGGGCAGCGGCGGACGGCAGTGCCTCGCGCACCAGCAGTTCGGTGATAGGCGCCATCGCTTCGATCATGGTGGTCGGGAACACACCGAGCAGCAGGCACAGAGTCGCCAGCAGCCCCATCCCGCCCAGCATGCCGGACGGCACCTCGCGTGCGCGGGCAACGCGGCGCGTGCGCGGCTTCCCGAGAAACGCGATGCCGAAGGCCTTGACGAAACAGGCGGCCGCAAGCGCCCCGGTGAGCGCGAGCAGCGCTGCCGCAATTGGAAGCATCGTGCGCAGCAGACCGTTGTTCAGCGCGGGGCCCTGCAGCGCCGTCTGGAACGTCAGCCACTCCGAGACGAAGCCGTTGAAAGGCGGCAGCGCCGAAATCGCGACACTGCCAACCAGAAACAGGAACGCAGTCACCGGCATGCGATGAATGAGCCCGCCCATCTGATCGAGATCGCGCGCATGCGTGCGGTAGAGCACCGCGCCGGCACCGAGAAACAGCAGGCCCTTGAACAGGGCGTGGTTGAGCGTGTGATAGAGCGCCGCCACCAGCCCGAGCGTGCCGAGCAGCTTGTGTCCGCTGCCGAGAAAAATCATCGACATGCCGAGGCCCATCAGGATGATGCCGATGTTCTCGATCGAGTGGTAAGCGAGCAGGCGCTTGAGATCGTGCTGCATCAGCGCGTAGAGCACGCCGAGCAGAGATGAGGCGGTGCCGACGATGAGCACGACCATCCCCCATTCCCACTGCACGTCGCCGATCAGATCGTAGCTCAGGCGCACGATACCGTAGATGCCCATCTTGATCATCGCCCCGCTCATCAAGGCCGAGATGTGCGATGGCGCGGCGGGGTGCGCGTCCGGCAGCCAGACGTGCAGCGGCACCATGCCCGACTTGATGCCGAAGCCGGCGAAGGCGCAGGCAAAGGCAATCGTCGCCCATAGCGGCGTCAGCTTGGCGGCGCGCATCTGGTCAAAGGTGAGACCGCCGCCGAAGGCGGCGAGCACGCCGAAGGAAAGCAGGATGACCAGGGCGCCGACATGGGCGAGCAACAGGTAGATGAAGGCCGCGTGGCGGTTGGCGGCATGCTGGTGCTGATACACCACTAGAAAATATCCGGAAAGCGACATCATTTCCCAGAAAATCATGAAGACCAGGGCGTCGTCGGCGAGCAGCAGCATCTGCATGCCGAGCACGAAGAGCGCGGTGAACACGCCGAGCGGAGGCAGCGGCTGCGCCCCCTGCCCGCGCGCGAACTCGCGCGTGTAGCTGGGGCCGTAGAGCGAAATCGCGACCACCAGCGTGCCGAGCAGCACCAGGAAAAAGCCGGAGAGCGGATCGATGCGCACATGCCAATCGAGCCAGGGCAGGCCGAGTACGAACCGGTCGGTGACGGTGAGCTTGGCGAGCAGAGTCCAGCCGCCGGCGCCGATGCTGGCTGCGCCGGCGATGAAAAGAAACAGGAACGAGCCGAAATGCAGGAAGTCCGGATGGCGGCGCACGGCCAACAAGGAAACCGCGCCCGACAGCAAGGTGCACACCACCCCGGCGTAAGCGAACAGTAGCGGCGTCCCGGCCGTCGCGCTCATCGCGAGAGTTCCGACGACAGGAATCTTGACCGCACTCCTAACCCTCCACCGTCAGTTGCTGACACGCCCAAAGCTCGAATGCTCTCGAAATACCGGCAAGCGTCGATGCAACGGTTCGGGCAAAACAGCTTCCGGGGACATTCATAACACGGAACGATGATACTCCCCCGCTGCGACAATGACACTTGCGCGCGGCATCGAAGAGCCGGGGTCGACAGCAGCGTGCGACAGACGCGCGCGGCTCAAGCCGGAAAGATCGGGCCACGTCCTACAACCAAAGAATCAAAAGATCGAACCGAAACGCCTGGTGCTTTCACCCCGATTTCGCCGTGAGTGAGTCCACCGTGTGGAAGCAAAAAAAGCGCATTCATGCGCGAGATACCTTCTTGTTCGCGGCCTTGAGGAGCCACTCCGGCAACTGGCGGTCGCCGGCGTGCTCGATGATGTACTCGCGTATCAGTTGACGCACCACCTGGGAGGGGGTCAGATCGTGCGAGGCGCAGAGTTCCTCAAACATCTGTTTCTTACGCGGGTCGATCAGTACCGTGAACCGGGCAGTTTTGTTTTCCATATTGGATTGTATCTCGATTGATTTTTCGAAGTTTATTATAATGAGATTATAATTGCAATTTAATATGACACGAATACAATATGTCGCTGGAGGTGCAGTCGGCAAGGAGACACTTCCAGTGTCTGCAGTACAGTTGCGACGTTCTCATTGTCCCGGCGCGGATTGTCTGGACACGGTTCTGCGACTCAGGCCGCAACTCGGAAAGCGCATGTCTGACGGGTTGGTGCGGGTTTCGCAGCCGCTAGCTGGTGCGACGTAACGGGCTTCAGTGGAATCTGTATCAGATCAGAAGTGTTGTACACGACCGACAAAGTGATGATTGAGAAAAGCGAAAATAATCAGCTACCGAATCCTGCTGCCAACGGCAACGATGTCCCACCGCAACCGCAAGCCAGCCCTGCAACGAAGGAAGTCAACGGACCGAAAGGTCTGGAGCCTACACGCTATGGGGACTGGGAACGTAACGGCCGTTGCATCGATTTTTGACGCCTTTTCAAGCGCGGTGTAATTAATCTTTATGGGGCATGTTTGTAACTTCACAGAACCACTTTCAGAGATATTCAAATGCCTATGACTATGCGTGAGCGACCGCTGTCCCCTCATTTGCAGATCTACAAACTCGAATTGCCCATGGTGCTTTCCGGACTGCACCGGATCACGGGTATTGCGCTGTCGGTGGGCACTATCCTGCTGGTCGCATGGATTTCGAGCGCTGTGTACTCTGCAGAGGCCTTTGCCAGCATGAACCGAATCCTCGGCAGCTATATCGGCCAGTTCGTGCTGTTCGGCTGGACCTTTTCACTTATCTATCATTCGGTCAACGGGGTTCGCCACCTGATCTGGGATACCGGCAGACTCCTTGAAATCAAACAGATCCATTCCAGCGGAAAAATCGTGCTTGCGGTCGCAATTGTTCTGACTTTGCTGGCATGGATTCTCGCCGGTGGTTTTCCGGGAGGTGGCGCATGAAATATAGATATCGGACTCCGCTTTCCATCGCTCGAGGACTTGGCTCTTCGAAAGACGGACTGGGTCACTGGTGGATGCAACGGCTGACCGCGATCGCCCTGGTGCCGCTGGTGTTGTGGTTCGTGGTGTCCATCATCGCCTTGGCCGGGCAGGATCGCGCGCATGTCTTGAACTGGCTGCATTCCCCCTTTCACGGTGCGGTGCTCGGTCTGTTTCTTGTCACGACGCTCTATCACGCCAATCTGGGCCTGCAGGCCATTTTTGAAGATTATATTCAGGCGCGCTGGTTGCAATTGAGTTCACGCATTGCGGCTGGCTTTACAGCCGTATTCCTGGGGTTTGCAGGAGTTTTCGCGCTCCTGAGACTGGCCATTGGAGGCTGAAAAAAGCATGAGCCAAGCGTACGAGATTATTGAGCACCAATACGATGTGGTAGTGCTGGGTGCCGGTGGCGCCGGACTGCGGGCCACCTACGGCATGGCCGAACAGGGTTTGCGCACCGCCTGCATCAGCAAAGTGTTCCCCACCCGTAGCCATACGGTGGCGGCCCAGGGAGGTATCGCCGCATCACTGGGCAATATGGGTAAGGACACCTGGCAGTGGCATATGTATGACACGGTTAAAGGCGCCGACTGGCTGGGGGATCAGGACGCCATCGAATACATGTGCCGGGAAGCACCCAAGGCCGTGTACGAACTCGAACACGCCGGTCTGCCTTTTTCCCGTACCGAAGATGGGCATATCTATCAGCGGCCCTTCGGCGGCCACATGAGCAATAACGGTGAAAAACCCGTGCCCAGGGCCTGTGCGGCAGCGGATCGCACCGGACACGCCATGCTCCATACCATGTACCAGCAGGCGCTGAAGTACCAGGCGGAATTCTATGTGGAGTATTTCGCCCTGGACCTGATCATGGACAATGACGGGGTCTGCCGCGGCTTGCTCGCCTGGGACATGAACAGTGGCACTCTGCACCGCTTCCAGTCCCATATGGTGATCCTGGCAACGGGCGGCTATGGGCGCACCTACTTTTCCTGCACCTCGGCGCACATCTGCACTGGTGACGGACACGGCATGATCGCTCGCGCCGGACTGCCGCTGCAGGACATGGAGTTCATGCAGTTTCACCCCACCGGGGTCTACGGCGCCGGCATGCTGATCACCGAAGGCGTGCGCGGCGAAGGCGGCTACCTGACCAATTCCAAAGGCGAGCGCTTCATGGAGCGCTATGCACCCAATGCCAAGGATCTCGCGTCGCGGGATGTGGTCAGCAGAGCCATGACCATCGAAATCAACGAAGGCCGCGGCGTTGGCCCTGAAAAGGACCACATCCATCTGCATCTGGAGCATCTGGGTGCTGACGTGATCAATGAGCGTCTTCCGGGCATTGCGGAAACATCGAAAATTTTTGTCGACGTGGATGTGACGCGCGATCCCATTCCAGTGCTGCCCACGGCGCATTACTGCATGGGCGGCATCCCGACCAATTATAAGGCGGAGGTATTGCGGCCCACCGCGGAAGATACCGAAGCGGTCGCCCCCGGCTTGATGGCCATTGGCGAGGCTGGCTGTGTGTCCGTGCACGGCGCGAACCGGCTCGGCTGCAATTCGCTGTTGGATCTGGTGGTATTCGGACGTGCCGCCGCCTTGCGTTGCGGCGAACTGATAAAACCCAATACGCCGCACAAACCTCTGCCGGAAAATATTCTGGAACCGGCGCTGCAGCATTTCGATCGCATTCGCAACGCCAAGGGCTCCACCAGTACGTCGGAGTTGCGCCTGCGCATGCAACGCACCTTGCAACGGCACGCTGCAGTGTTTCGCACCGAGGACACCCTGCGTGAGGGGGAGCGCTTGATTAACGAGTGCATCAAGAACTTTGGGGATATCTCGATTCGCGATCGGGGCATGGTATGGAATTCCGACCTGGCGGAAACCCTGGAATTGGAGAACCTGCTGGTGTGCGCCTCGGCCCTGATCACCAGCGCGGCAAACCGCAAGGAGAGCCGCGGGGCCCATGCGCGGGAGGATTTCAGCAAGCGCGATGATGCGAACTGGATGAAGCATACGTTGTCATGGGCACGGGACAAGGCCTCGCCGGCACTCACCTATCGGCCCGTGCATACCTACACCCTCACGGACGAAATCGACTATATCAAACCCAAAGAACGCGTTTACTGAGAGGCACGAGAGAACAATGCATAAATTTTCGCTTCCGATGAATTCCCGTGTCGTCAAGGGCAAGACCTGGGCGGCCGCGGAAGGCAGTTCCAATGTGCGCAAGTTCCACATCTATCGCTGGGATCCGGATACCAGCGAGCAGCCGCGGCTCGATACCTATGAAGTAGACATGGACAAATGCGGCCCCATGCTGCTGCACGCGTTGATCAAGATCAAGGACGAAATCGATTCAACCCTGACCTTCAGGCGCTCCTGCCGCGAAGGGATCTGCGGCTCCTGCGCGATGAACATCAACGGCACCAACACGCTCGCCTGTACGCAGAATATGAGCGATCTGCCTGCTGGTGATGTGGCCATCTATCCGCTGCCGCATATGCAGGTGGTCAAGGATCTGGTGGCGGACCTGACTCACTTCTATGCCCAATACGAATCCATCAAACCCTGGCTGCAAACCCAGTCGCCGACGCCACCGGATAAAGAACGCTTGCAATCACCCGAAGACCGAAAAAAACTCGATGGCCTCTACGAATGCATTTTGTGTGCCTGCTGTTCCACGTCCTGCCCAAGTTATTGGTGGAACGGTGAACGCTATTTAGGGCCGGCCATATTACTGCAGGCCCAGCGCTGGCTGTTGGACAGTCGCGATGAGGCGACGGGTGAACGCCTTGATGACCTGGACGATCCCTACCGTCTGTTTCGTTGCGACACCATCCTCAATTGCACCCGGGTCTGCCCCAAGGGCTTGAATCCCGCAAGAGCCATCGTGGATATCAAAAAACAGCTGCTGGAGCGCCAGGTCTGAAGGATGTCGCGAATCGGGCTACCCTGGTGGATCTGAGCGCACGCATCGGACGGTTGCGCTGGCGAAGCCGGCGCGGCCTGCTGGAGCTGGACAAGTGTTTTGAACCCTTCTTCGGCGGGGATTTATCTGCCTGTGATGAGGCTGCCGTCACAGCATTGGAACGATTGCTCGATTGTGAGGATCTTGAATTGCTGGATTGGCTGCTTGGCCGATCGAGGCCGCAGGATCCGCAACTGGGGCATGCCCTCGAACTTCTGCGCCAGGTTTGAAATTGCGGTTCATCACTGAGCGAGTACGCCAAACCGGCGGGCATGCAATCGTCGGACCTGCGGAAATCCGACTCATGACACGGGAGCAGGATCCGACCGGCTCGACGAGCGTGATCGAACTCTATCGCCACGCCCTGGAGCGCCGCGGCTACCTCGCGGACGCCTCCGAGATGCAGGCGGTCGAGCGGCTGCAACAACTCTACGAGGAGTGGGCTACCTACAAGCCGCGGCGCGGCACCGCTCTGCGAAAGCTGCCGGTGGACGTCTTCTATGACAACGGGATCAAACTCATCGCGTTCGCCGTCATCGTGCTGTTCCTCTGGCATGCGGCGCTTCGCATTTTCCACATGTTGCACGACTTCGGTGTTCACGTGGGCGCGGGGTCGAAGCTGATCTGCTTCTGTTTGGCGTTGCTCTGCACCATCCCCACCGCATATTGGGCTCTTGGCCATCGGTATCTAGACCCGGCGCAATCAGTGCGATCCGATCAGCTTTGGCGAGCGGGAATCTAGCGGGGCAGACTGAATTTGAGGCATTGCTTATAAAAGGTCGCAAGCGTCAATCCAGAGGGTTCGTCGGCTAAGCGAATTGTGCCGAGCAGATCTTCCCAGGGCAATGCGGAAATAGTCATCTGGTCAAGGGCGGGCTCAAACCATCCGGCAAGCCAGATCCTGTGTGCGGCGCCGAAGATTTCCGAACGATGGCGCACCTTTTCCAGAATGCTATCTTTGTCGAGTTGCTTGCTAAAGATTCCCTGACGGATCCGCTTCGCCGGTGCGAGTAGGTAAAATGCGAGCGTGGTCAGCGATTCCGGTTGAATCTTTCCGACCTCCAAGAGGTGTGCCATGCATGCGACGGTACGCGCCGCCTGGTCGAAATAGGAGGCGTTCTTGGCGCCGATTGAAAGTGCGCCCTCGAGTTTGGCGGAGATGACTACAAATTGCGTTGCTTTGGGGCCAAGCAACAAATCACCATGCCCGCCTGATTCCAGATGAAAGTGCCCAATTACACCATCGGCGCGCGTAAATCCTTCAGCGCGCTTATCGCCTCGACCATCGCCGACAAAGCGAGTTGCGAGCAGCCCGTCGGAAAACCATCTCGCGCCATTCGCAGGACTGAGTGGATGCGCTGGACGCGGTGGCGACGCAAGACAGTCGAGAAGCAGCCGAAGCATCCACTTTTTGTTGAACAAAGCGGTCGCAGGCATGGCGCCTTCTGCGTGTCCGCAATGCGACAACATGGACGTAATTTGGTCGAGAGCATTCATAGGAGGTGCGTGCTGACCGCACAATCAGTGTTAGGAATCATCAAGAGATGGAAAACATCCTTCGATGCCAAGTTGCGCAGCCCGCGCCATTTTCTGCCTGAATATCGGAAAATCCAGGCCGTGGCGCGCCTTCAACTCTCTTGCCTGGGTTTTTAACCGGGGCCAGTCCGGCTCGAAGTGCCGCGCCTTGAACGCGAACAGAATATGGTTGCAGTCGTCGAACACGGAAATGAGCAGGACCTTCCGGTCGAACATATCCAGCGCCTCGTTGAGCAAGTGCGCGTAACGGCACTTGTCCCCGGCAAGGTTCATCACCAGAATGCCGTTGGGCCGCAAAGAGTTGAAGGCGTGACGCAAGAAACCGGGGGTCGCGACCGAGCTGGCCATTCCGAACTTGTCGAAGGCATCCGCCAGCAGTACGTCGATTTGCTCATCGAGCGTGGGGACATAGTCGGCACCGTCGGCGCAAAGCACGCGAAAGCGCCGATTGTTCTCGGGCACCAGAAAGTGCTGGCGCAGGGCGATGACGCCCGGATCAATTTCGACGACGGTAATGTCGGTTCCAGGCAACTGGCGATAGCAGAATTTGGCGAGCGATCCGCCCCCCAGGCCCAGCATCAGCACATGCCTTGGCTGCGGCTTGAACAGAAGAAATCCCATCATCTTTTGCGTGTAGCGCAAGTCGAGCACGTCCGGCTCGTCGATGCGCATTGCGCTTTGAACGTAGGCCAGACTGAAGTGCAGGTAGCGCAACTGGCCATCTTCCACAATGAAGGGCTTACGGTAGGTTCCTTCGAGCAGACGTTTGTTCACCTCCGCGACCGGGGTGTCCGTTTGTTCGAGCAGGCGCACGCGTCCGTATCCGGTAACGAAGGGATTGGGCACGTCCAGCAGCACCGGAGCGTCCAGGTTCGATGCCGGCGGGGCGCCGCGAATAGGCTGTTCCGTGCTTTTCAACTCGGGACGAAATGCTTGATCAATTCGAGGGGATGGCGAACGCCCTGCACATAATCCTCGATGCAGGAAAACACGAACGGGCTGAGGTAGGCGCGCGATGTCTTATTCAACCGATTTACCGCCTCTTTCATGTTGCGAACACCAATCACTTCAGGAGAGGCAACAGGGTAATGATATCATATAATATGTGTTGTATAACCATCACATTACTATTATATTACGCTCCCATATGCGCTGGATTGCCAGAATTACGTTTCAACGCCATGAGGTCGAACCTCCGCTGGAGCCCGCTACTGCGGAACGCGTACAACGGGTGCTGCACCTCTACCAAGTGACTGGCAAAAGCCAGTCCGTTGCCGCTCGCCTGTGCAGACATAGGGTAGCCGACTCCGCGCTCCAGCCATCTGTGGCAATCACCATAGAAGGTCTGAATTCCCTGGGTAGAGGGCATATCGCGGTGTGCAAGGCGGTCAAGCGAACCTGCGAGGCACTGAACAGAACCTTCCACTTGTGCGGGGTGACTGCCGAAAACAGAAACCTTCTCGCTGATGCCGGACTCCTCGGCGGAATTGACAGCCAGAATATCCACAGTAGTGTCGCCGCGCTGCTGCCGAGCTTATGCAATAATTCCGCGCCAAGACAGTCGCGAAGGCACCTGACAATGGAGTTTCAGTCGATCGGCGTCGGACACGACATTCTCGGCCTCCAACACGGTCGAGCCGCTTTGTGATGAACCCGATGAAAACCCCCGCAATGGAAAACAGAACTGCCCGTCTGACCTTGCTGATCGATCCGGACAAGAAGCGAATCTTCGAGGACATTTGCGCCGCCCACGACCTGACGCCATCCCAGGTAGTGCGCAAACTGATTCGTCAATACATCATCGATAACGCGGGCAATCGCGAACTGCCGGAATGGTTGGTATCCGCTCCGGCCAAACGCGACGGCGCAAGTTGAAATTCGACTCTGCAAAACGATAAAGGGGCGCCGTGCCGCAGATCGAATTCCGCTTGAACCGCGAGTTTGTCCAGTTGAACCAACTGCTAAAGCTGACGGGCCTGTGCGACAGCGGCGGCGCCGGCAAGGCGCTGGTGGCCGGCGGCGGAGTCTTGGTCGATGGAAGCGTGGAGTTACGCAAGACCCGCAAGGTCCGCGTAGGTCAGGTGGTCAGGCTCGGCGATGTGGAAATCAGGGTTGTCGCCGGGGCGGAGGAACCATCTGCCTGAGCGGCGGTGCTGCCCCAACCGGTCAAATCTTCGGCAGCGTCACGCCTTGTTGCCCCTGGTACTTCCCGCCGCGGTCCTTGTACGAAGTCTCGCACACCTCGTCGGACTCGAAGAAAACCACCTGCGCCACGCCTTCGTTGGCGTAGATCTTGGCCGGCAGCGGCGTGGTGTTGGAAAACTCCAGCGTTACATAGCCTTCCCACTCCGGCTCGAACGGCGTGACGTTGACGATGATGCCGCAGCGGGCGTAGGTCGATTTCCCGAGGCAAACCGTGAGCACGTTGCGCGGAATGCGGAAATACTCCACCGTGCGCGCGAGCGCGAAGGAGTTGGGCGGGATGATGCAAACATCGCCCTTGAAGTCGACGAACGATTTCTCGTCGAAGTTCTTCGGGTCGACGATGGTCGAGTTGATGTTGGTGAATATCTTGAAGTCGTCGGAGCAGCGGATGTCGTAGCCGTAGCTCGAGGTGCCATAGGACACGATCTTGTGCCCGTTCGCCTCGCGCACCTGCCCCGGTTCGAACGGCTCGATCATTCTGTGTTCCGTCGCCATGCGGCGGATCCACCTGTCGGATTTGATGGTCATATGACCGGGTTACGGACTACGTGTTTTGGATAACAATGTTCGGGAACTTCGAGGTCATGTCCTTCGCCTGTTCCGAGATCTTGACCGCGACGCGGCGCGCGATCCGCCGGTAGATCTCGGCGCTGCGGCCGTCGGGGTCGGCCACCACGGTGGGCTTGCCCGAATCGGTCTGCTCGCGGATGTGGATGTCCAGCGGCAAAGCGCCGAGGAATTCGGTGTTGAAATCCTTGCACATCTTTTCCGCCCCGCCGGCGCCGAAAATATGCTCCTCGTGCCCGCAGTTGGAGCAGATGTGGGTGCTCATGTTCTCGACGATGCCGATGATGGGTATGCCGACCTTCTCGAACATCTTCAAGCCCTTGCGCGCGTCGATCAGGGCGATGTCTTGCGGCGTGGTGACGATCACCGCGCCGGTGACCGGCACCTTCTGCGCCAGCGTCAACTGGATGTCGCCGGTGCCCGGCGGCAGGTCCACCACTAGGTAGTCCACGCCGTGCCAGCGGGTGTCCTTCAGCAACTGCTCCAGCGCCTGGGTCACCATCGGGCCGCGCCACACCATCGGCGTATCGACATCGATCATGAAACCGATGGAAATCGCCTGCAGGCCGTGTCCGACCATGGGCTCCAGCGTCTTGCCGTCGCGCGATTCCGGCCGGCCGGTGATGCCCAGCATGGTCGGCTGCGATGGTCCGTAAATGTCGGCATCGAGTATGCCCACGCTGGCCCCCTCTGCGGCCAGAGCGAGGGCCAGGTTCACCGCGGTGGTGGACTTGCCCACGCCGCCCTTGCCCGAGGCCACGGCGATGATATTCTTCACTTCGGGTATCAGCTTGACCCCGCGCTGCACGCTGTGCGAGACGATTTTGCTGGCGACGTTGACCGTGACCTTGCCGATCCCCGGGATGGCGCCGAGCTTCGCCTGCACCATCTTGCGGATCAGCTCGATCTGGGTCTTCGCCGGATAGCCCAGCTCGATATCGAGGGACACGTCGCTGCCGCTCACCTTGATGTTCCGCGCCGACTTGGTGGCGATGAAATCCTTCTCCGTGTTCGGGTCGGTGATTTCCTTGAGGGCGATCTGGACTTGCAATTCTGAAACTGGCATGCACTGGCTCCTAGTCGCTGCGGCCGCGCTGCTGCCGCGGCCGTGGGGGGAAAGGCGGTCATTTTAATGGATATTCGAGGGGCTGCGCGATACAATTGAACTGTTGCGGATCGCGCCGGCCGCCGCCCCTGCTGTGGCCGGCGCGCGCATTTCCGTCGCCTAAACAACAATGAAGCGCAGATTGTTCGTCACCACCGCCCTGCCGTACGCCAACGGCTCGTTTCACATCGGCCATATCATGGAGTACATCCAGGCCGATATCTGGGTGCGCTTCCAGCGCATGCAGGGCAACGAAGTGCATTTCGTCTGCGCCGACGACGCGCACGGCGCCCCCATCATGCTCAAGGCCGAGGCCGAGGGCGTCACGCCGCAGGAACTGGTCGCGCGCATCGGCGCCGAGCGCAAGAAATATCTCGACGGCTTTCACATCGGCTTCGACAACTGGCACTCGACCGACTCGCCCGAGAACACCGAGTTGTCGCAGGACATCTACAGGAAACTGAAAGCGGCGGGGCTGATCTATCAAAAGCCGGTCGAGCAGTTCTACGACCCGGTGAAGGGCATGTTCCTCGCCGACCGCTACATCAAGGGCGAGTGCCCCAAGTGCGGCGCCAAGGACCAGTACGGTGACGCCTGCGAGAACTGCAGCTCGGTCTATTCACCGACCGAACTTGTCAACCCGTATTCGACGCTGTCCGGCGCCGCGCCGGAGCTGAAGACCTCGGAGCATTATTTTTTCAGGCTGTCCGATCCGAAATGCGTGGATTTCCTGAATAAATGGGTGAACGAGCCCGGCCGGCTGCAGTCCCAGGTCGCGAACAAGGCGAAGGAATGGCTCGAAGGCAAGGAGGACAAGGCGCTGGGCGACTGGGACATTTCGCGCGACGCGCCCTATTTCGGCATCCCCATCCCCGACGCGCCGGGAAAATATTTCTATGTCTGGCTGGATGCGCCGATCGGCTACCTCGCCAGCTTCAAGAACTATTGCGCCAAGAAGGGCATCGACTTCGACGCCTTTCTCGCCGATCCGCAGACCGAGCAAATCCATTTCATCGGCAAGGACATCATCTACTTCCACACCCTGTTCTGGCCGGCGATGCTCAAGTTCGCAGGCTACAAGATTCCCAATAATGTGTACGTGCACGGCTTTATTACGGTATCCGGCGCGAAAATGTCCAAGAGCCGCGGCACCGGGATATCTCCTTTGCGTTACCTCGAGATAGGGATGAATCCGGAGTGGCTGCGCTATTACATCGCGGCCAAGCTGAGTGCAAATGTCGAAGATGTGGATTTCAATCCCGACGATTTCATCGCGCGCGTGAACAGCGATCTGATCGGGAAGTACGTGAATATTGCGAGCCGGATCGCCCCATTCCTCGCTCGGAACTTCGACAACAAGATGCCTGATCTAGAAATGGCGCAACTAGCCGGCGTGCCCATACCCAAGCACTCGACTGCACTCGCCGTAGCAGTGCAAGCCAGCACCAAAATTCGAGCAAATTTTGAGGAACGCGAATTCGGGAAAGCTGCAAGGTTAATCATGGACGTTGCGGATGCGATCAATGTCGAAATTGATGGCTACAAACCCTGGCTGCTCGCCAAAGCCGTAGATGCAGATGCTCGCAAGAACCTCTCGCAAATCTGCGCGTCTTCGATTGTCGGTTTCAAACTTCTGACCTTATTCTTGAAGCCAATACTTCCAAACCTTGCAGAGAACGCCGAAGAATTCCTGAGATGCGGCAACCTATCCTGGGAGGATGCCAACTTACCCTTGGATATCAAAACGTTTCTACCTGCGGGACACTCATTTGGAAACTTCAAATCACTCATGACCCGCGTCGAGGAAAAGCAACTCGACGCGTTGTTCAACATCGAAAAGGAAATTCCGCAAGTGACCGCTTCCACACCGCATCCGGCCTCCCCCGGACCGGCAGCCTCGACCGCGCCGGCGCAGACCATATCCATCGACGACTTCGCCAAGATCGATCTGCGCGTCGCGAGAATCGTGAAGGCCGAGCAGGTCGAAGGCGCGGACAAGCTGCTGAAGCTCACCCTTGATATCGGCACCGAACAGCGCACGGTATTCGCCGGCATCAAGTCGGCTTACGACCCAGCCGCGCTCGAGGGCCGTCTCACCGTGATGGTCGCCAACCTCGCTCCGCGCAAAATGAAATTCGGCCTGTCGCAGGGGATGGTCCTCGCCGCTTCCGGCGATGAACCCGGGATCTATCTGCTCGGGCTCGACGCCGGGGCGCAGCCGGGAATGAAAATAAAGTGAAGGCGACCAGCGAAGAATCGATTTGCCATTGATGCCTAGTAATAGGGCGTGGGCGTCAGCTTCTACCGACGGAAACGCGGCCTCAAGATCTTGAAGGCAAAGGTCTCATGCGAATGCGGCCGGACCCGACGACCGAGAAGTGTCCGACCCGGTCCCGGCGACTGCCGATGATGCTCGTAATGGCCGCTTGCGCCAGCACCGGACATTCGCGAATCCGCACCACCGGAAGTGAGTCAGCTCAGGAAGAGTTCGGTGTCTCCCTGACCGCCTGCCTTAGCCGCGTCTTGCACTGTCCCGGGAACGGCGAGCAGTTAGGGTTCAATCCCAATATCGTCAGCACCTACCGTATGAATGCGCTACTTCGCCGCGTTCATCATGTATTCGACCGCAGCCGCCACCTCTTCTTCATTCTTAGCCATGCCTCGTGGCGGCATGGGAGCTTTGCCTTTGATAACGGAGGCGATCAGGTCTTTGGACCCTCTCGCTATAAGAGGTGCCCACGCCTTTTTGTCACCCAGCTTCGGTGCCTTGGGGAGAGACTTATGGCAAGCGACGCAATACTTGTCGTATACGGCCTTACCATCTGCGGCCGCAACTTGACCAGTACTAAACAACGTCGCCAAGATAGTAATACCAATTATTGCGAGTTTCATTACTCTTCTCCTTTCGTGTGAAAAATTTTATCTAGCCTGACCGGACAGCGAATCGCGCGGCACCGTATTTGACGAGAAACAGCCGCAGCAACGTCATTCATCTGCTCCCGGCAAGATGAACGCTAAGCCTTGGGAGCTTCAGACGTCGCGCCACCCTGCATATGGGTTGAAACGGCCTTGGCGCCGTGTGGTTCCGCCAACTGCATTGCCATTGAAGTCATGCCGGCCATTGCGCCCAGGCCCATCGTTTCCACGGCGCTTGAAGGGACGATAACAATGGTGGAATTCTGCCGCATTCCTTCCAACAGGATGTTCATCCCCCGAAGTTGAAGTGCGACGGGGTTGCTGGTGTAGGCTTTGGCGGACTCTTCAAAAACCCGGGAAACTTGGCGTTCCGAGTCTGCCAGAATCACCCTTGCTTGGCGCTCCCTGTCCGCTTGAGCCTGCATGGACATCGCATTTTGAAGGCCCTCCGGTATCTTTACGTCGCGGATTTCCACCGAAAGGGCCTTGATACCCCATGCTTCGGTCCTTTGGTCAATCATCAGGCAGAGGTCGTGGTCTATTTTTTCCCTGCCCCTCAGCATCTCGGCAAGGTCGGTTCTGCCGATCACGTCCCGCAGGGCGGTCTGGCTCGACCAGGCGATGGCGTGCCGATAATTCTCAACTTCTATAGCCGCCTTTTTAGGATCAACCACCCGCCAGAAGAGGACGGCATCCACGTCCACAGGAACGCTGTCTTTGGTAAGAGTCTCTTCGGCATTGAAGGGTGTTGTAACCGTTCTCAGGTCTATCCAGTAAGGGACAGTATCAATAATTGGCAGAATATAAAAGAAGCCTGGGCCCTTTAAACCCTGATATCTTCCAAGCCTGAGAACCACCGCTATTTGCCACTGACGCGCCACTCGCAAGGCAATAAGAAGCAGGACCGCAAGAGCGCAGACAGCGCCTCCGATAGCCACGCTGTTAAGCCCAACGCCCAACAAGAGGCCCGCGGCCAACACTACAAGAAACACAACTACCGTTACTGGATGAATACCCATTGCTTATCTCCTTAGATCACTCACTTCATCTTCACGAACTGCATTTTTCGGTTCAGCCGATGTGGGCACGCTTCCTAAAAGGCTGGGCGCTCAGAATCCCAGCTCCTCGACCACGGCAATCAGATCCTCAAAACTAGCGGCTTCGAGTCTTGCCGCCAAGGCCTCCTTGTTCAGTCCTTCGCATTCGAATTCGGTCTGTCTCACCTCGAAAGGCAGTTCGCGGATTTCCTGCGGCGCCACGAAGCCGAAGCCGCAGACATGCGCGATGCAGGCGCGCTCGGCCTGCGACAGGTCGAGGCCGCGATGGTGCATGATCTCCAGGTAGCGTTCCGCCGTGCGGTTGATCTTTCCGCTGATCTCCAGCGTACCGGTCTGGGCCGCGGTGAGCAGAGCCAGCGGCGGGCCGAAAAGGATCCTGGTTTTCGGGTTCATCGGTCGACCACGTGGGCTTGATCTCGACTACCCGCGCCCCGGATTCCATCCCTAGGCGCAAAGGAGGGTGCCGGGCCGAGCAGAGCTTGGCCCCGGCCCGCTTCAGTGGCATGCGCGCGGGGCACGGGCAGTACCGGATCGGGTCGCGCCACGTTTGTTATGCGCTGCAGCCAGCGCGTCAATCGTTCGAGCAATCCAGCTTCGCCGGAAGGGGTTGCGCCGTGGTCGACACGGCGCTCGTGATCGGCGTTCTTCAAACCCTTGGGCAGCTCGGGCGCGCGTTCAGGCTCGATCTGGGCAAACCCCCTATTCCTGGCACCCTGCTGAACGTCATGGGGATTATGGCATTCGGTGCACACGAACCAGCGCTTCTTGCCGTTGCTCGCCCATTCACCGATGCGCTTGCCGTGAATGCCGTCACGCCAGTCCCGGTAAATCGGGCCATGGCATTTGCCGCACAGCTTCTGCGGCTCATTGAAGCTGATCGGCTTGCCGAAATTGTCTATCAGCTTGTTGCGCGTAGTCGGATGATGGCAGTCCAGACACCAGATGGCACCGCGACCGTGCTGAAGATTGAGTGCGTCGGGTACAACGTCCTGGTGCATCGTGAGCGCGCGCGGGTTCTTGTCTTTCGGCGGCGGCGGAAAGGTTCCGTTATGGCAGGCCACCCCGCATAGTGGCATGAGGGCGAGTTTGTCCTCGCGCGGCTTGACCACGGCCGTCCCGCGGGAATAATCCCCTGGCACGGGCATCTCACCCATGCCGATCGTGCCGTCGAAAGGATCGCCCCACCACAGCACGGCGCCGGTCTTGGGCGAGCACTTCACGCTCGGCAGACCATCCTGGAGCTTGTGCG
>JBQMQE010000049.1:0-7774 GCA_052172655.1 Burkholderiales bacterium
GCGGCGCGCCGCTCAACGGTAAATTAACTCTGCTGCTCAGAACTAGGGGCGTTCACGTTCTGAGGGAAAGACGCATCAGGTGCCACGCCTGACCTGTCAATGATTTGCTCTACCGTTTTCGGCGCGGGTTCCCCAGAAAGCCCCAAAGTATCTATTAAGGAGCTAGTTGCTGATTGCGTGCTGCTGTTTATCTGATTAGCAATGGACATCGCAGCGACCTTGCTATCAGCAATAATTACATTTGCGATCGAGTCCACGAGTCCGTCTGGTTCGGGAAGCTGGCGACGGTTTAGCACTTCGTCAATGACTTGAACCAGCCCGCGTAGCCCCCCGGGAGATATCAACAATCGGCTGTCGGTCGATATGTTCGTACCGTCAGGCAACGCAATTGCCGTTGGGTGGCCGCTCTCGAGATCTATATCAGACTGCGACTTTGTCCATGATTTAAACGCCCCGTAAAGCACTGCTCCGCCAAAACCTAAGAATACCCAACCTCCACCCTGACCGGCTGCCACAAGTAACGCGCCGCAAATAACGGCGATTGCTACCACAATTGAAGCCGAAACCAAGAATACCTGGCTGCGCGCTGGGCGCACATCGACGGTGGCTTTGACCTCAGCCGTCGCCGTGGAGCCGCTCATCCTACCCGGTCCGATATTGTGATTGTGCCGTCAGCATTCCGGGTCGGCACAAACCCTTTCAGATGCTCGTAAGCCCAAGGGTAGCGGCTGTTGAAAAGCTGAATGACCCTTAACACTGCAACGCCGTAGATGATTGTCGTCGATTCATCAATGACGCATCGAATCAAATCAAAATTCGGCGTGGTAACGTGGAGCGTGCAATTATCAAAGCGACAACCAATGAAGGTGTATCCGTCGAGCGTCAGTGTCTTAGTATTGAAGTAAAGGCCGTTGACTTCGGGTCGTTTTAGAAGACCGGCTAGCCCACCAGGTGACGGGAGGCCGAAGACGGCTCCAAAGCCCCCGCTTGGGTTAGCCGGGGCATTGGCCCCCAGTCTCATTAAATCAGCCAGACTTTTCTTCTTATAGTCGTCGTCGGTTCCGCTCATTCTGCACGTACCCCAAGAAGTAAGTAAGCAATGTGAGAGCGATTTACCTTCACAGGCAAAGCAGCAACGCAATCGCATCGTGCCTCAAACCGAATCGGATATCAACAAAGCACGGCGTTACCCGCAGCGCATAGCCCCAACGGGTCGCACCGGGCGCGCCGCAGCGCCGGGGCATACATGCGCCGCCCACCGCAAGCGCCCACCGCCCTGCCGGGGCGGGACAAACACCCGTAAAAGCATCGCTGCGGCTCGCGCAAACCCTCTCACAAGGCGATACCGGCGCGCTGCCGCTACACCCCTACGCGCGCAGCCGCCCCGCAGGGAGTTTTTAGGGCGTACAGGCCAGGCTTACGGGCGCGGCGCAGGGCGTGCAGCCGGGGCAGCGGCAGCGCCCCGGCCTCTGCGGTTTGCGCTTACAGCGCACTTACGGCCTAAAATCCTGCTGCCTGCCCTAAGCGTTTCTAAGTGCTGTAAGCGCTGTAAGCGCTGTAAGCGCTGTTGTTTTTTGGTGCCCCGAAAACGAATCGAACGTTCGACCTGCCCCTTAGGAGGGGGCCGCTCTATCCACTGAGCTACCGGGGCCAGGCCGAATTATAGAGGCTTCCTGTGATAGCCGTCACTGACAGCCCGCGTTGTCGTCCGACGAACTTCCGGCAGCAACACGCTATAGCCCGATATCCGCAGCGGCGTTCGAGTTCGGTCAAAAGCCATAGAGCCGGGCCGGATTGTCGACGAGAATGCGCGTGCGCTCGGCTTCGTCCGGCACCCAATCGAGCAGTTGATCGAACAGATCGGTAGAGTTCGGCATTCTTCCATAGTGATTGGCGTGCGGCCAATCGCTTCCCCAGAGGAGACGATCGGGCCGCGCCGCCACCAGCGCATGCACCAGGGGGATCACTTCAGGATAGGGCGGCTCCTGCTGCGACAGGTGATAGCCGGCCGAGAGTTTGGTCCAGCCGCGGCCTTCGCGCAGAACGCGCAGCAGCGCTTGAAATGCCGCTTGCGCCTGTCCATCGGCAGCGTGAACGTCCGCCATGTGGTCGACGACGAAATCGCAGCGCAGCTTGAGCAGCCGCGGCGCCAGTTCCACCAGGTGTTCCGGGCCGAGCATCAACTGGATATGCCATCCGAGCGGCGCGAGGCGATCGCCGAACCGATCGAGTTCCGACAGTGGAAGGCTGCCGGGTTGCGTCGGAATAAAGCGCACTGCGCGCGCCCCGGCGCGATGCAGATCCTCGATCTCCCGATCCGTCACTGCAGGCGCAAGCACGACGGCGACGCGGGTCTCGATGCCCATCTCCCGCGCGGCGTCGAGCTGGCGGCGGTTGTCGGTGCCATAACCGCTGGGCTGCACCAGCACGGCCCGCGACAAGCCCAGCGTCCGATGCAGGTGCAGGTAGGACGCCACCGTTGCGTCCGGCGGGGTGAAGCGCCGATCGGGCACAAAGGGATAGCGCTCCTGCGGGCCGAAGATGTGGCAATGCGTGTCAGTCGCCCCAGGGGGCGCCCTCCAGCGAGGCGGGCGCGGATGCGGATCGGGGCCCGGGCACATCCTGATCATGCGTCACCCATTGTTGCGATCGCGCGGCGCATCCGGACGGCGGCGGCGGCGCGAGTTTCGGCTTGCCTGTGCATCTCAATGCCCCATGAATATCCGCGGAAAATAAAGCGCCAACTGCGGCCATTCATAGATCGCTGCAATCATCGCAAACAAAATAATAATGAAAGGCCAGGTTCCGGCAATCACATCACGCATCGGCTCTCCGGTGACGCCTTGAAGTACGTAGAGGTTCAGCCCGACCGGAGGCGTAAGCAGCCCCACCTCGATCAGGAGACATATAACCACGCCCATCCAGACCGAATCCATGTGCGCTGCCGCCATGATCGGTACGATGAATGGAATGGTGATGACCATCATGGCGATGCCGTCGACGAACATTCCGAGTACAAGGTAGATCACGACCACCGCGAAGAAGATGTGCCCGACAGTCATCTCCGCCGCGTTGATCCATGCCACCACGGCTGCCGGCACCTGGAAGTAGATGAGCGTCATCGCCAGAATTTTCGCCGTAAAAATCACCAGCAGGATCATGCTGGTCTGGCGCACGGTGCCTACGCCCGCGCGCCACACGGCGCCAAAACTAAAACAGCGCGAGACGATCGTGATCACGATCGAGATACTAGCGCCCAGCGCCGCGACTTCGGTGGGGCTGGCGATGCCGCCGTAGATGCCGCCAAGCACCACGACGACCAGCAGCCCCATCTGCCACAGCCCCAGGGCCGCGCGGGCGCGGTCGCGAAATCCGGCTCGGCTCTCGCGTGGCGCAAGCCTGTCGTCGGCAAGGGACCGGAGCGCGATGTACACCGAGTACAGCCCTGCGAGCACGAGCCCGGGCAGCAGCCCGGCCAGAAACAGCTTGCCGACCGAAACCTCGGCCAGGCTGCCGTAAATGATGAATATGATGCTGGGCGGAATGAGGATGCCTAGCGTGCCGCCGGCGGCGATAGAGCCGAGCGCGATCGGCCTGCTGTAGCCGCGCTTGGTCATCTCCGGATAGCCGACCGAGCCGATCGTGGCCGCGGATGCGACGCTGGAACCCGAGCACGCGGCGAACAGGGTGCAGGCGGCGATATTGGCCTGCAGCAGTCCGCCCGGTACACCGCTGACCACGGTCGCGGCGCGCAGATAGACGCGGCTCATGATTCCGGACTGGAACAGCAATTCGCCCATGAAAATGAACATCGGGATGGCAATCAGCACAAAGCCCGTGTTCTGCTCCCACACCACTTTGCCGACGATGTCGAGCGCGCGCTCCCAGCCCAGTACCTGCCACAGCCCGATGACGCCGGAGAGCCCGAGCGCGACCCCCACCCACACGCCGGCGGCGAGTAGCACCAGCGTGATCGCCAGGGTAAAGAAGACCGGGGCCATGTCAGGCGCCCGGGGGCGCGACCGGGCCGTCGCGAGCGCCGCCGAGGACCGAATGAACGCTCGCCGCGAGGCCCGCCAGCATGGCGAGCGCAAGTACCGCCGTGCCCAGCAGCACAGGAACCATGGGAATCCACAGAGGCGTCATCAGGGGCGAATCGCTGAGCGTGTGCCGCATCCAGAAGTTATTGAAACGGATCCAGACCCCGACGGCGAGCATAAGCGAAAAGATCAGGCCTACCACATAAGCGAACAGTTCGAGCCAGAGGCGCACTCCGGCGGGCACCTTGCCGGTGATGACATCGACGCGGATGTGGTCTCCCAGCCGCAGGTTCTGGGCGAGGCCCAGAAACACGATCGCGATCAAGAGATATGAAGCGATCTCGTCGGACCAGGTCGTAGGCGCGTTCAGCAAATAGCGCAATACGACCTCGTATGTGACCACCATCATCATGGTGATCACGCACAAGACACCGGCGCCGGCGAGCCCCAAGGCCGCCGACGCCACTGCCCGATCGAGAACTTTTTGAATAGTGGAGCCGCGCACCTATCCGGACCGCAATTACTTCTTCGCCGCGTTGTAGCCGTCGATCATTTCCTTCGCTTTGGCGTAGATCTTGTGCGACTCGGGATCCAGGCGCTTCTGCCACTTGTCGACGATTTCCACCGCCACCGACTGCATCTTTTTCCGGTCCGCGGCAGGCACCGGAACCGCAGTCATGCCTTCCTTGATCAGCCATTGCCTGCCGTTGGTGGCGCCGTCCTTGGTGCCCGTGCGCAGCGCGCTCAGATAGCCGGGCAGCGCATTCATCACCGCCTTGCGATCCGCGGCGGACAGCGCATCGAGCGCCTTCTGGTTCACCAGTACGAAAAAGCCGGCGCCGGCGCTGCCGATATCAAAGATGTATTTGGTGACCTCGTAGCCTTTGTTGTAGAAATGCGGTGCGTCGGCCACCCAGTTGCCGTCGAGCAGTCCCTGCTGCAGACCGGTATAGATCTCGGACGGCGGTACTCCAACCGGCACCATGCCGAGTGCGCGCGTGAACTCGGTTTCGACCGGACCGGCCGAGCGGATCTTCTTGCCTTTGAGATCAGCCAGGCTCTTGATTGCCGTCTTGCTGTAGATCATGCGCGGCTCGGCCTGGAGTATGCCGGCCAGGTAGACGTTGTATTTCTTCTTGAAGAAATCCCGGTAGAGCGGCGTCAGCGCATCCCACAGCTTGACGCGGAAATTGTAATCCCAGGGCACGAACAAGGGCAGGTCCATCAGTTCGAGAATCTGCGCTTCGCCCGCAACGTGGAAACCGGCGACACGATAGATCTGGGTGAGATTCCTCGATACCGCGTCGAGCGAGTCCTTGCCCTTGAACAGGGACTCTGTCGGGTAGACCGTGATCTTGACCCGGTTGTCGGTGGCCTTGGCCACGTTCTCGGCGAACGCCTGCGCGCTCTTCGGACCCCAGTGGGAGGCGGAGTCGACGTCGCCCAGCGTCCAGTTGGCGGGCGTCTGCGCCGTCGCTGCAGGCGCGGCGACTAGCGACGCAAGAGTCAATGCCACTGCAATTAGCCGTTTCATTCCTCGCTCCTTTATTATGTGAGTAGACGGATGCAATATATGGACCTGTGTGGTAGGTGTCAAGAACTAGCGGCAATGCCGACCTGCAGTTCGTGTCCGATCGTGTCGTGTCTGATCGTTGACACCAGTTCATCGTGGCTGTAGATTCGCATGCGGATTGTTTCCGGCGTTCCGGATATTCCGCGCCACGCCATTTACATCGTTTATCGTTCTGCGCGCGAAGCAAGCAGGGTTGCTGTTTCCTCACGTTCGCAGGCACGGTCGATTCCCGCATCCGCCGGCTGCGAAAAGAATGTGCTGCAGGAGAAAGCGTGAACTGGAATCTGAAGCTCGGCATCATTGTTCCGTCATGGAACACCGTCATGGACTACGAACTGCAGCGCATGGGCGGGGAAGGCGTTTCGATACACTCGCAACGCATACGCCACAACGCCGACACGGAGGAAAACCTTGCCTGGCTGAGCACGCAGGCGCCGGCCGCAGCGCAGCTGCTGTCACACGCCAAGGTGAACGCGATTTGCTACGGCTGTACCGGCAGCGGTTTTCTGAAGGCACCCGAAGCGGATGTCGAATTCGCTTCCGAGATGGAGCGCAGCACGGGTATTCCCAGCGTAACTTCGTCGGCGGCCATCGTGCAGGCGTTGCGCGCGTTGCGGGCGAAAAGGATCAGTGTCGCCTCTCCCTACGAACCCTGGCTCAACGAGAAGCTGCGCCTGTATCTGCAGGCGGCGGGGTTCGAGGTCGTGGCGATGAAGGGTCTCGCCACCCAGGCACACGGGAGCGTCACCACGAACACGGTGAAGGCGCTGGCGCTGGAAGTGCTGCGCCCGCAAACCGAAGCCATATTCATCAGTTGCTCGAACTTTCGCACGCTGGACATCATCGAGGCCGTGGAGCGGGAGGCCGGCAAGCCGGTCGTAACCAGCAATCAGGCGGCCATGTGGGGAACGCTGCGCCGCATTGGCGAGCAGCGTGTCGTGCCCGGTGCAGGACGCTTGTTTCGCGACGCATGAGATCAACAAAGCCCAACAGGAGCAGCATGAGCATAGCCGAATCCACGTGCGCGCCGCACGATCCCAACCCAAAACGGCCCGCAGTGCCCGTCCCGCCGCTCGCCTGCGACGTGCATGCGCATGTGTGCGGACCGAATACCCGCTATCCGTTGATCGCGCAGCGTTTGTACACGCCGCCCGAAGCGTCGCCGCAGGCGTTCCGCCACATGCTCGATGCGCTCGGCCTGGCGCGCGGCGTCCTGGTCCAGCCGAGCATCTACGGCAGCGACAATCGCGCGCTGCTCGATGGGCTCGCGTCCGACCCGAAGCGCTTGCGCGGCGTCGCCGTCGTGCCATTCGACGTTAGCACGGCCGAGCTGGAGCACTTGCACGCCGCCGGCGTGCGCGGCGTGCGCTGCAACATCGTCGACTTGAAGGACAACAAGGGCCAGTTGCCGCTGGCGCAATTGCGCGCTCTGGCGCAGCGCATCAAGCCTTTCGGCTGGCACCTCGAGTTCCTGCTGCATGTCGACGAATTTCCTCAGCTCGACCGGCAGCTTGCCGACTTCCCGGTGGATGTCGTGTTCGGGCATTTGGGCTATGTGCCCACCGGCGCTGGCCTGGCCACGCCGGGATTTGCGGCCCTGCTGCGCCTGATGCGCGAGGGCAAGGCGTGGGTCAAGCTCACCGCGCCCTACCGCCTCACCTTGAGCGCAATGCCCTACCCCGACGTAGCGCCGTTCGCGCAGGCGCTGCTGGACGCCGCCCCCGAGCGGCTGCTCTGGGGCAGCGACTGGCCGCACGTCCTGATCAAGACAGCGATGCCGAACGACGGCGATCTGTTCGACGCGTTCTCGAAGTGGGTGCCCGACGCGGCGCTGCGCCAGCGCATCCTCGTCGACCACCCGGCGAGGGTCTATGACTTCGAAAATTAGGGAGAAAATGCATCGGGGCGAGGTTGCCGTCGCGGTGAACCTCGGCGGCCGCAATCCCGACATCGTCGAACACCTTGCCCGGCTGGGCGTGGATATGGCGTTCATCGATTGCGAGCGCAGCGGGATCGGCCTCGACGCCGCGAGCGATCTCATACGCGCGGCGCGGGCGGCGGGCTTGCCCTGCGTCGTGCGCAGCTGGTCAAGAGCGTGCGGGGTCCGGGCGGAGGATATCTGCTGGCGGTTCCGCCGGCCCAGGTCTCGGTGGCCAGGGTC
>JBQMQE010000049.1:7784-22561 GCA_052172655.1 Burkholderiales bacterium
GGCTTGCCCTGCGTCGTGCGCAGCTGGTCAAGGGCACCCGAGGTGCTGGTGCGCTACCTCGACCGCAAGGCCGACGGCATCGTCGTGCCGCACGTCGATACTCCGCAACAGGCGGCTTCCGTCGTGGAGCTGGTGCGCTATGCCTGCGGCGCCGCCGCGGCGAGCAAGCTCGTCTTCGTGCAGATCGAGACGAAAGCCGCGGTGCAGGCGATCGATGCGATGGCGGCAGTGCCCGGGGTGGACGCCTTTCTTGTCGGCCCTAACGATCTTTCTTATGAAATGACCGGTACGCGCGGCGCGCGCACGCCGGAGGTGGAACAGGCGATCGAGCATGTCGCGGCCCGCTTGCGCCACGCCGGCAGAGCGTTCGGCATGCCGGCGCGGCTGAACGAGATCGCGCGCTTCCGTTCGCTTGGCGCCACCTTGCTCTATTACCCGGTGGAGTGGCTGCTCGAGCGCGCGATGGACGAGCTGAAACGCAGCATCGCGGGCGGATCAGCCGGCACCCTTTGAAATTCGCCGGCGAACTTTTGCTACACTGCCGGCCTTCCCTGGAGGAAAATCATGTTCGCCGCGCCCCCAACCCTTGACGCAACCATATTCGCGCGGATTCCGGAAACATTTTCCGCAGCCGTGGCCGGCCGCTCCTCCGTCTGGATCGACGTGCAAATGCACGGCGCGCCGGCGCCGACCTTCCTCGAAGGCCCTGCGTTCGACCGCGAAGGCAACCTTTGGGTGGTCGACATTCCCTGGGGCCGCATTTTCAGGATCACGCCGCAGGGTGCGGTGAGCCTCGCGGCGGAATACGACGGCGAGCCGAACGGCCTCAAGTTCCACAAGGACGGCCGCGCTTTCATCGCCGACCACAAGAACGGCATCATGGTGCTCGATCCGCGCAGCGGCAAGGTCGAGCCGTATTTCGATCGCCCGGCACTGCAGCGCTTCAAGGGAGTGAATGACCTTGTCTTCGCCTCCAACGGCGACCTCTATTTCACCGACCAGGGGCAGACCGGGCTGCAGGACCCGAGCGGCCGGCTCTACCGGCTGCGCGCGAGCGGTGAGCTCGATTGCGTTCTCGACAATGTGCCGAGCCCCAATGGCCTCGTGCTCAACGCGGCCGAGAACATCGTGTTTCTCGCGGTGACGCGCGACAACGCGATCTGGCGCGTGCCGCTGATGCAGGACGGCAGCGCGAGCAAAGTCGGCGTGTTCATCCAGATGTCGGGGGGCGCGGGCCCCGACGGCCTGGCGATCGACGAGCAGGGCGGCCTCGCCGTCTGCCATGCCGGCTTCGGCGCCGTGTGGCTATTTAGCGCCAGGGGCGAGCCGGTTTACCGCATCAATTCGCCCGAAGGCCTGATGACGACCAACTGCGCCTATGGCGGGCCCGGGCGCAAGCGGCTGTTCATCACCGAATCGAAGAGCGGAACCATCCTCAGCGTGGATTTGCCGGTCGCCGGATCTCGACTGTATTCGCACGCCTGATCGCCGGCGCGCATAGAAGACCACACATGCCGCTGTCAGCACGCTCAACCGGGCCGATCGAGAGGGCAGCGGAAGCTCTGGTCATTCTCGGCCTGCGCATCGCCGAGGTCGCCATGTTCAGCATGGTCGTGCTGATCGCCGCCGAAGTGTTCAGCCGCAACGTCGCCAACGTGTCCCTGCTGATCGCCGACGAGGTCTCGGGCTATCTGCTGGTGGCGATGACTTTCTGCGGCGCCGGCTACAGCGTGCGCAGCGGCGCGCTGCTGCGCATCGAGTTTGTCCTGTTTGCCTTGCCGCCGCGCGTGCGCGCGGTAGTCGACGTCATCTACGATCTGCTCGCGCTGGCCGTCACCGCCGCGCTCCTGTATGAGCTGACGCGCATCACCTGGAGCACCTGGTCGCGCCATATGGTCGCCGCCACGCTCATGGAAACGCCGCTGTGGATACCGCAGTTGGCGATGCCGGTCGGCTGCATAATTCTCATGGTCGCGTTCCTGCTCGATCTGCGCGGCAGCCTGGCGCGCCTGTTCGGCCGCGCGCCGGCCGAGCCGCCGGCACCGCAGCGCGAGGTGCTGCTGTGAGCTGGGCCGGGAATTTCGCGCTGTTCACCGGCGTTCTGCTCGCTCTGCTCCTCGGCGGCATGTGGGTGCCGTTCGCGATCGGCGTGTCCGGCCTGCTCGCCATCTACCTGACCGATGGCTTCATCGGCCTGCATGCGCTCGGGCTCGTGACCTGGGGCACTACCAACAGCTTCACCCTGACCGCCATTCCGCTGTTCATCCTGATGGCGGAGATTCTTCAGGGGGGCGGTGTCAGTCATCGCTTCTACCAGGGTCTGACAGTGCTGGTGCGCGGCCTGCCCGGCGGGCTGATGCAGACGAATGTAGCGGGTTGCGCGCTGTTCGCCGCCATCAGCGGCTCGAGCGTGGCGACGGCGGCGGCGATCGGCACCCTGGCCTTGCCGCACCTCGAAGAACGCAAATACAGCAGGCGCATGGCGGCGGGCTCGCTCGCGGCCGGCGGCTCGCTCGGCATACTGATTCCGCCGAGCATCCCGCTGATCATTTACGGCACGTTCACCGAGGTGTCGATCGCCAAACTGTTCATGGCCGGCTTCATTCCCGGATTCCTGCTCGCCTTCCTGTTCATGCTGTTCATCGGCGTCGTGTCCCTGCTGATGCCGCAGGTCGCGCCGCGGGAACCGGGCAACACCACGGGCAAGCAAAGGCTGGCGGCGCTGGTCGACCTCGTGCCGCTTATCGTGCTGATGATCGCGGTGCTGGGCAGCATCTATGCCGGGCTGGCGACGCCGACAGAGGGCGCCGGCGTCGGCTGCGCCATCGCGATCATGGTCGCCATGATCTGGGGCCGCTTCGGGTTTGCCGAATTCCACGCCGCGATGATCAAGAGCATCCGCGTCAGCTGCACCATCATCCTGATCGTGCTGATGGCGTTTATCTTTTCCTACGCCGTCGAAAACGCGGGCATCAGCGCCAAGCTTACGCAGTTGCTGATCGGCTTGGGGCTCGACAAATACACCTTCCTGCTCGTCGTGATCCTGATGTACTGCGTGCTCGGCTGCATCATGGACAGCATTGCGATGATTGTGTTGACGATACCGCTGTTGTTCGACTCGGTCGTCGCCTTCGGTTTCGATCCGGTCTGGTTCGGCGTGATTCTGGTCCTGCTTCTGGAGGTCGGCATGCTTACGCCGCCCTTCGGCATCAACCTGTTCGTCATCCAGAGCATCTCCAAGTGGCCGCTCGGAGACGTGGTTCGCGGCGCCTTACCCTACTGGGTCATCATCCTCAGTTACATCGGGCTGCTGACGGTGTTTCCCCAGATCGTCACCTGGCTGCCGCAGCATATGCTGCGTTGACAGCGGCTGCCGGGGCCGAACCGGGCGTTCGACCCCGGAGCGCTGTTAAATTCAACATGAAGGGATACCTCCCCCTCGTGCTCCCCCACCTCGGACCGTAGCGAACTGACCTTTGCTGCGACCTCCTATTGTTTGAGTGCGGCGCGGATCTTGGCAAGCGCCTGCACCGCGTTGGGGCCGACGCCCTTCGCCCACTGGTCCCAGTAGCCGCGAATCTTGGCGGCCGCCGCCTTGCGCTCTGCGTCGTCGGGCACGGTGACCACCATGCCTTTGGCCTTGAGCTTCGCCGTCACGTCGTCTTCGGACGCCGCGAGTTCGTTGGTAAGTTCAGCCGCGTCCTTGCGCGCAGCCTCCCTGAACTTCTTCTGCATGTCGGGCGTAAGCTTCTCGAACGCCTTCTTGTTCACGATCACCAGCATCGGATCGTAGTACAAGCCCAGCCGATAGTTGTATTTCAGCAGATCGCCCCAGAGGCGGCCGCCGCCGGCGCTCGCCGTGACCAGGCCCTCGATGGTGGAGCGCTCGAGCGCGGGGGCGACATCGGGCGTGCCCAGCGTCACCGGCGCGGCGCCGAATCGCCGCATGAACTCCGACATCGGCAGGTTTCCCACCCGCATCTTTTTGCCGTCGAGGTCGGCGGTCGAAGTAATCTTCGATACCCCCCAGATAGTTTGCAGCGGAAAATTGTAGGTCGCCAGAAGGATCACGCCATTCTTTTCCAGGTCCTTGGCGAGGTAAGGCTCGAGGATGGCCATGGCCTTGTCGAAGTCCTGGTGCGTCGGCATCAGCAGCGGCAGCGTGGGCAGCGCCCCGATGGGCAAATTGCCGGTGAAGAAGCCGTCATGCGCGAACGTGAGCGTTCCCTCCCCGACCGCCTGGGTCACCGCCGTCGACGGGATGGGCAGCGAGCCGCCGACACTGACCTTGGTTGTGATCTTGCCCCCGCTCAGGCGCGCAAACTCGTTCGCCATCTTTTCCAGATGCTGGTAGTCGGGGTGGTTGGTCGCGCTAAAGAATGTGTACCCCTTCCACAGGGTTTGCGCGAAAACAGCCGTTGGCTGGCCAACGACGATTGCCGAAACGACACCAAATAGCGCCGCCTTAAGGATCTTGCTGATCATGGTTCCCCTCCCAAGTTCTTATGTGCATGGAACTACTCAGATGGCCGTCACCATAATGCCACCAACGGGATGTTATTCCCCCCCATCGCGTCAAGGCAAGCGAAAGAAAGTTGATCTTCCTGTGGCCTTCGGGCGGGATCCTGTTGCACGCCCGGTCTAGAGAACCAGTTTGGATCCTTCGCTCGGCGCCTCGCACACCACGTCGGATCCCAGGCGTGCAAGGGCTTCCCTGGTCTCCTCCAGTTTGAGGTCGATATCGTCGTCGCTCTGGTCGGGGTCGTGATGGAACAGGTGCAGCCGCCTGACCTGCGCCCGCGCCGCCAGATCCGCAACCTGGCTCACGCAGGAGTGGCCCCAGTCCACTTTGGACGCATATTCGTGGTCGCGGTAGGTGGTGTCGGTAATGAGCAAGTCCGCGCCGCGCACGAAATTCGCCAGCCGCTCGACGTAAGGCAGGTCGTAGCGCGGATCGCTCGGGAGGTAGAGTTCGTTGTCGGTGATGTAGCAGACCGAGCGGCCATGACAGCTCAAGCGGTAGCCGAGGCAATAGCCGGGGTGCTTGAGCAGTATCGTATCGACCCTGATCGCGCCGAAATTCAGCGTCTCCTCGCGCAGGTCGCGGTACACCAGCCGCGCCCCGAATTCCCGGATCGTAACCGGGAAATACACGCTCTCCATCTGCGCTGCGATCGCGCCCTCTATGGTGAGATCAGCCTGGTAGGGGCCGAACAACTCGATCTGGTTGCCGCGCGCGTACAGCGGCCCGAAGAAGGGGATGGTATTGATGTGATCCCAGTGCGTATGCGAGATGAACACCCGCGCCGACAGGCGCTGGACTTTGGTCGCGGCGAGATGATCGGAAAGCTGCTTGATGCCGGAGCCGCAGTCGAAGACATACAGCGGCTCGCCGCTGACCTCCACGCTGACGCAGGGCGTGTTGCCGCCATAGCGCAACGAACGCGGTCCCGGCACGGGCAGCGTTCCGTGCACGCCCCAGTAGCTGACCGTCACTTTCTCCGACAGTATCTCGGCGATCAACCGCGGCAGCGTATCGCGCAGGATCGGCTTGACGATGTAGCCGTCGGCGCCGAGTTCCTTCGCGCGGCGGCGGTCGAAATCGTAGGATTTCGACGAGCACATGATGATCTTGACCGCGGCCAGATCCGGCCTGCTGCGGATTTCGCGGCACAATTCGAAGCCATCCATTTCCGGCATGATGACGTCGCTGATGACGCAGTCGGGCCGCTCCGCCGCAATCTCCTGCAGCGCCTTCAGGCTGGACTCGTAGCACTTCACGCTGTGCCCGGCGTCCTCCAGCACCACTTTCATCAGCCGCAGAATGATCGGGTCGTCGTCTACGATCAGAAACTTCATGGTCTTTTTCTCAGGTGTCGTCCATCGCCGCGGCATGATTTCCCTGCATGCTTCGCGCGCAAGTGCCGCGGAAGTTTGCGCTCAAACAGCATCGTACTACATGGCGTGACGGTGTTGGAATTCTGCGCTGCGCCCGGCATTTTCATTGATAAACCAGGGCAAAGCTGGTAGCTTGGCTTCGTCGCTCAGGGAGACGCGGCGAAGCCCGTCACCGCAACCATGGCCAACAGCATGCAACAGGCATCCGCGCCAGCCATTCTCGACCCGGAAGTCGGACAAGCCCGCACCGCGGATGGCGCCCCGGCGGTGGCGCTGTCGGGCGCGTGGGACATCCGCGCGCTCGAATCGCGCGCGACATCGCTCAAATCGCAGTTGCGCCAGCTCTCGACCGACCCGGGCACGCATTGGGACCTGTCGCGTATCCAGCGCCTGGACCACATCGGCGCACTGCTGATCTGGCAGGCATGGGGCAAGCGCCGTCCGGCCCGGCTCGCGCTGGCGCAGGGGTATGAGGTGTTTTTTTCCAATCTCGATTCTGCCGCGGCCGCTGCGCCCGCCGCGTCAGTCGATGCGCTGCGCCTGGTGCGCGCGCTGGGTGCTGCGATGCTGCTCACGGGCGAGCACCTGCGCGGCATCGTGCAACTGATAGGCCAAATCCTGATCGACTCGTTCTCGCTCCTGCGCCATCCGCTGCGCGGCCCGTGGCGCGAGATTTCCGCCAGCGTGTTCCGCGTCGGCACGCAGGCGCTGGGCATCACCGGCCTGGTGGGCTTTCTGATCGGCGTAGTGCTGTCCTATCTTTCGGCGGAGCAATTGAAAGCGTTCGGCGCCAATATTTTCATCATCAACCTGCTCGGCATGGGCATCATCCGCGAGCTCGGTCCGGTGATCGCCGCGGTGCTGGTGGCGGGGCGCTCGGGTTCGGCGATCACGGCCCAGCTCGGCGTGATGCGCGTCACCGAAGAGCTGGACGCGCTGTCGGTGATGGGCATCCCGCATACCGTGCGCCTGATCCTGCCCAAGATCGTGGCGCTGGCGCTCGCGATGCCGCTGCTGATCCTGTGGACCTCGGGCATCGCGCTGATCGGCGGCGCGATCTCCGCCAACACGCAACTGGGCATCAGCGTGCATTCTTTTTTCAGCGGACTGCCCGACGCCGTGCCGACCGTCAACCTGTGGCTGGCGATGGGCAAGGGCGTTGTATTCGGCGCACTTATCGCCCTCATTGCCTGCCACTTCGGCCTGCGCGTTCAGCCCAACACCGAGAGCCTGGGCATAGGCACCACCAACTCGGTGGTCGCCTCGATCACCGCGGTGATCATCGCCGACGCCGTGTTCGCCGTAATCTTCTCGGACGTGGGCATCTCCCTGTCATGATTCCGGTAATCGAGATCGCCGGCCTGTGGACGCAGTTTGGCGATCACGTGGTGCACCGCGACCTGAACCTCACGGTGATGCCGGGCGAGGTGGTGTCGCTGGTGGGCGGCTCGGGCAGCGGCAAGACCACGCTGATGCGGCAGATACTGGGCCTGGAGCAGCCCTCGCGCGGAACGGTCAAGGTATTCGGCATCCCCTTGCACGGATCGAGTGCGGAGCTGGTGCACAAAATCCGCAGGCGCTGGGGCGTGCTGTTCCAGGAAGGCGCACTCTACAGCGCGCTGTCGGTGTTCGACAACATCGCGCTGCCGCTGCGCGAACTGCGCGCGTTCGACGAGGACTTCGTCCGCGACATGGTGATGCTCAAACTCGATATGGTCGATATCGAGCGCCGCCACGCATCAAAAATGCCGGCAGACCTCTCCGGCGGCATGGTAAAACGCATTGCGCTGGCGCGCGCGCTGGTGCTCGAGCCCGAGCTGGTGTTTCTGGACGAACCGACCGCCGGGCTCGACCCGGACCGCAGCGAGAGCTTCGTCAAGCTGATTCGCTCGCTGCATGAGACCCTCAACCTGACGGTGGTGATGGTGACGCACGACCTGGACACACTGGTGTCGCTGTCGGACAAGATCGCCGTGCTGGCCGAGCAAAAGCTGATTGTGTACGGATCGCTGCAGGAGGCGATTGCAGTGAAGCACCCGTTCATACTCAGCTTCTTTCTGGGCGAACGCGGATTGCGCGCGCTGTCGGCGGTCGGTGCTTTGGGTAAACTGGGATAGAACGGCGGGAACTGGAGGGAGGCTGTCATGGAAAATCGCGCGCATGCCCTTGCGGCAGGCTTGTTCACCCTGGTGCTGGGAGCGGCGCTGGCGGCCGTGGCACTGTGGTTCGGCAAGGACGAACTCAAGCTGATTCCCTACGCCATGGCCACGACCAGCGCCGTGACCGGGCTGAAGGTCGAGGCGCCGGTGCGCTACCGCGGAGTCGACGTGGGCAAGGTCGACGCCATCAGCATCGACCCGGAGAACGGCGGCCGCGTGAAGATCCGCATCGGCGTGCGCGCAGGCACCCCCGTAACCAAGAGCACCTATGCCCAGTTGGGCTACCAGGGCATCACCGGCCTGGCGTACGTGCTGCTGGGCGACGACGGCAAGTCGAAGGAAGCCCTGCAAAGCAGTGCGGAAGAGCTCGCGCTGATCCGCATGAAACCCTCACTGATGGACGATGGCGAGGTCCTATTCGCTTCTTTTGCCGAAATCGCAGAGAGGATCAAGCGCCTGCTCGACGACGAAAATCAGGGGCGCGTGCGGCGCACGCTGGCCAACCTGGAAGAGCTGACGCAGCGCGCGAGCACGGTGACCAAGAAACTGGAGCCCAGCCTGGAGGCCATGCCCGGGCTGATAGCCGAGGCGAAGGCCCTGGCCGGCAATGCACGCGCGAGCATCAAAAATGCCGACCGGCTCATGGCCAGCGCTAACGGCCTCACGCTCAAACTGGACGGGCGCGTGGACGCACTCAAGCTGGATGAGCGCATGGACGCGCTCGCGCGCGCCGCCGCCGGGGTGGAGGAGGTCGGCGTCACGGCGCGCGCGGTGAATGATGAAACCATGCCGCGCGTGAATGTGCTCGTCGACGATCTGTCCAGGGATACGCGCACATTGGGTCGCGTCATCCATACCCTGGGCGAGCAGCCGCAAAGCATCGTATTCGGCACAGCGCCGGGAACACCCGGTCCGGGCGAGCCCGGCTTCACTGGAGGAAAATAATGTTACGCGCCACCTTGCTGCTGTCGCTTTCCCTGCTCGCCGCCTGCGCGCTCGGGCCGAAGACACCGGAAGGCACGGCCAATTATGACTTCGGCCTGCCGCGTTCGGGCAGGGACGCCAATCCGCGCCTGCAGCAGGACCTGGTCGTTGCCGAGGTCACGGCGCCGGCGTGGATGGACAATACCGGCATCTATTACCGCCTCGCTTATCGGGATCCGGCCCGGCCTCAGGCCTATGCGCTGAGCCATTGGGTGATGTCGCCGGCGGCGCTGCTCGGCCAGAGACTGCGCGCGAGCATCGCGCAAGCGAGCGCGGCGGGCGTGTTCGTGCCCGCCGACGGCGTGCGCGCCGGCTATACGCTGCGGCTGGAACTGGAGGAATTCAGCCAGGTGTTCGACGCGGCCGACAGCAGCCGCGCGCTGCTGCGCCTGCGGGCGAGCCTGTTGCGCCAGCGCAACATCGTGGCGCAACACAGTTTCAGCCTGGAACAGCCTGCAGCCACGCCCAATGCCGAGGGCGGCGTGCGCGCCCTGATCGCGGCGAGCGACGCTGCCGGAGAAATGCTGGTCGATTGGCTGGCGGCGAATCTGAAGAAATGACCGGCCTGAGTCGCGCTACGCAGCGTCGGGCTGCTTGCCCGGCTGGGCGGCTATGAACGCATCGAGCTGCATGCATTCCGCGAAAATGCGCATGATCGCCGGATACGGCGCCAGATCGCATTTGTAGCGCTGCGCGTTGAATACCTGCGGCACCAGGCAGCAATCGGCAATGGTGACCTGATCGCGATAGCAGTACTTGCCGGATTTTTTCGCGCTCGCGAGAAACGCTTCCAGGCCGGCCAGCCCCTCGGCTATCCAGTGGCGGTACCAGGTGTTGACGCCCTCCTCGTCCAGCCCATAGCTCTTCTTGACGTAGCGCAGGGTGCGCAGATTGTTGAGCGGGTGGATTTCGCAGGCGATGATCTGCGCCAGCGCACGCACGTAGGCCCGGTCCTCGGCATTCGCCGGCAGCAGCGGCGGTTGCGGGTGGGTCTCGTCCAGATATTCCATCATCGCCAGCGATTGCACCAGGATCTTGCCGTTGTCCTCGAGCGCCGGCACCAGGCCCTGCGGATGCACCGCCAGATAGGGCGCAAGCTTGTGCTCGCCCTTGGGCAGGCTCACCGGCAGCGCCTCGTAGGCGAGGCCCTTGCAGTTGAGCGCGATGCGCATGCGGAATGCGGCGGAGGAACGGAAGAAGGTATACAGTTTCATCGACTGTGTCTCGCGCGAGCTGAGCAGCAACGGTAATTCTGACATAATTCGGCGTTGCCGCAAGAAGCGTTCTGCACGGAATGCCGGCGGAGCGAAGCAGGAGCGACGATGGTCCTATTTCCGGGCAAGGCCTACGACGAAATCAAGGTCGGCGACAGCTTCGGCTCCGCCATGACCGTCACCGAAACGCATCTGGTGCTCGCCGCGGGCTTGTTCGGCGACTTCAATCCGCTGCACACGAACGAGGTACACGGCAAGCAAAGCCGTTTCGGCAGCCGCATTCTGCACGGCCCGTTCACCAGCGCGCTGGTATCGGCCCCGGTGGGCATGTATTTCGGCGGTACCGCCATTGCCTACCTGGAGCACACCTGCCGCTTCAAGGCACCGGTGCGCGCGGGTGACACACTCACCACCACCTGGACCATCGTGGAAAAACTGAGCAAGCCCAGGCACAAGGGCGGCATTGCGGTATTGAGCGGCGTATGCAGGAACCAGGAAGGCGAGGTGGTGGTCGAAGCCGACGGAAAGATCCTGGTGATGAACCGCAAGAAAAAATAGCACTGCGCTACTGCGAAGCGCGTTCAGCCGTGCCGCAGCTTCAGCGCTAACACCGTGCCGGTGAGCATCAGCGTGACCGTGTTCGCTACTATGATGGGCCAGGCGCCGAGGACCAGGCCGTAGGCGAGCCAGAAGCCGACTCCGGTAGTGAACACCAGGTACATGCCCAGGGATATGTCGCGCGTGGAGCGCGTTTTCCAGACGGTCCAAACCTGAGGCGCAAAGGCGACGGTCGTGAGTACGCCCGCCACCGAACCGAGGAGATCTGCCAAGTTCATTTCCAACCTCTCACAGGTTTGCAGAAGCGCCGGCGCGGCCGCGGCGGTTTTCCTTGGCCACGGACCTGCGCACATAACGTATGCCGATGGCGGCGAGCAGGGCGACCAGCGGTATCGCCACCCCCATGGCGATCTCCACATCGACAGCATACCCGGCGGACTTGAGCGCCTTGGCCGCATAGCCCACCAAGCCGACGAGATAGTAGGTGATGGCCGCCACCGACAAACCCTCGACCGTTTCCTGCAGGCGCAGTTGCAGGCGCGCGCGCCGGTTCATCGACGCAAGCAGTTCCTGGTTCTGCATTTCGCGCACGATATCCACCCGCGTGCGCAGCAGATCGCTGGCGCGGGCCACGCGCTCGGATAACTCCGCCTGCCGCCGCGCCACCGATTCGCAGGTGCTCATGGCCGGAGCCAGGCGGCGCTGCATGAACTCGTCGATGGTCTGGATGCCGGGGATGCGCTGCTCGCGCAGTTCCGCGATGCGATGCCTGACCAGGCCGTAATAGGCGCGCGCGGCGCCGAAGCGGTAGCTGCCGGCGGCAAGTTCGCTTTCCACCGCCGCGGCGAGCCTGGTGAGCCGGTCCAGCAGCCGAGGCTCGTCGGCGGAATCCTGCGTCACCATCAGCTCGGTGATGCCCGCCAGGTCGCTCTCGGCGGCGGCGAGCCTGGCGCCGACTTCGCGCGCGAGCGGCAATGCGAGCAGCGCGAACATGCGATAGGTCTCAATTTCAAGCAGGCGCTGCAACACCCGGCCGGCACGCCGCCTGCCCATGCCGCGATCGAGCAGCAGGAAGCGGCTGTAGCCATCCTGATGAATGCGGAAATCGGTGAACGCGACCGCCCCGCCGTCGGCCACCTGCGCGCCCACCAGCGTGTTGCCGGAGAAATGCGGCGCGATCGCTTCGATCCCCTGATGCACTTCGGCGTCGGGCAGTAGCGCCACATGCGCCGCCACGATCACGCTGCCGGGCAAGGCGGCCACCCATTCCGGCGGCAGCGCATTCACTGCCGGCTGCGCAAACGGCTCGCCGCCGGCACCGGCTTCGAACACCGTGTAGCTGCTGAATTCGCCATGGCGCTCCCAGCGCAGGCGGAATGCGCCGCAATCTGCAACGAAGAAGCTCGCCTCCGGCGGCGGCGGTCGACAGCCGTAGCGCGTGCACAATTCGGCCACATGCGCGTATTCCCGCTCGCGCTCCGCCGCTTGCGCGAGCATCGACAGATGCGACGCGCGTTGCGGCGCGTGCAGTGTCTGATACGGACGCGCATGCACCTCGTCGTTCAGCGCAACGCGCCGCGGATGGACGGGCGGCAGCATCACGGCTTTCCCGCCGCGAGACGCTTCTTCCTCTGCTCTTCCTGCAGCCGCAGCACGCGCCGCTGCACCTTGCCGGTGGTGGTCATCGGCAGCGCATCGATGAACTCGATTTCCTTCGGATATTCGTAGGGCGCGAGCTTGCCGCGCACATGCGCCTGCAGTTCTGCCTCGAGCGCGGCCGAAGGCTGGTGCCCGGGGGTGAGCACGATGAAGGCCTTGACGATGTTGGTGCGCTCCGCATCGGGGCTGCCGACCACCGCGGCGTTGGCGACCGCCGCGTGTTTGAGCAGGCAGTTTTCGATTTCGGAAGGCCCGATACGGTAACCCGCGCTCTTGAACACGTCGTCGGCGCGGCCCTGGTACCAGAGGTAGCCGTCTGCGTCTTTTTTCGCGAGGTCGCCGGTGCGGCACCAGTTGCCGGTGTATTTGTTCTGCGTCGCCTCCGGGTTCTTCCAGTACTCGAGAAAGAACACCGGGTCGGGCGTGCCGTGGATATCGGTGCGGTGCACCGCGACCTCGCCCACCGCGCCCGCCTCGACCTCATTGCCCGTGTCGTCGATGACGCCGACCTTGTGCCCCGGATAAGGCCGCCCGATAGAGCCCGGCTTGGCCGGCCACAGGGTGTGCGAATTGCCGACGATATAATTGATTTCTGTCTGGCCGAACATTTCGTTGATGGTCACGCCGAGCCTATCCCGGCTCCAGGCGAACACGGTCTCGCCCACGGATTCGCCTGCGCTCATGATCGAGCGCAGCGTCACCTCGTAGCGCTTGCGCGGTTCGGGTTCCGCCTTCATCATCATTTTCAGTGCGGTCGGAAACAGGAAGGTGTTTCTTACCGCGTATTTTTCCATGAGATGGAAGGCCTTTTCCGGATCGAAGCGGCCGCGATAGCCGAGGATGGGATAGCCGTGGTACAGGGTCGGCAGCAGCGCATCCATCAGACCGCCGGTCCAGGCCCAGTCCGCGGGCGACCAGAACATGTCGCCTGCCTGCGGAAAAATATCGTGCGAATGCGAGAATCCCGGCAGGTTGCCGAGCAACACTCTCTGCGGCTTCAATGCGCCCTTGGGCGGACCGGTGGTGCCGCTGGTGTAGACCAAGAGCGCCGGCTCCTCCGCCGGCGTATCCACGCAATCGAATTTGCGCGAGGCCTGCGAAATCAGCTTCTCCCAGGAAACCGTGCCGGACTCGCGCGCCCCGTCCACGCCGATCACGTGCTTTAGCGCGGGCAGCCGCGCGCGGATCGGCCACAGATTGGGCAGCGAAGCGGTATCGACCAGGGCGACGATGGTTTCGCTGTTCTGCAGCCGGTACTCCAGCGCGTCCGGCCCGAACAGCACGGACAGCGGCATCGCCACGGCTCCCATCTGGTAGCAGGCGATGTGGGCGATAACGGTTTCGGGGCGCTGCGGCAGGATGATGCCGATGCGGTCGCCACGCGCAACGCCCAGCGCGGCGAGCGCGTTGGACAGGCGATTTGCCTGTTGCTGCAGATCCCAGTACGTATAGGCCGCGGTGGCGCCGCCTTCGTCCTCCCAGTAGAGCGCGAAGCGGTGGCGGTCCCGCGCGTGGCGGCCGCAGCAGGCCCAGGCCATGTTGAAGCGCTGCGGCACCTCCCAGTTGAAACCGTGATAAATTTCCTGATAACGATCCTGCATGGCCCTACTCCCCGAAGCAATTTCGCGACGAATTACCCCGCTGGTACCTGGAATTCGACCGGTCAGGCGATTGCAGGTTGGCGGCACTCAGGCGGGATTTGAATCCTAGCAGGCTGTTGAAAAGCTTGCTTCAAGCGCGATTCGGACACGATCGCGGGATCGAAAAGGCCGTTTCAGCATTACCGAAACGGCCCTTGCATTTTGCGCAGCCAGAACTTCCTTTGACTCGGGAGATCTACGCCAGGGGCGTAGCCCCCATTGGTCAGATCATCCCCGGCCGATCACGTCGCATCTTTCTCGACCGCGGCGTCCGTCGCTTGCATCGAGCTCCCCGCGGCGTCGCTGGCATAGCCGTAGCGGCGGTAGTGGCGTCCGCCATATCCCCGGTACTCGCCGTAGTACTTGTTCACCCTGTCGACGTCGAGCTGGTTGAGCACCGCGCCCAGGCCTACGAGCGCCGGTTCATTGACGCGCTTCATCTGCATCAGGCCGTAGCGCGCGAGCGGATAGGGCGTGCTGTCGGCCTTCACCACGTACAGGACCGAGGTCGCGAATTGCGACAGCACCAGCGCGTCGCTGACCATCTGCAGCGGCGGGCTGTCGACGATAATCACGTCGAATGCGTTCTTCAGCGACTGCATCACCTCGGCGAAACGGTGCGACGAGAGCAGTTCCAGCGGATTGAGCGGCACCCGGCCCGACTG
>JBQMQE010000050.1:0-19662 GCA_052172655.1 Burkholderiales bacterium
CAGCGACGAGATCGAACAGCGATAACTTCAGCTTCGCCTCAACCAGTATTCGGATCACGCCGAGGGCGTGGCGCCTGAGCGCGAACGGATCCTTGTCGCCGGTCGGCTGCTGACCAATGCCGAACATGCCCGCCAGCGTCTCCAGTTTATCGGCCAGGGCAACGGCGAGCGCGATCTCGTTCTGAGGCAGCGCATCGCCGGCAAAACGCGGACGGTAGTGTTGCTCAATGGCAATCGCCACTTGCGCCGGCTCGCCATCGGAAAGCGCGTAATAGCGCCCCATGATGCCCTGCAATTGCGGAAACTCGCCGACCATGCTGGTGACGAGGTCGGCCTTGGCCAGCCAGGCGGCGCGTTCGGCCAGCACCGGATCGGCGCCGATCGCGCGCGCAATTTTTCCAGCGAGCAGTTGCACGCGCTCCACGCGCTCGAGCAGGCTGCCGAGCTTGTTGTGATAGACGATAGCTGCAAGCTGAGGCACGCGCGCTTCCAGCCGGGTCTTGTTGTCGGTGTCGAAGAAGAAGCGCGCGTCGGCGAGGCGCGGCCGCACCACGCGATTGTTGCCTGCGACGACGTTCTTCGGGTCGGCGAGGCGCATGTTGCTGACCATGAGGAAGCGGTTGATCAACTTCCCGGCAGCGTCGAACAGCGGGAAATATTTCTGGTTGGTGCGCATTGTGAGCACCAGGCATTCCTGCGGCACCACAAGAAACTCGGGCTCGAACTCCCCGGCGTAAACGCTCGGCAACTCGATCAGCGCGGTAACTTCGTCGAGCAAGGGCGCAACGTCCTCCTCCGGGCCCAGCGACGCGGCCAATGCGGCGGCCTGCTCGCGCAACTGCCTCTCGGTTTCCGCGCGGCGCGCATCGAACGAGGCGATGACCTGCCCATGCGCGGCGAGCGCCTCTTCGTAGGCATCGGCGGTGACAACAGGAATGTCCTTGACGCCCTGGAAGCGATGCCCGTGAGTGATGCGGCCGGCATCGAGGCCGAGGATCGACACCGGCACGACGTCGGCGCCGTGCAGGGCGAGGAGTCCGTGAACCGGGCGTACGAACTGCACCGTCGTCGTTCCGTCCGCGAGTTGATAACTCATCACCTTCGGAATCGGCAAATTGGCAACCGCGTCCTCCAGCGCAAGCTGCAGGCCGGCAGCAAGCGTCACGCCCGGAATCGTCTGGGTGAGGTAGGCGTATTCGGTGTCACCCTCCATCCGGCGCTCGAGTCGATTCGCCGCGGCGCCTTCCTTTTCCAGGCGCTTTGCCAGCGGCATGCTCGGCTTGCCGTCGGCGGCGAACGCGACTTTGGAGGGCATCAGTCTCTTCGACTCGGTGCGCTGCGCAGCCTTTGGCAGCACGTTCTTTATCAGTATTGCCAACCTGCGTGGAGTGGCGTAGATCCGGGTACCGCTGGTCGCGTCGTCCTTCAGCTGCGCCCGGATCAGCCCATCCTGCAAGCGCTGGCCGAACGCCTCGGCCAGCTGTTTCAGTGCTTTCGGCGGCAGTTCCTCGGTGAACAGCTCAACCAGCAGCGTCGCGCTCATGCGTTTTCCCGCTCGTGCAAATCAGCTTTGAGAGCGGCGGCATCGATACCCAGGCGCTGCAGTTGTTCAGGCGGGCACATCGGAAAACCCTGGCGCACCCGCGAATCGAAATACGCCTGCGACACGCTGCGCGCGAGGTTGCGGATGCGGCCGATATAGGCGGCGCGCTCGGTGACCGAAATTGCACCGCGCGCATCGAGCAGGTTGAAAGTGTGCGCCGCCTTGAGCACTTTTTCATAGGCTGGAAGGGCGAGCTTGGCTTGCATCAATCGCTTGGCATCGGCTTCGTGGTCGGCGAAGTGGCGGAACAGCATCTGCACATCGGATTGCTCGAAGTTGTAGGTCGATTGCTCAACCTCGTTCTGATGGTAGACATCGCGGTAAGTCACTCCCGGCGTCCATACCAGGTCGAACACGCTCTTCACGTCCTGCAGGTACATGGCGAGGCGCTCGATGCCGTAGGTAATTTCCCCCGTGATCGGCTTGCAGTTGATCCCGCCGACCTGCTGAAAGTAGGTGAACTGCGTCACTTCCATGCCGTTCAGCCACACTTCCCAGCCCAGGCCCCAGGCGCCCAGCGTCGGATTCTCCCAGTCATCCTCGACCAAGCGGATGTCGTTCGCGCCGGGGTCGACGCCCAATGCCTCGAGTGAGCCGATGTACAGTTCAAGTATGTCCGGCGGCGAGGGCTTGAGCACCACCTGGTATTGATAGTAGTGCTGCAGCCGGTTGGGGTTGTCACCGTAACGGCCGTCCTTGGGGCGGCGCGAGGGCTGGACGTAGGCGGCGCGCCAGGGCTCGGGCCCCAGGGCGCGCAGGAACGTGGCGGTGTGCGAAGTGCCGGCGCCGACTTCCATGTCGTAGGGCTGCAATAGCGCGCAGCCTTGCCGGTCCCAATAGGACTGCAGCCTGAGGATAAGTTCCTGGAAGGTGGGCACGGTTTGCCGGTACTGGGAAAGCCGCAATTTTACAGGCTTTCCGCACCCCGAGAAACGGAAAACGCGGCGGACATTCCCGGCGCGGCGGCGGGCCTTGCTCTGCCGTCGCGCCGAAAATGATATAAATGATGCATGAAGTTCAGTCATCTGATCCAGATCAACGATCCGTTCAATCCGCTGATCGACCCACTGTCGCGCGAGCAGTTGTGGCGCGGCCTGGTGCTGCGCGCCGAGAACCCCTTGTTGTTCGTCATGGCGCTGGACCGGTTCGAGATAGTCGGGCGCGGGGAAGACACGCTGGCGCGCGTGCTGCATTTCGGAAACCTGAGGCTGCGCGATCGCGTCCGTTTCAGTCCGATGAAACAGGTGTGCTACGAGATCGAGGCCGCGGAGGATTCCCCCGCCGCCACCCTGGTGATGACCATCGAGGAACCTGAGCCGGGTCAGCTCTTCGTGCGCTTCGACTATGAGACCTTGCACCGGGGCGCGGCAGCGCCGCTGGACGAGTTCTACAGCAGTTTTGCCAAACAGGCCTATGTCGAGGCCGATATCGATACCATCAGCACCATCCGCGGGCTGGCGACGCAGGCGGGCGCGCTGGGCTGAAGCGCGCCGCGTGAATGCGTGCGGCAGGCGGACGTATCCTGCGCGGGGCGGCGCTCAGGCCGTGAATCTGACGGCTCGATTGCGGCCCTGTTCCTTGGCCAGGTACATGGCGCGATCGGCGCGCCCTTGAATGGCATCGATGTTGCGGCCGTCATCGGGGTAGCTCGCGATGCCGACGCTGACGCTGGTCTCGATCCGCTTGCCTTCGAACTCCAGCGGGGTGGTGGCCACCGCCGTGATAATGCGCTGCGCCACCTCCAGCGCCCTGGCCGCGCTTGCCTCAGGCAGCAGCGCCACGAATTCGTCTCCGCCATAGCGCGCCAGCACGTCGGTGTGGCGCAACTCGGTCTGGATGCAGTGCGCCACCAGTTTGAGCAGACGGTTCCCGGCCTCATGGCCGTGCAGGTCGTTGACCGCCTTGAGATTGTCGGCGTCGATCATCAGCAGGCTGGCCGGACGGTTGTAGCGCACCGTCTGGTCGAACAAGCGGGCGACGACGACGCTGAAGCCGCGCATGTTGTACAGGCCGGTGAGATCATCGGTTTCGGACAGGAGCCGGGCGCGATTCAGGCCGGAGCGGATGTCGACGGAAAGCATGGTGGTGATGTAGCCGACGAGGAGCATCGGCGCAAGCTGCGCCACCAGGCCGCCGATGTAGGCGAGCGAAAGCAGCCCGCCGGGGCGGAAGTCTTCTCCGAGCAACACGAAGCAGGCGGCGATCAGTGCCATTTCGAACATGGTCGTGAGCTTGCCCAGCGTAAGTGCGCTGGTGATGATGACGAGCAGGTAGGTGTTGACCAGGGGGCTTGCGAGCTTGCCCGTGTACCACAGCACCCAGGTGATGAACAGCACCATGGCAAAGGTTTCGATGGCAATTTTCCAGCGCGTTTCGGACCTGTAGAAATTGGTGTAGCGAAAGCCCAGGATCAACGCGGCGTAGAAGAACAGCCCCAGTGAAATTGCCGCCTGGTCCGCGGCAAGAGGCTGCGCGAACACCTGGTACAGCAGCACCAGGATCAGAAGCAGCCACTCGATTTCGGCGACCGTGCGCGAAACGCCCCGCAGCTCCTCCTGCTCAATGCTCGGCATTTCAGTGGGCCTTGCGTACACGCGTGTCCCCTTGTCGTGAGCCGATTGCGTCCGTTCTTGGCTGTTTCAAAATGAGGAGATGTCCCCCAAGGGGACTTTCCCCTCTCCCGTCAAGCGGGACCGAGGAAAAGGGGATCGAGACCTTCGGGGCGCCTCCCCTTATGCTCCCTTGGATTGGCCTGTCGCAAGATTCATTTTTCGCAGGGTACTTGTTATCGCGGCATGCTGATTATAGCGCGACCAGCCATCGCTTCCCGGCCGTGGCTGCGGCTCAGGCCGGCGCCTTGTCCTCCCTCCAGAAGTCCAGCTTCTCCTGCACCACCCGGTCGGAGTAGATGAAAACCACCGCGTCGCTCGAGGCCGTGTGCTGGTGCGCGACCCAGCTTGGCGCGACGAAAATGTCGTGCGGCCCCCAGTCGAAAGTCTCTGCGCCGATCTTGCTCGAGCCGGTGCCCTCGACCACGGTGAACACCGCGCTGTCGGTGGAGCGGTAGCAAGCGGTGTTGAATCCCCCGGGGATGAACTGCATCCAGGTGGACATCGTCGGCATCGCCCAGCCGCCGTTGACCGGGTTGATGTATTTCATCTTGTAGGCGTGCCAGGGGTCGGCGGCGCGAAAGCGCGCGAGCGCATCCAGCGCCTCGCGCGTGCGGCGATAGGGGTAGTTGAATATCGGCGAAGTCTGCGCAGGGTAGCGCGCATCGACCGGCAGCAGGTTGTGGCCCGCTTCGGCAGCGGCCGCGCCTTGCGGGCGGTCCAGCGGCTGCACCTTGCCCGGATAGCCCTCGCGAAAGCTCGCGCACATCAGGTTGACGATGTGCATGTCCAGGCCGTCGAGCCAGACCATGGGCGCGTTGCCCTCGTTGCCGTGGTCGTGCCAGGTCATGGACGGGGTGATCACGAAATCGCCGGGCTCCATCATGGTGCGCTCGCCGGCGACCGCGGTGTAGGCCCTGTGCCCTTCGATGACGAAGCGCAGCGCCGACGCCGTGTGCCGGTGCGCCGGCGCGATCTCCCCCGGCAAAATGATCTGCAATCCGGCGAACAGGCTTTGCGTGATGCGCGACTCGCCCGGCAGTCCCGGGTTTTCCAGCACCATGACGCGGCGTTCGGCCTCCTCGGCGCTGATCAGCGTGCACGCCTCCATCAGGTACGGCCGTATCTCGGCATAGCGCCACAGGGCGGGCACGCAGCGCGGCGCCGGCCGGTCGGTGACCAGACCGTGCAACACGCGCCACAGCGGAGCGAGGTTGCGGCTGCGGGCGCGCTCGTAGAAACCCATCCGGTCGGGCTCGGCCGCGAGGTTGACGCTGGGAACGACACCCGCGAGGACGCCGGCTTCGTGGTGGACGCTGCGATCGGACTTCATCCCTGACTCCTGTCGTTCAGCTTTTTCGCTGCAGTGCTTGATTGCGTTTTCGCGCATGATAGCGTAGCTGCGCGCTTGCCGCGATGCGGCGTTGGCAGGTGCGATATTGAGCTATGATGCAAGCAGCAGGCTATTCGGGAAACGCATGGAAACCTATCTGCTCTGGCTCGTCGCCGGATTCGTGCTGGTCATCGCCGAACTGGTCACCGGCACGTTTTTCCTGCTGATCCTGGGCATCGCGGCATTCGCCGGTTCCGCCACGGCCTGGTTCGGCCTGGGTTTCTGGTCGGAGGCATTGTGCGCCGCGGCGGTGGCGGTCGCCGGCGTGTTATGGCTGCGGCAGCAGCGCAAGTCGATGGCGCAGCCCGACATGGCGTCGCTCGACGTGGGTCAGGCGGTCACGTTCGATGCCTGGGTAAGCCGCGAACAGGGCGCGGCGCGGGTGACCTATCGCAACACGCAATGGGATGCCGAGGTCGAGGGCGAGCGCGAGTTCGACCAAGGCCAGGTGCTGTTCATCCGTGCCGTGGACGGCAATACGCTCAAGGTAGCGAAAGCCGAAGCCTGAGGCGGCGATGCAGACAAGCGCGCGCCCGCCCCGGATCCTGCCAACCACAAACGAATTGCTAGGGAGAATACCCATGTTTCCGAAGGTCATCGCTGTCCTGATCGCCACCATCGCCATCTCACAGTTCGACCAGACGCGCGGCTACACCATCCCGTTTTTCATACTCGCGGTGGCGATCGTATTCGTCATCGAGGGCGTGCGCGTGGTGCCGCAGCAGAGCGCCTGGGTGGTGGAGCGCATGGGCAAATTCCACGCCGTGCTGCAGCCCGGCATGAACGTAATCGTGCCTTTCGTCGACCGCGTCGCCTACACCCATTCGTTGAAGGAGGTGCCGCTGGATGTGCCCGAACAGGTGTGCATCAGCCGCGACAACACCCAGCTCTCCGTGGACGGCGTCATCTATTTCCAGGTGACCGATCCGCGCCTGGCCTCCTACGGCTCGTCCAATTACCTCAATGCCATCACCCAGCTCGCGCAGACCGCGCTGCGCAGCGAGATCGGCAAGATGGAACTGGACAAGACCTTCGAGAGCCGCGACGAAATGAACCGCCAGGTGGTGTCGGTGCTGGACGAGGCCGGCCGCTCCTGGGGAGTGAAGGTGCTGCGCTACGAGATCAAGAACATCACCCCGCCCGAGACCATCCTGCGCGCGATGCAGGCGCAAATCACGGCCGAGCGCGAGAAGCGCGCGTTGATCGCCAAGTCCGAAGGGCAGAAGCAGCAGGAGATCAACATCGCCGAGGGCGAAAAGCAGGCCGCGATTCTCACCTCCGAGGGCGCCAAGGCCGCGGTGATCAACAAGGCGCAGGGCGACGCCACCTCGATCCGCCTGATCGCCGAGGCGACCGCCGCCGCCGTGACCGCAGTGGCCGAGTCGCTCGCCAAGGAGGGCGGGCAGCAGGCGGCCAATCTGAAGGTCGCCGAGCAGTACGTCAACGCCTTCGCCTATCTGGCCAAGACCAATAACACCCTCATCGTTCCCGCCAATTTGGGAGACATGGCGACACTGATCACTTCGGCCATGACCATGCTCGACCGGACCAAAGCGGCCCAGGCCAAGCCGGCCTGAGCCGGCGCGGCATTCATGCAGGCTCCAGGCGAGCCGACCCTGGACCTGATCGCGGGCGACAGGACAATAACTACGCCGGGGCTGTTGTTGCGGCGCTAGGTACTTGCAGCGATTGCCTCGCCGGCCCATCTGCGAGGATCAAATATAATCCTGGCTGCCGCTATCCCAAGGACACCGCGTGGCGCCCATCATCTCAGTCAAGCATCTCACCAAGACCTACGCTTCCGGCTTCCCCGCGCTCAAGAACATCGACCTCGAGATCCGCCGCGGCGAAATATTCGCCCTGCTCGGCCCCAACGGCGCCGGCAAGACTACGCTGATCAACATTATCTGCGGGATCGTCAATCCGAGCTCGGGCAGCGTCCGCGCCGACGGCCATGACATCGTGTCCGACTATCGCGCCGCGAGGAGCAAGATCGGCCTGGTACCGCAGGAATTGAGCACGGACGCGTTTGAGAGCGTATGGGCCACCGTGAACTTCAGCCGCGGCCTGTTCGGCAAGCCGCGCGACACCGCGCTGTGCGAGAAGCTGCTGCGCCAGCTGTCGCTGTGGGACAAGAAGGACAGCAAGATCATGACGCTCTCGGGCGGCATGAAGCGCCGGGTGATGATCGCCAAGGCGCTGTCGCACGAACCGCAGATTCTGTTCCTCGACGAGCCGACTGCCGGCGTCGACGTCGAGCTGCGCCGCGACATGTGGGAAATGGTGCGCGGCCTGCGTGCAAGCGGCGTCACCATCATCCTCACCACGCACTACATCGAGGAGGCCGAGCAGATGGCCGAGCGCATCGGGGTGATCAACCATGGCGAGCTGATCCTGGTGGAGGACAAGACCCGGCTGATGCAAAAGCTGGGCAAGAAGCAGTTGAAGCTGCATCTGAAGGTTCCGCTCGCCCGCATTCCGGACGACCTGGCCGGCAAGGCGCTCGCCATCTCGGCCGATGGCAGGGAATTGGTCTACACCTTCGACACGCAGGGCGAAGACACGGGGATCGAGTCGCTCCTGCACGCGCTCGGGGAGCACGGTATCGAGTACAACGACCTGCAGTCTAGCGAAAGCTCGCTTGAGGACATCTTCATCAGCCTGGTGAGGGCACAACCATGAACGTTCATGCAATCCGCGCCATCTACCGCTTCGAGATGGCGCGCACTTTTCGCACGCTGACGCAGAGCATCGCCTCGCCGGTGCTCTCCACCTCGCTTTACTTCGTCGTGTTCGGCGCGGCGATCGGCTCGCGCATGGGGGACATCGACGGCGTCGGCTACGGCGCGTTCATCATTCCCGGCCTGATCATGCTGTCCCTGCTGAACGAGAGCATCTCCAACGCCTCCTTCGCCATCTACCTGCCGAAGTGGTCGGGCACGATCTACGAGCTGCTCTCCGCGCCGGTGTCCTTCGTCGAGGCCGTCATCGGCTACGTCGGCGCCGCGGCCACCAAGTCCGTAATGCTGGGCGGGCTGATCCTCGCCACCGCGCGCCTGTTCGTCGACTACCACATCGCCCATCCGCTGTGGATGCTCTGCTTTCTCATGCTCACTGCCGTCAGCTTCAGCCTGTTCGGCTTCATCATCGGCATCTGGGCGGACGGCTTCGAGAAGCTGCAGATCATCCCGTTGATGATCGTCACGCCGCTCACTTTTCTCGGCGGCAGCTTCTATTCGATCAACATGCTGCCGCCGCTGTGGCAGACGATCACGCTGTTCAATCCGGTGGTCTATCTGATCAGCGGCTTCCGCTGGAGCTTCTACGGCATCGCCGACGTCAGCGTGGCGCTAAGCCTGGGCATGACCCTAGCTTTCATGGCCGCCTGCCTCGGCGCGGTGTGGTGGATTTTCAGGACCGGCTACCATCTGAAGACTTGAGGGCGACCGGCTCATGGCTCGGGGCTTCGACTCCGAGGGCTTTCGTTCTCCCCGGAAACATCCGCTGTTCGCCTAGCCGTGGGGCCGGTCGCCCGCGGGACGCGCGAGGGCGCGCTCGGCGCGCATTGCCAGCTGGCCGAACAGGAAGCCCAGGGCCGCTGCAGGCAGCAGCACCCACAGTGCCGCGTCCCAGTTGCCGGCAGCCGATACCACCGCAGCGATAAGGGGCGGGCCGAAGAAGGGACCGAGCTGCGCAATCTGCACGATCAAGCCCTGGATGCTGCTGATCTGGCTCGCGTCGCGCGCGTAGATTTGCGACCCGGAGAGCACCGCGGCGGGGACGGTCCCGCCGGCGAACATGAACAGCATGCACAAAATGGAGCGCAGCGCATCGGACAGCGCGGAGGAGAAAACGCCGCTCAGGCACGCCGCCATGACGAGGAAGGCGAGGCTGATTACATGACCGCGCGGCGCGGCGCGATGCGCCAGCCAGCTGCCGAGCAGATTGCCGCATACATTGACCGCGACCACCAAGGCGGTCAGGAGTGCCGCTGCCGTGACCGAGGCGCCGCGCTCCTGCACCAGGAACGTGGGCAGCCAGACCATCAGCGCGTAAAACATCAGGGTGTAGCAGGCGAAAGCCAGCGCCAGCCACCAGGGCCCGGGCTGACGCAGCGCCTGGATTGTGCTCGCGAGCGTATAGGCGGCGCCTCTGCGCGCCACGCCATATGCGCTGCGCGAGCGCCATAGCGCCGCGATGCATACCAGGGTCAGCAGAACGATCACCAGCCACAAGCCGCGCCAGCCCAGGAAATGCAGCAGGACCGGGCTCGCCAGCATGGTCAGGCTGGCGCCGAAGGGCAGGTAGGCGCTCCACAAGCCCAGGGTCAGGTTGCGCTCTGGCGGCGCGCTGGTTGCGACGATCAGCGTCGGCGCCGACACCGCGATGGCGATGAAACCCGCGCCTTCGACGATGCGCGATGCCAACAGCATGGTTGCATCAGCCGCGGCCGCGCCGAGCAGCCCGCCCAGCATCATGGCGAGCAGCCCCGCGCCGCAGCAGCGCAGCGCGCCGTAGCGGCCGGCGAGCGCGCCGAAGAACACCGCGGTAGTCACCGCCAGCGTGTTGAAAGTCGAGTTGACCCAGCCGGCCTCGACCAGTGACAGGCGGAATTCTTCGCGCAGGAGCGGAATCGCCGGCGGCAGCTTGCCGACGCAGGCGGCGGCGATGACGCCGGCGGCAATGGCGGCCGACACTGCGGGCCAGTTGGTCGTGGGGGTTCGCGCAAGCAAGGGACGGTGGCGTTAAAGGCGATTGTTGTCGCAGGTCAAATTGCCGGGAAACGTCAGAGCGTACACTAGCCGCCAAGACCTGCTTAGCGCGCCCAGGTGTGCGCGCACTATCATACCAATAGTTCTTTCCCGGAGAGACTGCCATGGCCATGATGAATGCACAGCAATATCGCGACAGCCTTGCAAAGCGCAAGCGGCTGAAGGTGTACCTGGACGGAAAGCTGCTCGCCGATCCGCTGGCGCATCCGTACATCAAAACGTCGATGAATAGCGTGGCGCTCACCTACGAAATGGCGCACGACGCCGAGCACAGGCAGATCATGACCGCCAAGTCCGCGCTCACCGGCGAAACCATCAACCGCTTCTGCCATCTGCACCAGAGCACCGAAGATCTGATTAACAAGGTGCGCATGCAGCGCCTCCTGGGGCAACGCTGCGGCACCTGCTTTCAGCGCTGCGTCGGAATGGATGCCCTGAACGCCGTATTCGCCACGACGTTCGACATGGACCAGAAGCTGGGCACGAGCTACCACGCGCGCTTCCGAAAATTTGCCATCGCGATGGAGCAGAACGACTGGATCGTCGATGGCGCGATGACCGACGTCAAGGGTGACCGCTCGAAGCGCCCGGCCGAGCAGCAGGACAAGGACATGTATTTGCGCGTGGTCGAGCGCCGTGCCGATGGCGTCGTCATCCGCGGCGCCAAGGCGCATCAGACCGGAGCGGTCAACTCGCATAGGGTCCTGGTCATGCCCACCGTGTCGCTGAAGCCGGACGAGAAGGACTACGCCATCGTTTGCGCGCTACCCTCGGACGCCGAAGGCATCACCTATATCTACGGCCGCCAGTCCTGCGACGAGCGCAAGCTCGGCGGCGGCGAGGCCTCCGACATCGATGCGGGCAGCGCGACCTACGGCGGGCAGGAAGCGCTGATGATTTTCGACGACGTGTTCGTGCCCAACGACATGATATTCATGAACGGCGAAACCGAGTTCGCCGGCCCGCTGGTCGACATCTTCGCGAGCTATCACCGCCAGAGCTACGGCGGCTGCAAGGTGGGCAACGGCGATGTGGCCATCGGCGCCGCTGCGTCGATTGCCGAATCGAACGGCGTCGCCAGGGCATCGCACATCAAGGACAAGATCGTGGAGATGAACCATCTCAACGAAACGCTGTTCGCCTGTGGCATCGCCTGCTCCGCCAACGGCAAGAAGCTGCCGGCCGGCAATTTCTTCGTCGACGCGCTGCTCGCCAACGTGTGCAAGCAGAACGTGACGCGCATGCCCTACGAGATCGCGCGCATCCTGCAGGACATCGCCGGCGGCCTGATGGTCACGCTCCCGTCGGCCAAGGACTGGCTCAACCCGGAAACCAGCGACGTGCTGAGGAAATATCTCGCCGGCGCCGAAGGCATGAGCACCTACGAACGCGTGCGGCTGTTGCGCCTGATCGAGAATCTCACCATGGGTCGCGGCGCGGTGGCCTACCTCACCGAATCCATGCACGGCGCGGGCTCGCCGCAGGCGCAGCGCGTGCTCATCAGCCGCCTCGCCAATGTCGAGGAAAAGAAGGTGTACGCGAAGAGTCTCGCGCTCAACAACAGCCTGGAGACCGTTGAGGCGGCGATACGCGCCGGGCTGCAGCAGGTACGCGCGCCGAAGAAAAGGGTTGCGGCGGTGGCTTCCCCCGAGTCGGCGGCGGTCAAGTAGGCGAGGAAGCTCCGGCTGCAAGCGGGCCGCGCGCCACGGCCGGCCTAGCGGTGCTGCTTCAGATAGGCGAGCAACTGGTTTAATTTACGGCCGGCCTCGGCCTTGACCTGGTCGGGGTCTTTGCCGCTCCAGTCGTAGAAGCCCTTGCCGGTCTTGATGCCCAGGTGCCCGGCTTCGTATAGGTCCTGCAGCGCGCGCCGCGGCTGGTCGCCGTGGTGCAGCACCGGCACCAGCGCCCGCTGCGCCAGCGCATGGGTATCGAGGCCGCTGATGTCCTTTTGCTCGATCAGTCCGGTGATGCACATGCGCGGGGCGAGCATCTCGCGCGCGCAGCGGTCGATCTCCTCCGCGGTGGCTATGCCTTCGTCGATCAGGTAATAGGCCTCGTGCAGGATGGCGTGTTGCAGCCGGTTGATCAGCAGCCCGGGCACGGCGCGCTTCAGCCGCACGAAGTTCCTGCCAGCCGCCTCGAGGAAGCGCACCGCCGTGTCCACCGCCGCGGGGTCGGTTGCCCGGATCGGAGCGACTTCGACGATGGTGTTCACGTCCGCCGGCATGAAGTAATGCATGCCGAGAAAGCGCCCGGGGTACTTGAGCGGCTGCGCCAGTGCTTCCAGGTCGATGCCGGAAGTATTGGACGCAAGCACCGGCACCCCGGCATACGCGGATTCGATCGCGGCGTAGCAGGCGAACTTCAGCGCCTTTTCCTCCGGCACCGACTCGATCACCAGCAGCGGCGCCTGCTGCGGCAGTTGGTCGAGCAGGGCGACGCGCGGGTCGACGCCGGTGACTTTCGCCGCATTGCGCGAGAAAATCGCGCAGGCAATGCCGGCCGCCGCGAAACCAGCGGCGATGCCGCGGCCCATGACGCCGGAACCGATGACGAGGACCTCAGGCCGGCTCATTATGCATCGCTTTCGATCTTGCAAAATATTGCGTGGCGAGCACCGGCAGCAGCAGGACCAGGCCGAGGATGTCGGTTTCCCAGCCGGGTTTGATCAGGCACATCGCGGCGAGAAACAACAACACTTGCTGCCAGCGCGAGCAAGTACCAATCAGGTAGCCGAACAGGCTTCCGGCGAGCAGGATCACGCCGATGATCGCGGTAACCATCGCGCCGAGTATCACCAGCGGATCGCCGATCATCAGCAGCGCGGGTTCGTAGACGAACATGAACGGCACGATATAGGCGGGCGCGGCCGCGCGCATCGCGGCAAAGCCCGCTTGCCACATGTTCGCCTTGGCCAGGCCGGCGGCTGCGAACACGGCGAGCGCCACCGGCGGGGTGATCGCAGAAAGAATGGCGAAGTACAGGGCGAACATGTGCGCGGCGGGGACCACCGCGCCGAGCTTGATCAGGGCGGGAACCAGCAGGGCGACCATCACGATGTAGGCCGGCGTCGTCGGCATGCCCATGCCGAGCACGATGCCAGCCATTGCCGTAAGAATCAGCGCGAGCAGCAGATAGTCCTTGGACAGCGCGATGACCACCTGGGTGAAGGTAATGCCCAGGCCGGTGATGGTCACGCAGGCGATCACGATGCCGGCGCAGGCGCAGGCCATTGCCACCGAAAGCGTATTGCGTGCCCCGTCTTCCAGCGCCCCTATGACTGAATGCCAGGTGATCCCGGCGCGGGTGGTTGCGCGCAGCAGCGCCACCGGCAGGCAGGCCAGCGCCGCCACCAGCGCGCACAGCGGGGCCGAATAGCCCATCAGCAGGCCGACGAACACGATCAGAATGGGAATGAACAAATGGCCGCGCTCCGCCATCACCCGCCCGAGGCGCGGCAATTCGGCTTTCGGTACGCCGTGCAGGCCGTCGCGCTTGGCGACGAAATGCACCGCGAAGAATACGGCAGTGTAATAGAGCAGCGCCGGGATCGCCGCCCATAGCGTGACCTGAAAATACGAGACCGCGAGAAATTCCGCCATGACGAAGGCCGCGGCGCCCATGACCGGCGGCATCAACTGGCCGCCGGTGGACGCTACTGCCTCGATTGCGGCTGCTACGTGCGGTTTGAAGCCGGTGCGTTTCATCAGCGGGATGGTCATCGGACCGTCGACCATCACATTGGCCACCGCGCTGCCGGACACGGTTCCGAACAGGCTGGAGCTGATCACCGCCACCTTGCCCGGGCCGCCGGCGCTGTGCCCGGTGAGCGACAGCGCGAAATCCATGAATAACTGCCCGGTGCCGCTGCGCTCCATGAACGCGCCGAACAGCACGAACAGCATGACGTAGGACGCGGACACGCCCAGGGTCGAGCCGAATATGCCCTCGGTCGAGAGGTAAAGCTGCTCCAGCAGGACTTCGCCCGTAACGTGCGTGAACAGCCCCGCATACACCAGGAACGCGATGGCGGTGAGCGGCAGCGCCAGGCCGATCACGCGCCGCGTCGCCTCGAGCACGATGGCCACCGCGGCCACCGCGTAGATCATGTCCCAGGTGGTCAGGTCGTCGATGTAGATAATGCGGTTGATGAAGTATTCGTAGTTGAGGAATATGTGCAGCACGAATCCGTATGAGACGACTATCAGCGCGACGTCGATGGCGCGCCAGGCTGCGCTTGCCTTGCTGCGTGTCGGGAACAGCAGGAATACCAGCGTCAGCGCGAACAGCAGGTGTATGCCGCGGAAAATGACCGCTTCCGGGGGGCCGAATCCTGCCACGTACATGTGATACAGCGACATCGCCGCGCCAATCGCCGTGATCGCCCAGCGCAGCGGCTTCCATGTCGTTGCGTGCGCGGGTTTCTCGTCGGAAAGGGGTAGCGGTGCAGTCAAGTTTCAGGCTCCGGATTCAAAAACGGGGCGGCTGCTGCCGCCCCGTCGCCAATCTACCGCCCGGATCTGATCCATCTTGGCCGGCCAGGCGCCGACTTCCTTGTAGAACTTGACCGCCCCCTTGTGGAACGGCACGCCGATGTCCACCGCCATGTCCTTCGGTGTCACGCCGGTAATCGGTTTGACCACGGACGCCAGGGTATCGATGTGGGCCGCCATGACCTTGGCCAATTTGTACACTGTATCTTCGGGCAGGTCGCAGGCGACGATGAGGTGGGTCGAGTAGCCGATCACCGGAACGTCCTTGTCCTGCTTCGGATAGGTGCCGGCCTTGATCACGCGCTTGATGTAGCCCGGGTTCGCGCTATTCATCGCGGCCATGGTCTTGTCGTCCACCGGCAGCAGATGCACATCGCGCGCGCTGGCAAGGTCCATCACCGCGGAGGCCGGGGCGGTGGTGCCCAGCGTGAACACCTGCGCGTGGCCGTCCTTCATCAGCGACACCGCATCGGTATACCCCGCCTGGAAATTCGCCTTGGCCAGCGACTGGTAGCTCATGCCATTCATCTTAAGCACCATGGCGGTAATGATTTCCGCACTGTTTCCCTTGGGCTGGGTGACCAGCGATTTGCCTTTCAGGTCGGCAAAAGAGTTGATGTGGGCGTCGGCAAGCGCGACCACCTGAAAATACTGCGGATAGAGATTGGCGAGCTGGCAGACTTTGGTTACCTTCTTCGGATAGGGCGCACGGCCGGCTATGCCGTCCACCGTGGTGGCGGAGTTGGCAAATCCGATCTGCGCCTTGCCCTCGTCGACGCCGCGCACGTTGGCGATGCCGGCCCCTGGCGTCATCTGGATCTGCAGCCCGGAAATTTCCTTCTCCCACATCCCCTTGAGCGCGCCGCCCAGGGGTATCCACGATCCGCCTTGCGGACCCGTCATCAGGGTCACCTGCTGCGCCGCCACCGTGACGGGGGCCAGCAGGGTTGCGGCAAGCGCTGCCGCCGTAAAAGTCAATTTGAGGTTCGAATGCATGTTTTGCTCCTTAATGAAAGAATGCTCGATGTGGGCCGGTCTCGCCCCGGCTCTTGGACGTAATGATACTACGACAAGCGCGCACTGACCCCAAAAACCCTAGGAATTTGGCAGCTGCGGGCAGCAGTTTATTGGCGGCAATCAACTCAGCTGTTCGGCCCGCGTTGCATCGAGACCGGCTGCCAGCGCTCGAGATCGGACTTCGCCAGCACGGCCGGATTGACGCAGCTCATCGGCCACTTGCCGGCGAGGGCCAGCGCTAGTTCCTGCCCGACCCGGCGCTTGCGCGCCGGATCGAAGCGGGCGGTGGCGGATGCGTTGTGCGGGCTGAGCGTGACATTGCCCATGCCGAGCAGTGGATTGTCGGGTCTGGGCGGCTCCTGTTCCAGCACGTCGAGCGCGGCGTGGGCGATCCGGCCTTCCTGCAAGGCCTTGATCAAGGCCGCCTCGTCCACCGTCGGTCCACGGCCGGTATTGATGAAGATCGCACCCTTTTTCATCTGCGCGAAATGCTTTTCCCTGAGCATGCCGCGCGCCTCGGGTGTGGCGGGCGCGTGCATCGAAATGAAATCGGATTGCTGCAGCACCTCGGCGAGCGTCGCCGGCAACACGCCGTGTTCATGCATTGTCGTTTCTTCGATGTACGGATCGTACGCCATCAGGCGCAGGCCGAACGACTTTGCGCGGACGGCGACGGCCCTGGCGACGTGGCCAAATGCGATGAAGCCCAGCGTCTGGCCCATCAGCCGCGGAATTTTCAGCAGCGCCGGGCGCCCTTCCCGCCAGCGGCCCTCGCGCACCATGCGATCCTGCTCGATAACGCGGCGAAAACCCGCGAGCAGCAGCGTCATGGCGTGATCGGCAACTTCCTCGATGAACGTGTCGGGGCAATTGGTCACAGGAATGCCGCGCGCGGTGGCGGCCGCGACATCAACCTGATCGACGCCGACGCTGCCGAGCGCGATCACCCGGCAGCGTGCGAGGCTGTCGATGATCTTCTTCGTGACGAGCATGCCGCCCCTGGCGTAAATCGCATCGACATCCCTGGCGGCTGCGATAAAGGCGTCATCGCTGCCGACCGGGCCTTCGACGATCTCTACGTCCGCGCCCTCGAGCGCTTCCATCTCGTAGTCGTAGCCGCCGCCCGCGGCTGCGACGGCCGCGCCCGCCGCCGTGATGATTTTGAATTTCGCCACGTGTTTGTCTCCTCCGGTTCGATTACGGGCGCGCGCCGTCCGGCGCGCTGGCCGTTTTTTCGTGTTGTGGAATTACTTCGCGACTTCCCCGGCTTCCTTGCGCGTGATGGCGATCTGCTCGCGCGCCGCCTTCGCCATCAACCCGCTGTCATTGGCGATGGTGACCAATCGGAACCCCATGGCTATCATGCGTGCGGCATAGGTGCCGGTGGCGTTATGGATGCCGGCGAACTGTCCGCGCTTGGCGGTGGCGGCCACCAGCTTTTCGTAAATCTTGAAAATCTCCGGCTCCTCGCGATCGAGCATCGGCTTCAAGCCGAGCGAAAGGCCGAGGTCGCTCGGACCGATATAGATGCCGCTGATGCCGGGCACGTCGAGGATGGCGTCGATATTGTCTATCGCCTCCTGTGTCTCAATCATCGGGATCACCAATACTTCGTCATTGGCGATCGATTGGTACGGGCTCGCCTCGCCGTAGGCCGCGGCGCGGATCGGGCCGTTGCTGCGTTTGCCCTTGGGCGGATAGAGGCTGTAGCTCACCAGCGCCCTGGATTCGGCCTGCGTATTGACCATCGGGCAGATCACGCCCCAGGCGCCGCCGTCCAGGACCTTGCCGATGATGCCGGGCTCGTTCCACGGAACCCGCACCAGCGGCGTGATCGGGTGCCGGTCCATCGCCTGGAAGCACTGCACCATCGACTGATAGTCCTGCACGCCATGCTGCATGTCGACGGTGACGCTGTCCCAGCCGCACTGCGCCATCACCTCGGCGGAGAAACCGGAGGGGATGGCGAGCCAGGCGTTGACGCAGGCCTTGCCCGATTTCAGACGCGCTTTGAGCTTGTTCATCATTTCTTCCTTGGGTTTGCGGTTGGAGGGGTAGGCCTGCGCACGGGAGGATCAGGATGCGGAATCAGGCAATGCAACGGGTGTCAGCACCGGTCTGCCGGCGAAATATGCGCGCAGATTGTCCACGGTAATATCGCCCATGGCCCTGCGCGTGTCGTGCGTGGCGCTGCCCAAATGCGGCTGCAGCACCACCTGGTCCATGACGAACAGCGCCTCCGGTACCTTGGGCTCCGACTCGAACACGTCCAGGCCGGCCGCGCCCAGGCTGCCGTCGGCCAGCGCCTTGACCAGCGCCTGCTCATCCACCACCGATCCGCGCGCTGCATTGATCAGCGTGCCTTCGGGCCCCAGGGCCTCGAGCACTTCGGCGTTGACGATATGCCGCGTTGCGGCGCCGCCGGGGCAGATCACCATCAGCACGTCGCAGTCGCGCGCCATGTCAACTAGCCTGGCGTAATATCTGTGGCTAACGCCGGCCTGCGGCTTGCGGCCGTGGTATGCGATGCGCATGCCAAAGGACTCGGCGCGCTTGGCAATCGCCTTGCCGATGCGGCCGTAGCCGAGTATGCCCATGGTCTTGCCGCCTACTTTCTGCGTCAGCGGAAACTCGCCATTTAGCCAGCTGCCGGCGCGCACGAAACGGTCGCCCAGGCTGATGCGCCGCAGGGTCGCAACGGTCAGGCCCATGGCGAGGTCGGCGACGCATTCGTTCAGCACTTCGGGGGTATTGGTGACGATTACGCCGCGTTGTTTGGCCGCATTCAAATCGACGGAATCCACGCCGACGCCGAAGTGGGAAATGATCTCCAGCTTCGGCAGCGCGTCCATCAACTTCGCATCGGCGCCGCTGCTTGGGGTGGTCTGGAGCGCACGCAGGCGTCCGCCGAACTCGGCGAGAAGTCCCACGGGGTCCTTTGCCTGCCACAGCTTGTGCACGGTGAAGTCGCGCTCCATAGCCTCGTACGACGGCGGGTAAAACGGTCCGACCGAGAGGATTTCATCAGTCTTCATGATTTGAATTTTGCACGCAGTTTCTCCGATTCGCGTGCGAGCAGGCCCACGTCGGCGCCGACGGCGACGAACAGGCAGCCCAGTTCGAGGTAGCGGCGCGCGTCGGCTTCGACCGGCGCGAGGATGCCGGGGGCCTTGCCCGCCTTGCGGATGCGTTTGATTGCGTCGTCGATCGCTTTCTGCACCTCCGGATGCGGGATGTCGCCCAGGTGTCCCAGCCCTGCCGACAGGTCGGCCGGGCCGATGAACACGCCATCCACGCCGTCGGTATTGCAGATTGCATCCAGATTGTCCAGTCCCAGCCGCGTCTCCACCTGCACCAGCACGCACAGTTCTTCCTCGGCGCGCTTGAAATAGTCCTTGACCCGCCCGAAGCGCGTGGCGCGCGTGGTGCCGGCCACCCCGCGCACGCCGCGCGGCGGATAGCGCGTGTAGGCCACGGCGTCGGCGGCTTCCTCGGGCGTCTGCACGTAGGGGATCAGCAGGGTCTGCACGCCGATGTCGAGGAAGCGCTTGATCAGCACCATGTCGTTCCACGCCGGGCGCACGATCGCCGAGCTCGGGTAGGCCGAGGCGGCCTGCAACTGGGTGACCACGTTTTCCAGGTCGTTGGGCGAATGCTCGGTGTCGAGCAGCAGCCAGTCGAAGCCGGAGCCGGCGATGACCTCCACGCTGTAGTGGGACGACAGGCTGGACCACAGCCCGATCTGCGGCTTGCCCGCTTTGATGCCGCGCTTGAA
>JBQMQE010000050.1:19762-22475 GCA_052172655.1 Burkholderiales bacterium
GGTTTCCTTGGCGAGCTGCGCTTTGGCCAGCGCCAGGACTTCCTCCGCGTGTGCCAGCGGCACCGCGACCACGCCGTCGGCGTCGCCGACGATGATGTCACCGGGGTGCACCACCATTCCGTCCAGGGCGATCGGCGCGTTGATCTCGCCCGGCCCGTTCTTATACGGACCGCGGTGGGTGACGCCGCAGGCATACACCGGAAAGCGCCTGGCGCCGATCTCGGCCGCATCGCGGATCGCGCCGTAGATGACCATGCCGGCCACGCCGCGCTTTTCGGCGAGGCTCGACATGATGTCGCCGATGATGGCGCAAGTGAGCACGCCGCCGGCATCGACCACGATGACGTCGCCCGGCGCGGCAATATCGATGGCCTTGTGCACCATGAGGTTGTCGCCGGGCGCGACCTTGACCGTAAGCGCCGGACCGCACAGCTTGCCTGCCTTGTGCATCGGGCGCAGCGCCGCACCGCCGGCGGCGAGGCGGTTCATGTTGTCCGACAGGTGCGCGGTCACCATCGCCGAGAGCGCTTTGACGAGTTTTTTGGATGGACGCGCCGGCATGGGCAGGATGCGAAAACCGATATTGGGCATGAAACGGCTCCGGTTGAAGATTGGTCGGTAGAGGAGGACGCTAAATAGCGGCGAGCTTTGCCGCTTCGGCTACAGAGGCGAGAACGAGGTCGAACGCAGGATGCGGTTTTCCATGTGCTCCATGTAGCCCGCTTCGGTATTCATCTTGAGATACGCCTGCCATTGCGGATCCTGCTGCATCTCATTGCGCTTCTTCTCGCGCTCGGCCTGGTCGGCGTAGGCCCAAAGATGGACCACCTGGTTGAGCGGCCCGACCTCGGTGGTGGTGAATACCACCGGTTTCCCTATGTAGCGCAACTGGATCGGATAGGCGTGCTTCTCGTACATCGCGAGCCAGGCGTTCTGCATGCCCGGCTTGAACGTATAAATGCGCAGGTCGAAAATCATGATGGCTCCTGGGTGCGGGTGGCGGGATTTCCGCCGTAACTCACGCGGCTGTCGTGCGGAAACTAGCCGGGGGTTTGAGGCTCCCCGATATGATACCAGCCATTAAGTTGGCCGGGTTTCACCTTGAGCGGCGCGAAACCCCGCTACGCGCGGGTGCATCAGCGCGAACCACAGGATCAGGCCGAGGTGGATCGGCGCATGCGCATAAAGGATGCCGCGGAAGACCGGATCTTCCTCGATGCGTTTTATTTCGCCTGCCGCGGGGTTGGACGGGTCCTGGCCGAGCAGCCAGTCGAGCAGCGCAACGATGACGAACGCAACCAGAAAGGCGTGATGGTCGTCGCCGAGCACCTAGCCAATGACCGCCCTGCTCATGCCGAGCAGGGCGAGCAGGAAGCGCCGGCGTTTCAATCGGGCAAGCATGATTTTCATCATGCGCCGGACGCATCGTCGCATCGTGAAGCAATGCGCGGCGATGGCATGACCTACAGCAGTGGTGCCCATATCGTGTGGGCGTGCAGGTGGCTATCGCGTTCACTCTGGTTGAGGAAACTTGGCTGTCGACCACCAGCCATTTGATTGCGCGAGACGGCGGCGGTTTGGTGGGCGCAGTACAGACCGGGTACACTGCGGCCATGAGCAAGGACGTGCTGGACATCGAAGAGTTGCGCAAGATCAAGCAACAACTGGCGCAGGGGCAAGATGGCCAGGGTTGAATTGACGCCTGAGGAGAACCTGCTGCTGCAGGAGATCGAGGCAAATCGCGCCTTCATCCTGCTCGCGTATCAGTCCGATCCGGCGCGGTTAAAATTGGCGGACCCGCAGATCAGGCGCTTGTTCGACATTGTCGATGAAGCAACGCCGGAAACCGACGGCGGATAACAATCATTTTTTTGGTCAAGGACTTGACCATCCAACCGGAGGAACGATAGACCATGCTTTCCCAAGCCGACCGCAGCAAAGCCGCCGAGATCCTGCTCACCGCCGAGAAAGAGCGCAAGCCGGCGCTGCAACTGTCCAAGACCTTCCCCGACATCACCATCGAGGACGCGTATGCGATCCAGAGCGAGGTGACCCGGGCCAAGGTCGCCGCCGGCCACAGGGTGCGCGGCCACAAGGTGGGCCTCACGTCCAAGGCGATGCAGCAGTCCTCGCAGATCGACGAGCCGGACTACGGCCATCTGATGGATTACATGTTCATCGCCGACGGCGCCAAGATTGCGTTCGAGCGCTTCATCGTGCCGCGCGTCGAAATCGAATTGGCTTTCGTGCTGGGCAAGCCGCTCAAGGGCCCGGGTGTGGAGCTGGTGGACGTGCTGCGCGCGACCGAGTACGTGGTCCCGGCAATCGAGATCATCGATGCGCGGGTGCAGAATCCGCGCAAGATCTTCGACACTGTTTCCGACAACGGCGCCGCCGCCGGCATCGTCATGGGCGGACGCCCGGTGGGACCGATGGACGTGGACCTGCGCTGGGTCAGCGGCCTCTTGTGCAGAAACTCGGAGATCGAGGAAACCGGCGTGGCCGCGGGCGTGCTCGGTCATCCGGCGATGGGCATCGCCTGGCTCGCCAACAAGGTGGGCAGCTTCGGCACTACGCTCGAGCCGGGGCACGTTGTGCTCGCAGGTTCCTTCACCCGCCCGGTGTGGGCGGCCAAAGGGGACACGCTGCGCGCCGACTTTGGCCCCTTGGGCGCGATCTCGGTCCAGTTCGTCTGAGCGCGCCCGCGTTCCCG
>JBQMQE010000051.1:0-4343 GCA_052172655.1 Burkholderiales bacterium
CCGCAATGCGCCAGCATCTGTGCGACGCGTTCGCGCGTAGGCGGTATGACCGGCAAGCCGTCGGTCATACCGGCGGCAAATAATGCTTCCTGTGCCTTGTCCCACGCCACGTCGTTGTTCCCACGCCAGACATCCATGATGGTTTCCATCGCGATTGAATTGCCGCCATCATTATACGCCGCGGCGGAATGCCTCAGACCAAGCGACATGATTGGACACGCCGGTTAGCGGTGTACCCAGCATTGGGGAAAGCTCGTTGCAGCCATCATAGGCCAGCATGAGCTCATAATCGTGGCATCGTGGTCCGAAGCGTCTTCAGATCGCCATCGTAGGACAGCAGCGTTAGCAGGGCGTGGAAAAAAGGGGGCGAGGCCCCCTTGAATATCCCCAAAAAGCGGGGCGGAGTCGTCAACAAGAAAGGCGTGCGTGCCGGTCAGCTGCGCCGAAACGCTTCTACCGATTGCGCAAACTGGCCGTCGCGCAATGTCAACGCGCGCGTGACCGAGCTCGTCAATCCGAACGTCGGGATGAAAGCCGAGTGCTTGCCCGCCCCGCCGAGCACGATGATCATGAATTTGTCCGGGCCCTGTGCCACCGGCACAAGCGCATCCATTTCAGCTTTGGCAAATCGCTCGGGAAACCTGATCCGCAAGATGCGTTCGATATTCTCCTTGGAGAACTTGCCTAGAGGCAGCTGCGCGTGCTCATAGATAAAGCGCTTGGCGTCGGCTTTCGAATATCCTCCTCCCGCCACGGTCGCAGCGTGTTCCGGGCCGATGACCACCAGCGGTTCCGCCTGGTCCGCGCAGACGACGTCGTTGCAGCCGGTGATCGCCACGGTGCCGGCAATTGTCGTGAGTACGCCTTCGGCAGTAACGCTTTCGTGGTCATTGACGTTGTGCGGGCACTCGGCCCCGACCACCGTCACCGCGCTCGCTTCGGCAGGAAGACCGCGTTCGACGTGCAACGGCTCCCACGGGCTTGCCGCCTCGTTCTCGGCGATACAGTAGGTGTACTTCGCCGGCGAGCCGAAGGTGGACATGTCACCCAGGCCGGAGATGGCACCGCCGATGTTAAGCAGCGAAAGGCGAATGGCGCGCCCTATGGTCGCATTGCTTTGCGTGCCCGATCCGAAGGCGTTGTGCCCGGAATTAATGCCCAGTTCCTTCGCTACTGGACCATTCACAATAATCAACGGCGTGCATGGATGGGTCGTGGCCTGGACGCCGTAGAGGTTGAACTTCTCCTCGCACATCGCCTCGATTGCGAGAACAATTAGCGGAAAATATTCCGGCCGGCAGCCCGCCATCACCGCGTTGGCGGCGAGCCGCAGCGGAGTCGCCGCGCCGTAGCGCGGCGGGATCGCAGCAACCGGTTCGCCCCACGGACGGTCGCAATAGGCGAGCATCCGTTCCACGCGCTCGGTGGTCGGTGGCACGATGGGCAGACCGTCGCTCCAGCCGCGCTCACGGGACAGTTCATTGATCGCCTCGAAATCGTCGGCCGCTTCGATGCTGGCGCCCGCGCCCTTGAGCAACTGCGAAAGATCGCTCATCGCGCGTGTTCCTTGAGAAGATCGACGACCTTGGGTATTGCCACCTCGGCACGACTCCTTACCTCATCCAGCGAGATACCGCCCAGAGGATGAGGAATTACGATCAGGGGCAGGTCCGGAACGCCGAACACGCGCGCCTGCGCCTGCCCCAGCTTGAGGAAGGGACTGGAACAAATGACCGCCGCAACCAGGCCACGCTTTCTGAGTTCTGTCATGTCATGGACACTCCACGACGTGCACGACCCTCAGTCGCCCATTGCGCTGACTACGTAGTCCGCCTCCGTTGCAAGCTGGTCGAGGATCGCGCCCGGTGCAGGTAGGCCGACACTGAGTTTTTTCAGCGACACCACCGACGCGATGGGCAGAGCTGCGCGCAATCCCTCAACCAGGAATTTGAGCAGGTGATCGGCGTTGCCCTTGCTGTTGTCCAGAACTCCAAGACGTATCCCGGAATTTTCAACGCGGCGCTGGGCGACCAGGGTCGCGGACTCGGGCGCCGGTGCTTCGGGGACAACCAAAGTAACTTTCTGAATCATGGTCTTGTTTCTCCTCCTGTATCGATTAAGTGTTACCTATCCGCCAATTTGGCCAATGATCCTCCTTGACAAGAATGGTGTCAAATTGCCGACTTCGTAACCTAAGATTCCCGCGTGCACAAGACCTTTCAGCCGAAGCGAAGCAGCGCCGATGCGCAGGAACTTCGATCGACGATCGCAGCCGCATCGGCGTTCTTTGCGCTTGCCGCATCGGCTGGTTGACGCGCGAAGCGGTCGGTCGCTTACCGCGGCGGTGCGCTTGGACATTGCTACCCGAACGTGGAACGTGTTAACCTACGCCGAAACGCTGGCTAATAATCATAATTCGGCACGGTGCAATAGCTTCTGCTGAATGAATTTGGAACTTTGCGCAAACCTAAAAAGGAGGTGACATGAACATTCGAATAATTGCCGTCTTTGCCGCGTTGCTTGCAGCGCTGTTTCTTGGATTCGCTGGCAGCGCATCCGCCGAGCAGAAGATCATCATCAAGATCGGCTTTGTTGGCCCCGACAGTCCGCAGCATCCCTACGCCATCGGGGCACACCTGTTTAAGGACGGTGTGGAGCAGGGATCCAAGGGGCGCATCGAGGTCCAACTCTTCCCCAACGGCCAACTCGGCGACGAAAAACCGATGCTGGAGGGCTTGCGTTTCGGTACGCTCGAGGCGGCGGTGATAACCAATGCGGTGGTTGCCCAGATCGAGCCTGCGTTCCAAGTCAACGATCTGCCGTTTCTGTTCGCAGATGCGGCGCAGGCGCATAAGGTGCTTGACGGCAAGGTCGGGCAGATTCTGGCGAAGAAGCTGGAGTCCAAGGGGGTCCTGGCGCTGGGCTTCATGGAGGGCGGATTCCGCCACATGCTCAACAACGAGCGGCCGGTGACCCAGCCAGAGGACGTGAAGGGCGTCAAGTACCGCGTGATGCAGAATCCGGTGTACATCCAGATGTTCTCCTCTCTCGGCGGCAGCGCGGTGCCGATGGCCTGGGGTGAGACCTTCACCGCGGTGCAGCAGGGCACCATCGACGGTCTCGAACTCCCGCTCGGACCCACCTACTCGTCGAAACTGTTCGAGGTGACCAAATACCTCTCGCTGACCCACCACACCTATTCGATGATCGCGCTGCTCATGTCGAAGAAGTTTTACGACAAACTGCCCGCGGACCTGCAGGGCGTGGTACGGGAAGCGGGCAAAACGGCTGTAGGCGCGCAGCGCACGGCGGCCGCCGCGAACGACAAGAAGTTGATCGGCCTGCTGGAAGAAAAAGGCATGAAGATAAACTCAGTGACCGACATGGCGCCGTTTCGCAACGCGGTGAAGCCGATGTACGAGAAGTTCAAGGGATCGATCGGCGCGGAGGTGATGAACGGAGCGCTTGCTGCGGTGAAATAGATTTCTCGACACTTGTCGGGGACGGGGCGGCCCGTCCCCGTTTTGTTTCGATCCCGTCCATGCCATGAAAGCACTGGTCCGCATCAACAATATCGCCGCCGCCACAGTCAAGGTGCTGGTGGTCGTGATGGTTCTCGTCATGCTCGGCGCATTGTCGATGCAGGTGGTGCTGCGCTACGGGTTCAACGTCACCCTGAGCTGGAGCGAGGAACTGTCGATCGGCCTGTTCACCTGGTCGGTGTTGCTGATGGCGGCGCTCGGCGTGAGGGAGGGGTCTCATGTGCGCATGTCGCTGCTGATCCAGCGCCTGCCGACTCGCGCGCGCCTGCGGGCAGAGCGCACGATCCATCTCGCCACCACTGCGATAGGCGGCTTCCTCGCCTGGTCGGGCTGGCGCTATGTCGCCGATACCATCGGCACTACATCCGCCGCAATCGGCTACCCGATCGAACTGCTGTATTCCTCCGGGCTGGTATGCGGCGTGCTGATCGTGCTGTTCGCGCTCGAGGCCCTGATCGAGGGTCGCGTACCGGCCGACGAACTGCAGAGCGACAAGCGTGTCTGAAACCGCCTGGATCCTGTCGGCCGGGTTCGCGTTGCTGCTTGCCGTCGGCGTGCCGTTCTCCATTGCGCTGCTGCTCACGGTGGCGGCGGTCCTGTTGGCCGCCGACATCGAGCCGGTGCTGCTCGCGCAGACGCTGATCGCCGGCACGCAGTCGTTCAGTTTGCTCGCGATTCCATTCTTCATGCTCGCCGGCGAGATCATGACCGGCGAGGTGCTCACGGACGCCGACGCTCGCACGTTCGACCTCGACCCGGCCCTGACCGACGCGGCGGTGGCCTACGTCGAGGAGTGGTTGC
>JBQMQE010000051.1:4353-10610 GCA_052172655.1 Burkholderiales bacterium
TGCTCGCCGGCGAGATCATGACCGCCGGCGGCCTGTCGCAGCGGCTGATCAAGGTCGCTGACGTACTGGTGCGCCACCTGCCCGGCGGCATGGGTCACGTGACGATCGTATCGGCGTGCATTTTCGGGGCGATTTCCGGATCGTCGGTAGCGACGACGGCCGCAATCGGCTCGATCATGATTCCGGCGATGGTGGCCAGAGGCTACGACAAGGGTTTCGCCACCGCGCTGTCGGTAAGCTCGGGCGTACTCGGCCTGTTGATCCCGCCCTCGATCGCAGCGGTGCTCTGGGGCGTGATCGCCGAGCAGTCGATCGCAAGGCTGTTCATGGCAGGTGTCGGACCGGGGATGCTGCTCGCCGCCGGCCTGCTGGCCATCACCTGGCTGCACGCCAAGCGACACAACATCGCGCGCGAACCGCGCGCGACGCTAGGCGAAATCGGCGCTGCGCTGCGCGTCGGCGTCTGGGCGCTTGCCGCGCCGCTGGTCGTGCTCGGGGGCATTTACGGCGGCGCGTTCACGCCGACCGAGGCGGCGGTCGCGTCGTGCGTATACAGCATATTGGTCGGCGTTTTCATCGAAAGGCGGCTGCGGCTGTCCGACCTGCCGGCCCTCATCGTGCGCGCGATGCGCGTGACCGCCATGGTCATGTTCATCGTCGCCGCTTCCGCCGGATTCGGCTGGCTGGTGGCGCAGGAACAGCTCGCGCTTAAGCTCGCCGCCTGGCTGTCTGCAAACATTACCGAACGCTGGGTGATGCTGCTCTCGGTCAACTTGTTCCTGTTCCTGATCTGCGCGGTGATGGACGAAATCGCGGTAATGGTGATCCTCGGTCCGCTGCTCATTACCCTGGCAACCAAGTTCGGCGTCGACCCGATACATTTCGGCGCGATCATCGTCACCAACGTGGCGATCGGCATGGCCGCGCCGCCGATCGGCTATTGCCTGTTCGTCGGCATGGCGATCTCCGGCCTTTCGCTGACCGCGGTGGCGCGCGCGATCTGGCCGATGGTCGCCATGATGATGGCGGTGCTGATGCTGACCACTTTTGTTCCGTCTTTCGCACTCTGGCTGCCCGGCTTGATGTACCGCTAGACATTGGATCGCGCATCACCCTGCCCTTGTTTGATCGATTTTGTCGGTGAGCGCATGTCACAAACGGCCCGAGCGCCGTGCGACCGCCATCACTGCGCTACGGGCGTCGGACACCGCGTCCTCGAGCTGACCGCCGTAGCCCGCGCGTACGGCTCCGATAGCATAAACATTGCGCATCGTGCTCTCAAGCCGGGCGTCTACCATAACCCTACCGTGGCAATCACGGTCCAGTTGATCCGGCAGGAAGGAGGTGTTGGGTTCCAGGCCGACATAAGCGAAGAATCCGGTGCAGGATATCCCGTCGGCTGCACCGTTGGCCTGGCGAATCGCTACCCGGGAAAGCGCCTGTTCCCCGCACAGTTCTTCCACCACGGTTTGCATCCTGGGCAAGATGTTGGGCCGCTCCCACAATTTCGCGACGAACTCCTGACGCGCACTGAACGACGCGCCGCGATGAACCAGGTGGACCCGGTCGCAGTGCTGCGAAAGTACCAGCGCTTCCTGCAGCGCCGAGTCCCCGCCCCCCACAACCACGACGTCCTGTCCCTGGTATAGCGGTGCATCGCAGTCGGCGCAATGGGAAACGCCGCGGTCCTGAAACTCGGCTTCGCCTGGGACGCCCAGTTTGCGCAGCCGCGCGCCACTCGCAACGATGACGGCCTGCGCGTTGTGGGCTCCCCCCGCTGTCACGACCGACAGGCTGGCCCCTGTCTGCACGCTGGTCACCGTTTCAAACAGGCTGGTGACACCGAGATCCGAGACGCGCGTCATCAGTTCTGCCGCCAGATCGATGCCCGAAGGCGGCAAATCGGCCAATGCGGGCAGAAGCTGGTTCACATTGACGACCAGACCGCCGAACATGAGTTCTTCGATGAGACATACGCGCAGGCCGTGCCGGGCAGCTTCTCGCGCGGCAATGAGTCCGGCTACGCCCGCGCCAATGACGACGACATCGTAGGTAGTGTTCATGTCTTGCTCCCTTGGTCAATTCCCGGGCCGGGTAGCACCGGTGGATCGCCGCCGACGTAATGACGGCCATTGTCCTCTCTGTGCGTTATGGCCATCTTGTCCAGGCACTCGAGGATTTCAATCGCCAGGGTCCGTCCGGTGCCGATGCGGTCGCGGTACTGGGCCGCGGTGAACAGCCCTCCGGGGAAGGAACGGGCCGTGTCGCGGGCCTGAGCGGCTAGCGCCGTCAGCGTCTGGCGCAAGGCAAAGCGCTCCAGTGTCACCCTGATCAGTTCGCCGGTTACGCTCTTGCGATGCAGAAAGTCGCGCAATACCTGCAGCGGCAGGTTGGCGCGGGCGGCCAGCTCACGCACGGAAGGGATCATTACGCCTGCATCTTCCAGCAGGGGCCGCACCTGCTGCCACGTCAGTACGTCGCGCGGATTGTCCGTGGAGTCATGCCCGCGCAGCCGCACCAGCGACCCTTGCAAAACGATCCGCCCCCCCAACGCGAAGCGCTTCAGCAACAAAGCGAAAATGGCCGCGTCGACTCCGACCGCCAGCTTCTGCTGCAGAACGTAGGCATTCACGCCGGGCTCGCTGCTGTGTTCCCTGTGGAAGCGGGCGAGCCATTCGAGAGCTCGCGCTTGCAGAGCGTCGAGCCATTGCCACGAGAATGCCACGCGGTGGGCCACGCCGAGCACCGTCGCATCCGGGGGAAGCAACTCCTCAATACGATCACGGCGGCGATTGAAAACGCGCGCAAACCAGCCAAGGTCAACACCGTGTCGATTGCCGGCAACCAATTCGGCAAGGCAGTCCGCCGGTTCGGATCGAGCGAGCGCGGCAAGCGTGAGCGCACGTTCCGCCGCTGTGCGCCGAACGCTCGCGAACGGATCCACCACTATGCCGCCGCCGAGGGTTCGCATGGCGGACTGATCACGGATGATCAGTCTGTCGCCGCGGGCGGCGCACACGGGCCGATCCAGCCGCAACTGCGCGAGCGCGCTTTCGCCCGGCGCGAGCGAAGCACCGCGTCGCATTGCCAGATGCGCGGGCACGTCGGCCGATCCGATGTGCACATGAACCGGCGTCCAGTGTTTGAGGGGACCGCTCGGCGTCGGCAGTACCTGGACGCGTGCTTCGATGCACTCGGTGGGCGCGTGCGCGTCCGGCGCAACCAGCCAGTCGCCCCGGCCCAGAGCGGTGTGCTCGATATTGGCCAGGTTGATTGCGCAGCGCTCGCCCGCATGCGCGCGCGTCGAGGCCTTGCCATGTCGTTGCAGTTTGCGCACGCGCACTTGCGTACCGGACGGCGAAACCGTCATCCTGTCGTTCGGCGCGATCTCACCGGCGATGACCGTTCCCGTGACCACCGTACCGCTGCCGGGCACGCTGAATACACGGTCAACGATATAGCGCGCCAGGAGCGCATCCTGCCCTCGATCCCGCTGCACTGCCGCGGCCGCCTCGATCAATCGCCGTTGCAACAGTTCCATTCCGTCGCCGCGAGCGGCGGACAGCGGGATCATGAGCGCGCCCTCGAGCCCAGTTCCCGACAGCAGGCGTCCGACTTCGCCCATTACCTCCGCAACACGCTCCGGCGACACCCGGTCGACTTTGGTGATCGCCACCGTGCCTTGGTCGACGCCGAGAAGGTCAATAATGCTCAGATGTTCCCTCGTTTGCGGCATGATGCCATCGTCGGCCGCCACCACCAGAAGCACATGGTCGATGGCAAAGACGCCGCATAGCATGTTGCGAATAAACCGTTCGTGCCCGGGCACATCGACGAAGTCGATACTGCCGCCGCCGGGGATATCCCAATGCGCGAAGCCGAGATCAATGGATATGCCACGCGCTTTTTCTTCAGGCAGTCGATCCGTGTCGATCCCCGTGAGCGCGCGCACCAGCGTGGTCTTGCCATGGTCGATGTGACCTGCGGTCGCGACAATCATGCGGCGGTCTCGCGCGTGTGGCGAAGCCGGTCGAGCTGCGCGACGAACCCGGCTGCGTCTTGCACGCGGCGAAGGTCGAGAACATACGCGCCATCATGCACGCGGCCGACCACCGGCGCCGGTAAGGCACGGAACGCCGCTTCCGTGCGCAGCAGCGCGCGCCCAAGGTTTGTATGCAGGACCGTGCCGGTGAGATTGAACACGCGTCGCAGCGGTGGGGTCGATTCCCGCTCGAGTTTCCTTGCGACGCGATTGAACACCGATGCCTTTGTGGAATTACCTGAAACGCCATGAGTTGCAACTGCCGAGCGCACGTCATCCAGCGCAGCGCGAATCGCCTCGGTGACGACCGGACGTCCATATTGCGCCATCAACCCTGCGACCTCGCGCGACTGCAGCAGCCGATCAATCGATGCAATATCAGCCAGGCGAATGATGTCTGTCATACCTCTGCAATATCTCTGCATGGGGCTCTGTCGCATTGACTCATTGAGGTAAGCCCGCGGCTTTGCCGGGCGACTCGCCAAAGTTTGACCTGGACCGCGGTCATAGCAAATCTGCCTTCTCGACCAAGACATGGAGGTTCACAATGAAAGAGTATCAGAGTTTGAGCCATACGCGATGGGACTGTAACTGCCGCTTGGGGTTCATTCCGAAGAAATCGAAGAAGAAGATAGCCGATGCACTGCAACGGCATCTTGGAGAAACAATCCGGGATCTGGCGAAGCAGAAGGAATCGCAGGGTGTGAAACGGCATATGATTGGCGGCATGTGCGCCTGTGCGGCGCTCAATTGACAAGCCTCCGGCTGTGCCGGAGTCAATTTAGCTTAGCGCATACACCGCGTGCTATCGGATGCGCACCAGAAAGTGTTCCTTGGAAATGTCATACCCTACATCTGCAGCCTGTTGCCTTGCCCGTGCGTTCACGCGTCATCAGCACAATCGAATTCTTGGCGGAGATGTGCTAATGTCACACAAGCCTGCGGACCGCTGCAGGCGCCGCCGCCATGCAGAAATTGCACCGCGATCGGCTCGATCGATTCCGTCGCATCGCCGATGTGGCGGGCGTTAAGCCAGAATAGCTTGTGCCCACGAGGGATGGTACATGTTTCGCGAGGGATTGCTTGCGGGGAAGCGGATTCTTATCACCGGCGGCGGAACCGGGCTGGGCAAGAGCATAGGCCATCGCTATGTCGAGCTCGGCGCCGAACTCGTGATCTGCGGGCGCAGGGGCGAAGTGCTGCAGGCGGCGGCAGACGAATTTGCGCGCGATCATGGCGCGCGCATCGAGACCCATGTCTGCGACGTGCGCGACGCGGCAGCGGTCGAGAGCATGATGGCGCGCATCTGGGAGAACGGGCCTTTGGACGTTCTGGTAAACAATGCGGCCGGCAACTTCCTCGCCCGCACCGAGCGTTTGTCCCCGCGCGCTGTCGACGCCGTGATCGACATCGTGTTGAAAGGCGGCGCCTATTGCACTATCGCCGCCGGCAGACGCTGGATCGATGCAGGGCGCAGCGGGACCGTGCTGTGCATTCTGACCCAGTCCGCTTTGGTCGGCGCGCCGTTCACCGTGCCCTCGGCGATGGCCAAGGCCGGACTGCTATCCATGATTCGAAGCCTGGCGGTGGAATGGGGGCCAAAAGGTATCCGCCTGGTGGGCGTGGCGCCGGGGCCGTTTCCGACCGAAGGCGCATGGTCGCGGTTGATGCCCAAGGAGCGTCATCGCGAACCCGTAGAGAACGGAATCGCATTGCGGCGAGTGGGCCGACATGAAGAACTGGCCGATCTTTGTACCTTCCTGGTGTCTGACAACGCCGGCTTCATCACCGGTGAAGCCATCGTCATCGACGGCGGGAAATGGCTACAAGGGGCGGCCGGACCGTCGGCGGTCAATATGCAGAATTGGCCAGATGAGACCTGGGAAAATCTGCGCAAACCAAACTCGTGAAAGGTACAGGGCAGGAAATGACCATCGCCAATCCCCAAGAGCAAACATCCGCTGTCGCGCAGGGCCCACTCTCCGGCGTGCGCATAGTGGATCTCACCTCTGTCGTGCTCGGTCCCCTGGCGACACAGATTCTAGGCGACTATGGCGCTGATATCATCAAGGTCGAAAACCTCGAGGGCGATTTGATGCGGGCTAACGGCGTCTCCTTGCACCCGGGCATGAGCTCCATTTTTTTGGCAATCAACCGCAACAAGCGCTCGATCGCCGTCGATCTCAAGTCCGCCGAAGGAAGGGAGATACTGAAA
>JBQMQE010000051.1:10620-22368 GCA_052172655.1 Burkholderiales bacterium
CCTGGTTTGCGGTGCGGATGCACTGGTTCACAACATGCGGGTCGCCGCGATCGAAAGGCTGGGGTTTGGCTACGAGGCCGTGGCCGAACTCAACCGGGACATCGTCTATTGCGTAGCCACCGGTTTCGGTCAGGACGGTCCGGATCGGGACAAACCCGCCTTCGACGACATCGTTCAGGCGGCCTGTGGCCTTGCCAGTCTGAACAACGTGGGGCGCGAGCAACCCGACTATGCGCCGACGCTGGTGGCCGACAAGACCGCCGGCATGGCGCTGGTGAATGCGGTTCTGGCGGCACTGTTTAGCCGCGAGCGCACGGGCCGGGGCCAGTATGTCGAAGTGCCGATGTTCGAAACCATGGTGGCGTTCATGCTGGCCGAGCACCTGGGAGGCCTTACCTTCGATCCCGCTCCCGCGAAGGCCGGCTATGCACGTCTGCTTGCCGGGGGCCGGAAACCGGCGCCGACCAAGGACGGCTATATTGCTATCCTGCCCTACACTGGCGATCACTGGGCCGCATTCTTCGACAGCGCCGGCCGTCCGGAGCTTACGCAGAAGCACGCCGTGTACGACCGGCATAAGCGTAACGCCAATATCGTCGGGTTGTATGGTGACATGGCGGAGATTACGCGGCAGCGCACGACGGCCGAGTGGGTGAGCATTTGCGCAACCCTGGATATTCCGATTACGCCGGTCTACGCCGTAGACGACTTGCCGGAGCACCCGCAGCTGAAAGCGGTCGGCCTGTTTCAGACGGCGCAGCACCCGAGCGAAGGAACCATCCGGTACGTCAATCCGCCGACAAAATTTTCCGCGACCCCTGCCGGGGTGCGATTCGGTGCGCCGCTGTTGGGACAGCACACCGCGGAAATTCTGCGCGCTGCGGGCTACGGGGAGGACGAGATCGCGGCATTGAAGGCAAAGAAGGTGGTAGCGCAAGCATAGAGCGGAGACCCGGCGGATGAAGTGCTTTGCGACGGACGAATCGAAGCGGCCAATGTCGAGGGGAAACGCATGCGCATTCTCGCGCGCTCCGCCGTGCCCCGCTGTCTGTGAATCCCGTCGTGGTCAAGGATCTTCCTTACGATCCGGTCAAGGGCTTGAAGCCATTATCCGGGCCGGTCCGGACCGGCCGGACCCCATATAGGACCATGACATGAAATTTTGCTTTACCGACGAACAGGAACAATTTCGTACGATTCTCCGGCGGTTTTTTGCCGAAAAGTCTCCGACGACGGAAGTTCGCCGCTTAATGGCGACGGACCAGGGGTGGGAGCGCCGGACGTGGAAGCAGTTGAATAACGATCTCGGCTTAAGCGCGGTGCACATACCCGAGACCTATGGCGGACAAGGTTTTGGCTTTGTAGAGTTAGGCATTGTGCTGGAGGAGATGGGACGTTCATTGCTGTGCGCGCCTTACTTTGCGTCGGTGGTGCTTGCCGCAAGCGCGATCCTGAACGCGGGAACGGAGCAACAAAAACGGGCTCTGTTGCCCGGCATTGCTGCTGCTGACACCATCGCCACGCTGGCGTTTACAGAGGACAACGGCGGATGGGGAAGCGCCGGGATCGAGATGACGGCAACGCCGGCGGGCGGCGGCTACCGGCTGGACGGGGTCAAGAGTTTTGTGCTCGATGGGCACACGGCTGATCTGATTGTTGTGCTGGCGCGCCAGCCCGGCTCAACCGGGGATGACGGGCTTTCGTTGTTCACGGTTGCAGGCGATGCAGCTGGGCTTGAGCGGCGAGTGCTGAAGACCGCCGACATGACCCGCAAACAGGCGCGCCTGAAGTTTCAATCGGTACCAGCCCGACTGGTGGGGGAAGCGGGCGGCGCCGCTGTGCCATTCGCCAAGACGCTGCATCAGGCGGCCGCCTGTCTCGCCAACGAAATGGCCGGCGGGGCCGAGAAGCTGAGAGAGTCGGCAGTCGATTATGCCAAGATGCGGGTGCAGTTCGGACGCTCTATCGCCTCGTTTCAAGCGATAAAGCACAAATGCGCCGACATGCTTGTTGACGTGGAATTGGCCAAGTCAGCGGCTTACTATGCGGCGGAGGCGGCGGCGGAGAATGATCCCGACCTGCCGGCGATCGCGTCGCTCGCCAAGGCATGTACCGCCGATGCGTATATGCAAACCGCCATTCACACCATACAGATCCACGGTGGCATCGGTTTTACCTGGGACAACGATACCCATTTGTGGTTCAAGCGGGCGAAAAGCTCCGAGGTCTTTCTCGGCGGTCCGAATTATCACCGCGAGCTGCTGATGCAGCATTGGAATGTTTGAGAGCGAAGGGCAATAAGATGAGCGAAACTGAGCAAGCCTCAATCAGCGCCGAAGCGCGCGCCTGGTTAGAGCTCAACTGGAATCCAGACGTCGATCTTCTCCAATGGCGCAACAAGCTGGTCGACAGCGGGTGGGGCGTGCCCACCTGGCCGAAGGAGTGGTACGGAAAAGGTCTCTCCGCTGTGCTCGGCGCCGTGGTCGAGGCGGAGTTTCGCCGGATCGGCGCCGTGGGTGTTGCCAAGACCGGGATAAGGATGCTCGCCGCCGCAACCTTGTTCGATCACGGATCGCAGCTGCATAAGCAGAAATTTCTGCGCCGCATTCTTACCGGCGAGGATACGTGGTGTCAGCTTTTCAGTGAGCCGGGCAGCGGATCGGATATGGCGGCGGCATCGACGCGGGCCGATCTCAAGGATGGCAAATGGATTGTTAACGGCCAGAAGCTGTGGACCACCAGTGCGCAGTACGCGCAATTTGGGCTTCTGCTCGCGCGCACCGACTGGAATGTGCCGAAGCACCGGGGGCTGTCGTATTTCATCATCGACATGGAGCAGCCGGGGATCACGGTGCAACCGCTGCGGCAGATGAATCACCATGCTTCTTTCAATCAGGTGTTTTTCACCGATGCCGTGATTGCGCCTGAGTTCTTGGTCGCAAAACTGGGCGATGGCTGGAAGGTGGCGACCACCACCCTGATGCACGAGCGGCGCAGCGCCGCCGATGGGATTAGCTCGTGGGCGTTGGACTCGGGAGGCGTGGGGCGCGCCTATGACCAGGAGCGGGCGGAAATTGCGACGGTGATGGAGCCGTATAAATGGTATCCGCAGCGGGCCGGCCGCGTTGATCTGGTGCTGGAACGCGCCAAGGCGACGGGCAAGAATACCGACCTGGTGGTGCGCCAGGAAATCGCCAAACTACTGACCCTGCACCGAACCGGGCAGTGGATATCCAGCCGCGCCCGTGCTGCGCAGCAAATGGGCCGATCCCCGGGGCCCGAAGGCTCGCTCGGCAAGCTGGTGGCCAGCCATGTGGCACGCGCCGCCGCGAATGTTCATACATTGATATCCGGCGCAGATGCGATGCTCACCGCCGAGGATAGCCCTTTGAATGGCGTTATAGCGGAAATCCTGGTGTCGACGCCGGCGACATCCATTGCCGGCGGCACCGACGAAATCCAGCGCAATATCATTGCCGAGCGCGTGCTTGGGATGCCGAAGGAGCCCGGATTCGATGCAGATCGCCCGTTCAGGGATGTCCCAAGAAACATCGTATCCTGATCGCAGCGCTTGCCAGAGGAGAATGCCGGCGCCTGAGCGCAGGACTACTTGCCTTGGAACAGCGGCGCCCGGCGCGCGGCCATCGCCGCAATGCCTTCCTTGAAGTCCGCGGTTTGACGCTGCCAACTCTGCTCGGCGCCTTCGCGCGCGACCGCCTTGTGTGCCTGCTCGACCAGACCCGTGCGCAGCGTCTCTCGCGTGGACACAACCGCCAGCGGCGCCGAAACCGCGATTTCGCCCGCCAGTTTCAATGCCTCGGCGCGCACCTGGTCCTGCGGCACCAGGACATCGGCCAAACCAATCGCTACCGCCTCTTCGCCACCGAGGCGGCGGCCGGTGTAGAACATCAGCGCGGACTTCTGTACTCCGATCAAGCGCGGTAACGTATATGTGAGCGCGAAGCCCGGGTGAAATCCCAGCCTGGTAAAGTTTGCGCTGAAGCGTGCCTCAGGGCAGGTTACGCGAAAATCCGCTACCAGCGACAGGCCGAGTCCGCCTCCCACTGCCGCGCCGTGCACTGCAGCCACCACCGGCTTGACGCAGGAGAACAGACGCAGTGCTTCGTCGTACAAGGGAGTGGTCTTTCGTGTAGGGTCCACGTCCGGAGCGTTTTCCGGGCGCGAGAAATCCGCCCCGGCGCAGAATGCGGTGCCTTGCGCTGCAAGCACGATGCAGCGGCAGGTCGGATCGGTGTCCAGCGACTCGAAGATGTCGGCCAGGCCGCGAATCAGTTGGATATCGAAAAAATTGTGCGGCGGCCGGCGAATTTCGACTATGGCGACATGCCCGTCGCGGCTCACCCCGATGTCTGCTGCACTGCTGGTTTCACTCATGTTTGTACTCCCAGGTTGGTTGCAAAGCGGAATACTGCGGATGGATCTTCGCCATGACCACGCAGCGCGCACTCCATAGTGGGAGTCCACGCATTCATGCGCTCGAGCCGGTTGAATGTGATGGTCGCGACGTGGTCCGGGACGTAATACAAAAGCTCCAGACAGCTCATCCTTGGTGGAATGCGGCGAGGCAATCTGTCTGCGTTATTCTGCCGCAATTATGGACATTCGATCAATGACGTCCGTTTGTCTTCTTGGATCCACTTGAATTTCGCAATTCGATATAACTGCTTTAGGTGGCTAAGGCAGCAAAGTGTATCGAGATCACGCCGGTTCGACCAGGAAGTTCTGACAGTAGCAGGGGAATATCCTATCTGGCCGACAAACGACCGGCGGCCCCGCAGGGCCGCCTGATCCGCTCAAAACGAGCCGCGCGCTCGCGCTATGTTCTGGCGGCTTTCACGCCGAAGTAGACCAGGGTGCCGAAGGCTACGACCGGGAGGGCGAGAATGTAGGCCAGGCCGATGAACGGTGCCGCGAAGAACAGCGCCACGTTTTTCACATGCTTGGCAATTCCGGCCCAACGGGCTGCCATCAATTTCGTGCCGTAGTACGCGCTCAGTGCAACGCTGAGTATCGGGAGCGCGATTACGAACGCGAGGCCAATCAGGGGGGCGCCGGCGAGCATCAGCACGGCCTTGGTCGCAGCCGTCATGTGTTCGGTCACGGTGTTGAACTTCTCGGCCGCTGCTTCCAGTGCTGCGAGCGCGAGTTCGGGACTGTTCATTGTCATTGTGCGGGTGCTCATGATTTTCTCCATTCTGTCATTCGTTGTTGCTCACGTTATATCTAGCATAGGCCGTGCCAGCCTTGAAAAACCAGCGCACGCTTCGCCGAAATGCTTGTGCATTCCACTGGTTGCGACTTACCCATCGCCATCGATCGCCTGCGTGCACTCGCGCATTCGCGTGCGAAGTATGAAAATCCTATGCAGGGTGGCTCGCCGCATCGCAAATTCCGTCATGAAATCAATGAATATAGATGAAGGCGCCATGCCTGCTTTTTGTGTGCGTCTGCCGCACTCGCTGCGGTGCAGGGAGCGGGAGCCCGGATGTTTCGCTGGGGGCGCTCGGCGACCCAAAATGAAGACTAGTCAAAACTGCCAGGCGTAAGCGGCGCCGGTTTCCGGCGAGCGCTTGCCAGCGACGCAGCACCGACGCGCTGTACGGCGCAACGTTGCCAAGTCAGTCCGTGCTTGCCGGGTGAACGTCGTTGGTCAACTTACATGAATCTGCTCCCAATACGCTGACCGGCCGGGTGAGTGCAAGACATATGGCCAGTGCGTTTAAACCGCCGGACCTGGAATACAATGACGGTAGAAGACGCATCGTCGCCGTCCATCACAGCGCGACCGAAAGGCCCTCCGATGTCAGTCCCGCCCGCCGTAGAGATGCCCGCTGCGACTCCGCCCGACAGTCAGTCTCCTTTGGAGCAGTTGCTTTCCAAATTGCGGTTGAAAGGGGATCTGCCTGCGTTGAGCTTGACCGTCTCCAAGGCCGTGCGCGGGTCGTACTCCGAGACGGAGGGGCTGCAGACGATGGCGAACAATATCCTGTCTGATGTCTCTCTCACTCAACGCGTATTGCGCATAGCAAATGGCTCGGCCTACCGGCGGCCGGGAACGGCTCCCTGTACGCTCGTTTCCAAGGCGGTGATGGTAATCGGCCTGTCCAACGTGCGTGCTATTGCCCTTGCCGCGGTACTGCTCGAGGGAATCAAGAACAAGGAACAAGTCGCCCATCTCAAGATGGAGTTCGCCAAGTCCTTCCTGGCGAGCGTCATGGCACGGGAGATGGCCAAGAGCAAGCTTTACGCCAATGCAGAGGCTCTATCGATCGCCGCGCTGTTCAAGAACCTGGGCCGACTGCTGATGGCCGCCCACGATTTCGAGTCGTACAAGGCAATCCGCGATTTTGCGGAGGCGAACAAGATTGACGAGCGCGCTGCGGCGACGCAGGTGCTGGGCACCGGATTTGATTCGCTCGGTGAAGCCATGATGCGCGAATGGCATATGCCGGAGAGCATCATTTCCGCCACCCGGAGCGCGGCGGCACGCCTCGCGGGCAAGGGAAATCCTGCTCCTGAGGAGTGGGTGCGCGCAGCGGTGACGCTGTCTGCCGAGGCGGCGAGTGCGCTTACGGAGCCTGCCGGCCCGGCACGAGAACGCGCCTACTCAAAGATGCTGCATGAGTACGGAACCACCGTTTCGGTGGACCGCGTCCAGTTGGATGGATTGCTTGCAACGGCGGGCAAGGAGTCTCTTGACCTCGCCCATGGGCTCGGCTTGCCGGTGCTTGTCGCCGACGCGAAGGCGGAGGAGTCCGACGCCGCTTTCGATACCGCTGCAGCCGAGGCCATTGCGGAGGGTATTCCCGCTGACGCCCTGCTGGAAGACGCGGCCGATTCAGAGGTGGTTGAGGGCAAAGGCGCAGAGGCATCTGGCGCTGCGGCAGAAGGTGGCTCCGCCCGTCGGCAGGCATCGCACGCCATTCTGCTGGCAGGCATTCAGGAGGCAACGCGGACGCTGGTGAGCGAAAATGCAACGTTGCGCGATGTCGTTACCCTGGTTCTGGAAGCCCTTTACCGGGGATTGGGCTACGACCGGGTGCTGGTTTGCCTGCAAAACGCCGGCAAGGGCATCTACGAGACGCGCGCCGCCCTGGGGGAGGACCAGGAACGGCTGATGGCGGAGTTTCAGTTTCCCTGCACGAGTGGCGCTGATTTATTTCGCGTAGCCCTGGCAAAGAACGTGGACGTGCAAATTCTGAATGCCAAGGAACCCGGTATCTGGTCCAGGCTGCCAAGTTGGCACCGGGCCCTGCTGCCAAATACGCGAAGCTTCATCCTGCTTCCTTTGGTATTAAGCGGAAAAACACTGGGATTTTTCTACGGCGACCGCGATACGGTGGACGAGCACAATATCACCAAGGACGAACTGGGCTTGGTGAAGGCGCTGAAGAATCAGGTGTTGCTCGCAGTAAAGGCACTTCGGTAGGCGTGCTCGAACGGCGCGTCGATGACTGGTGCTTCAGCGCGCGCGCGGCGGGCACGCGCCTTGCGGTTCTGCTTATGGACGTACATCTTCAAAAAGCCCCGGTGGCGGGCGCGCCGGTGGCGGGCGTTTTGCTTTGGAGGAACGAGGTGGTGCGAACAACCCGCTATGGCAGCCACAACTCGAACAAAGCCCCTCCCTCGGGGCGGTTTTGCAGCACGACCTTTCCGGCGCGCCCGGCGTTGGTGTGGGCCTGGGCGATTGCTTGGCACAGCGCCGTGCCTAGTCCAGTTGAAGGCTTTGCGTCGGTGCCCAGCCCGGGCCCGTCATCGGCAACCGAGAAGACGAGAAACCCATCGCGCATAGCGCAGGCTAGGGTGACCTCGCTCCTGGCGAAGCGCAGCGCGTTATGCACCGCCGCTTCCAGTGCCAGGCGCGTGAGGTAGTCGTCGAAGAACCAAAACGGCGTGCCCGGTTCGCAGTTGGTCGTTTTGACGGCCACCGTTTCCGGCGGCAGTACCAGTCCTGCTGCGACTTCACGCAGGAAGTCATCTGGTGTGTTGTCGCGCAGTTGTGCCGTTAGCCCTGTTGCGTCCGACCGATACAGGGTCAGAAATCCGACCAGGCGCTGCGACAGCGCCACGGTCGTGGCGTGGAGCCTGCCCGTATCGAATTCAAGCTCCGAGCCGATGCTGCGCTCGGCAATATTGCCCGTGCTCGATGTCAGCGACGCCAGCGCGTTTTTCAAGTCGTGCACGACGGTGGCTACCAGAGCGTCTTTCATGCGGCGGCTTCAGCGCGGGCTTTCAGCAAAAGTTCGTTGAAGAAGGCCGCCATCTTGGCCAGGCGTTCGCTGCCATGGGCCAGCGTCTCAAGTCTTGCCAGATATCCGCGAACGCGCGTTGCCGTCTCCATATCCAGCCCCTGCTGCGAGATGAACAACAGGTTGATTTGTGCCGCGGCAACCAGCACGCCGACGTTGTTAGGCAGGCCGGCAATGGCTTCGGCAATAATGGCCTGGGCTTCGGGGAGCTGGGCTTTCTTGGCCAGGGCCAGTGCGCGCTCGGTCAGCCCGAGCATCTCCTGCACCTGCGCATCGACAATGCGGCTGGTAATTTCCTCGCGGCCAGCGTCTTTGAGCACTTTTCTTGCGGCTGCCACAAGTTGCTTGTCCTCGTGATTGGCGCGCACCGCGTTGGTGACAATGCGCTCGCCTTCCTCTTCGTTCCCGAGGGCAAAACAGGCCTTGGATACGGCCAGGGCGGATTCGGGGTCGGCGTTCTTCGCGAATTCAAGCGCGCGCTCCAAAGCCGCGGCCGCGGCTTCATCATCGCCTGCCTCCCCATAGGCGCGGGCCTGCACCGCGGCTGCAATCGCCTGGAACCCTGTGTCCTTGGCAAACTCCCGCTGCACCGCTTGCAGCGTTTCCAATGCTTTTGCTCGTTCCCCTGTGTCCATGTAAATCTGCGCCAGCGCGGCATTGTCATACGGGCTCTTGGTGACCGATCTGCGCGTGGCTGCGACTACCCTGGCGTAAGCAGCCGTTGCCAATTCCGTATTTCCCATAAGAACGGCCATTTCCCCGAGCGCACGCGAGCGCCTCGCCGAAGGCACGATGCTCTCGGCGTTTTGCAGCGCTTCGAGCGCTTGCGCCTCTTCTCCGCGGTCCTGGTGTATTTCGGCCAGGAGTTCATAGGCGCCGACCAGTTTCGGATTGGCCACGGATATTGCCACCGCCGCCGCAAGTGCTTTTTCGATGTCGCCGGCGCTGCGCAATGCCCTTGCAAATCCGAGCTCCGCCCACGGCACTCCTTGCCGGATGGACAAGGCCTGCGAGCAGACCGCCTTGGCCTCATTGTGACGGTTGAGCCCGGTCAGACAGCTCGCTTTCAGGCGCAGCGCGTCCATGGTGAACTTGGACCCCGCCTCGGCTAGCCGGCTGAATTGGGCGATCGCAGCTTCCACGTCCCCCACGCCCAAGCGCTTTATCCCCGGTTCAAGCGCGTCCTGCTTTTCAAAGTGCCGCGTCAGCCGGCTCTCGAGATTGGTTGCCGTAAACGGCTTGATGAGATAGTCGTCGGGCGCGAAATCGCTGGCAGTCGCCACGTAGTCATAGCCGGATTCCGCGGTGACCATGAACCAGACAGTGGCCGGCAGGAGCAGTTTTTTCGCACGCACGTGCTCGAGCAATTGCTGGCCGTTGGTGTCGCCACCCAGGTTGTAATCGCATAGCACCAGGCCGAAAGGCCGGCCGGGTGCCTGATCATTAATCGCTTTCAGAGCTTCCTTGGCGGACGCAGCTTGGGTCACATCCTGAAGACCAAGTTGGGCCAGTTGCGCGCGCAGGTTCGCCCGCATCCCCGACATATCGTCGATAAGCAGCGCTTTCAGTTTTGAAACGCGTGAGTTTTGAATAGTTGCCATGGCGTCCACGCAAGGTCAAAGTGCGGATTGGAAGGCGCTGGCACTCCGCGCTACGCACGCGGGCCAACCAATTGTTTTGTTGGATGAAACACCTGCAACGCAGTCATGCGGGTAGCATATCGGTCTCCACCCCTCGTCCCATACTTAACGGCAGGTTGCAGGCATTCCTTAACAGGCTGTTGGAATTCGCTTTCCGGCCGGAACGCTATGAATCGATTGAATCTCGCATAAAGGACATCAAACAATGACCGACAAGAAGAAATTGAGGCCTGACACCATTACCGCCCATGCCGGGCGCGACCCGCTGCGCTTCGACGGCGTGGTGAACACGCCGGTATTTCGCGCATCCACGGTGCTGTTCCCGGACGTGGCATCGTACCAAGGGCGCGACCCCGACGATTACAAGGTCATGCGTTACGGCATCTACGGCACGCCCACCACGTTCGCGCTGGAAGAAGCGGTGGCGCAGCTCGAGGGCGGTCACGCGGCAGTCGCGCTGCCCTCGGGCCTGGCCGCCATCGTCGCCGCGCTGGCCGCATTTGCGCAATCCGGCGCCCACATCCTGATCGCGGATTCGGTTTATCAGCCGACGCGCAATTTCTGCGACAAGCGGCTGCGGCCCTTGGGCGTTGACATCGAATACTACGATCCCTTGATCGGTTCGGCCATTGCCGGTCTGATCCGCCAGGAAACGACGGCGGTTTTCTGCGAATCACCCGGCTCGCACACGTTTGAAATGCAGGACATTCCCGCGATTGCGGCGGCGGCCCATGCAAAAGGCGTTGCCGTACTCGCCGACACCACCTGGGGCACGCCGTATTTTTTCCGCGCGTTCGAGCATGGCGTCGACATTTCGATCCACGCCGGCACGAAGTACATTTCAGGCCATTCGGACGTGATGATGGGCATCGTCGTCACCAACGAACAGTACTGGCTCAAGCTGCGCCGGGCCGTCGCCGACTACGGTTACTGCGTGAGTCCGGACGACTGCTATCTGGCGCTGCGCGGTCTGCGCACCATCGGCGTGCGCATGCGCCATCAGCAGCAGAGTGCGCTCAGGGTCGCGCGCTGGTTGCAGGCGCGGCCGGAAGTCGAGCGCGTGCTATACCCCGCGCTCGAAGGCGATTCGGGTCACGCGATTTGGAAGCGCGATTTCAGCGGCGCGGCGTCGCTTTTCGGCGTGATTCTGCAGCCCGCGAGCGAGCGGGCCGTCGCTGCGCTGATCGACGCGCTGGCGCTGTTCGGCATCGGGTCGAGCTGGGGCGGCTTCGAGAGCCTGGCGATACGCGCCGATCCGGGAAAATACCGCAGGGCCACCCAATGGAATCCGGGCGGCCCGTTGCTGCGTCTGCACATCGGACTGGAAGATGCGGACGATCTGATGGCCGATCTGGAACAGGGCTTGGCGCAAATGAAGCAAGCAGGCTGAGAACTTTGCTGCAGCGCACGGTTTGACTCTGCCGGCTTGGTGCTGATATCGTGATCGCAGCGATTCGCGTCCGTCGGTATCGTGCAGGAGGATCATCAGATGGCGTACACCATAGCTGCGGCGACCATCGCCAGGACAATCTGGTGCGAGAAGGAATTTGCCTGCCTGCAGAACGGCAGTTGCGAGACCTGTGCCCAGTGCGAAATCGTGGGCGAAAACGCGATCAACGCCCTGTTTCTGCGCAATCGGAAATCGTCCGGTTGCCCGTATTATTTTGATTTCGGATCTGCCTGTCTATGCACCTGTCCCACGCGTTACGCGATTTACAAGCAACACGGTTCCTGACAAATGCCTGGCGCAGCGGACCAGGCCGCGGCAAGGCTTATCCACAGAATTTGTGGATAACTTTATGAAATAGTTCAAAAAAGAGCGAAACAAAGCGAAAAAT
>JBQMQE010000052.1:0-22165 GCA_052172655.1 Burkholderiales bacterium
TCGGCGGGGTAGGAGCGCAGCAGTTCCTCGCATTCCATCGCGAGGAAGTTGCGGTACATCATCGTGGTCGGCTTCTGAAACGGTTCCGACAGCGACATCGCCGGCATTTCCACCGGGAAGCCGCCCGCCTGCCACACGCCGCGCTTCACTTCCTCGACGCGCTGCTTGAAGTGGGTGTGGCAGGGATTGATATCGCTCCAGGTGTTGATGATCGCGATCACCGGCTTGCCCGCGTAGTCGCTGCGATCAAAGCCCATCTGCGCCGTGCGCGAGCGGTGGCCGAAGGCGCGCATGTCCTTGGCGCCGTACCAGCGGTGGCTGCGCAGTTGTTCCGGGGTTTTCTTTTTCACTTGCGGTTCCTTTGCCATTGGTGTGATATTGCACGGCGGCGGGGAGGAAGCTATTGTAACTGCCGCGGATAAATCGCGGATGCATACGGGCATTGACCAATGGAGGAGCAGGTGCGTCCGCACCGCTTTGCCCTCCGGCGCGCAAGCGTGCAATATGGCATCAAGCGATGCCTGTTGCAGGCATCGCATCCTATTGAAGGAAGGCCCATGAGAACCACGCTCGACTGAAGTGGCTCCGTTTGTTTGAACAACTTTCCCCGATTTATAAGTGGACTCCTGGTGAACTGAGGAAGGTGCAGAGTTGTCCATGGCTGCGCGAGGAACGCCGTCCACGCCCGGCGCCGTATTGAGCTTCGCTCCGGGCGGGAACTGGTGGGGACGGACCACGGTTTCCAAGACGCAATATCGCCTCGACTAGATCAGTGAACGTGGCGCGCCAAAATTGCTCTGCGCCGGTGGCAAATGTGGTCTGTCCCCAGTTCCCCCCTCCACAGCAGCCACGATGTGGAAGCGAGGCACATCGTTTCGAGGGAACGGATTAGCGAACTGGCCGATACCTGCTAGTATTCCATCACCCTTGCGTCTCCCGTTAGCGGATTCTGATCCAAAGTATCGTTCCGTGAGCACTCTTCCGAACTTTCGCAGACTGGCCGTTCACGTACTGGGGGGCATTCTGGCTGTCCTCTTCAATGCGGCTTGCCGGGCGCAATCGCTGTCCGCGTTGCTCGAGCTCGCGCGCAGCAGCGAACCCACCTACCTCGGCGCGCGCTCCAGCGTGCAAGCGGCCAAGGCCCGCACCGACCAGGCGTTCGGCGCGCTCCTGCCCCAGATCACTGCCAGCGCCAACAGCAACGCCAATGACCGCAGCTATCACACGCGGATCGACAATACACCGACGGCGGATGACCGCTACAACAGCAATTCGGCCCAGTTCACGCTCACGCAACCGCTCTGGCGTTACGCCGGCATCGCGGGTTTGCAGCAGGCGCAGGCAGCGGCGTTGCAGGCGGAGTACCAGTTGGCCGGCACGGAACAGGATCTCGCTTCCAAGTTGGTGGTCGCTTGGTTCGACGTGCTGGCTGCCCGCGACAATGGCTTGTTTGCGGTCCAGCAAGAGGCGGCTGCGCACAAGCAGTGGGAGATCGCCCGGCGTGGTCTTGAACTCGGCAGCGGCGGTTTGCCCCAGGCTGAGGATGCACGGGCCAAGTACGATCAGGCGCGGGCGGAGGCGATGAGCGCCGCGACCGAGGCGCAGATCAAGCTCGCAAGCCTGGAGCAATTGGTCGGCGCGCTCAAGGATTTCAAACCGCCGCGCATGATCGATGACGCGCTGCTGGCCGATCTGAGCGGCGACAAGCTGGAGCGGTGGTTGCAGACCCTGGAGACGGGCAACCCCGCCATCCGCGCCGCGCTTCAGGCGTTCGAGGCGGCGGATGCGGAAGTGCGCAAGCAGTTGGCGGGGCACCAGCCCACCCTGGATCTGGTGGGCACCTACGGCAAGAATAGCCAGGCGATCGGCGGTTTTCCGGGGCAGGCCGGCTACGATATCAAGCAGAATTCCATCGGCTTCCAGCTCAACATTCCCATCTACTCCGGCGGCACTCAGTCGGCCAAGGTGGCCGAAGCCGTGGCGATGCTGGAGAAGGCACGGCTGGACATCGAGGCGGCGCGCCGCGCCGCGTCCCTCGCCGCCAAGCAGGCTTGGTTCGGCTGGCAGGCGGCCTTCGTCAGGGCCCAGGCAGGGCGTCAGGCCGTGAAGGCGGCCCAAGCGGCGCTGCAGGCAGCCCGGAAAGGACGCGATACCGGGCTAAAGATGGAACTCGATGTGCTCCAGGGCGAGCAGCAACTGCGGGCTGCCGAGCGTGACTTGCGCAAAGCCCGCTACGATCAGGTTGCTGCCCACGTGAAGCTCAAGGCGGTGGCGGGCATGGTCACGGCGGAGGACGTGGCGGCCTTGGATAAGCTATTCGTTGCTTCGGATGAAGAAGCACGCGACTCGGCGCCTGCCGATGCGGTGCGTACTGAGCAACTTCCCGAATTGCGTGCGCGGGCAATGCAGGTTTCGACGCAGTGATGGATCGATTCGCGTCCGTACCGACCGAGAGCGCCCTGGGTGCCGACGATCGAGGGAAATCCCTGTGGGACCGGGCATCCTGGGAAGCCTTCGCGGCGGCGAGCACCTCGGACCAGTTCTGCCATGCCTGGCTGGCGCTGGTATGCAGCCAGATACCGGCGGCACGCGCGGGGGCGATCCTGGTGCCGAGCACGGAGGCCCACACCTTCGTGCCCATCGCCGCCTGGCCGCAGGCGGCGCCCAACCTTGCGCGCTTGGCCGGCGTGGTGGAACGTGCTTTGCGCGAGGGCAGGGAGATAGTCCAGCCGGGATCCGCGGAGGAGCCGGGCGTCACCCATCTGGCCTATCCGGTGCTGGTGGACAAGAAGGTAGCCGGCGTCGTGGCGCTCGATGTGGCATGCGGTCAGGATGAAATACCCGCCGCGCTGCGCAACCTCCATTGGGGTAGCGGCTGGCTCGCAAACATGTTCGGCCGGCGCGAGCTGGACGCGGCGCTGCAGGCGCGCGAGCGCATCGGCACGGTGCTGGAAGCGGTGGCGGTGGCCTTGCGCCACGGCAAATTCCGCCAGGCGGTGTTCGAAGTGGCGAGCGAACTGCGCCAGATCCTGGCCTGCGCGCATGTGGCGATCGGGTTGGTCGAGAACGCGTCGGTCAGGGTGATCGCGCTGTCCGAGGCGGCGACCTTCGAGAAGCGCACGCCGCTCGTAAAAGCGTATGCGGCGGCGATGGAAGAGGCCTATGACCGCGGCGGACCGGTGAGCGGCGACGCCGCCGGCGGTGCGGGCAGTGCAGACGAAGCCGTCGCAGCGGCGCCGCGCCACCGGGAACTGCTGGCGCAATCGGGCGCGACGCATGCGCTTTCCTACCCGCTGATGCAGGGTGCGCAATGCATGGGCGTGGTGACGCTTGAGCGCTCGGGAGAGCAAGGCTTCGGCGCAGAGGATTTGCTCTGGCTCGACGCCTTCGCCGCACTTGCGACACCGGTCTTCGCCCAGCGCCTGGCGGCGGAGCGCAACTCGGCGGTGCGGCTGATGCGGGAAATTAAATGGCTGGCGGACAAGCTGTTCGGGCCGCGCAACCTGACCTGGAAGGCTGCGGCGGTGGCCGTGGCTCTAGCGGCGGCGGCGCTGGCGCTGACGCCGATAGCCTACCGCGTGTCGGCGAAGACGGTGATCGAAGGCGAGATGCAGCGCGTGGCTGCGGCGCCGTTCGAGGGCTTTGTCGCGGCCGAACATGCGCGCGCCGGCGATACGGTAAAGAAAGGTCAGCTGCTGGCCCGGTTGGACGATCGCGACCTCGTCATCGAGCAGGCGCGCTGGACCAACGAGCGCGACCAGTACGACAACCGTTTGCGCGAGGCGATGGCGACACATGACCTGACCGCGGTGCAGGTGATCGGCGCGCAATTGCGCCAGGCCGAAGCGCAGCTTGCGCTGGCGACGGAAAAAATCGCACGCGCGCGCATCGTCGCGCCCTACGACGGCATCGTCGTGTCGGGCGACCTAAGCCAACAGATCGGTTCGCCGGTGGAGGCCGGCAAGAAGCTGTTCGAGATTGCGCCGCTCGAAAGCTACCGCGTCATCCTGCAAGTCGATGAACGCGAGATTCGGCACGTGCGCAATGGTCAGCAGGGCCAACTCGTGATTACGGGGATAGCCGGCGATCCGCTGCTCCTCGCGGTCGCCAAGGTCACGCCGGTGGCCACGGCACAGGACGGCAGGAACTTCTTCCGCGTCGAGGCCAAGCTCGCCGAGGCACCCGAGCGCCTGCGGCCGGGCATGGAAGGCGTAGGCAAGATCGAGGTGGGCAGCCGCAGCCTGTGGTGGGTGCTGACGCACTCGTTCACCGAGTGGCTGACGCTGACGCTGTGGACCTGGCTGCCCTGAGGCCGTAGCGATGGCCCGCAGCCTCTTCAGTCCGTCCTGGCACAGCGTCGCCGAACTGCGGCCGCGGCTGATGCCGCAGGCGCTGGTGCGCCGTCATGTCTATCGCGGCCAGGTGTGGTACGTGGTGCAGGATCGCGCGGGCGGGCGCTTTCACCGGCTCACACCCGCGGCGCATGCGCTGGTGGCGGCTATGGACGGCGGCAAGACGGTGCAAGCGCTGTGGGAGGCGGCGAATACCTCGACCACTGGCGATGCCTGCACCCAGAACGAGGTGGTGGACCTGCTGGTGCAACTGCACGCGGCGAATCTGCTCCAGTCCGATGTGACGCCGGATTCGGCGGCGCTGTTCGAGCGCTATCGCAAGAAACGCCGCGACACGCTCAAGCAGTGGCTGCTCAACCCGATGAGCCTGAAGCTGCCGCTGTACGACCCGGAAGCGCTGCTCGATCGCTGGCTACCGCGCCTGGCGTGGTGCTTCGGGCGCGCCGGCGCGGCGCTGTGGCTCGCGCTGGTGTTGCCGGCGCTGGTGCTGGCGGCCGAGCATTGGAGCGAGCTCACCCATGATTTGTCCGGCCGCGTGCTTGCGTCCAGCAACCTGTGGGTGATGCTTTTTGTGTACCCGGTGGTGAAATTGCTGCATGAACTGGGGCACGGGTTTGCGACCAAGGCGTGGGGCGGTGCGGTGCACGAGATGGGGCTGATGTTCCTGGTCTTTGCGCCGGTGCCGTACGTGGATGCTTCTTCCGCCTCGGCTTTCCCGCAAAAGCATCGCCGCGCCGTCGTCGCCGCCGCGGGTATGCTGGTAGAGGTTTTTCTTGCCGCGCTGGCCCTCTATGTGTGGCTGCTCGCCGAGCCGGGCCTGGTGCGCGCCGTTGCATTCAACGTCATGCTTGTAGGCGGTGTCTCGACGCTGCTGGTGAACGGCAATCCGCTGCTGCGTTACGACGGCTATTTCATCCTGACCGACTTGATCGAGATGCCGAATCTGGCCCAGCGAGGCCAGAAGTACCTCGCCGCCCTGTGGGACCGGCATGTGTTCGGCGCGCAGGACGTCGATCTGGATTTCGAGAGCGCGGCCGAGCGGCGCTGGCTGCTCGCGTACACGCCCCTGGCCTGGGGCTACCGCATGTTCATTACCGTGGTGATCATCGTTTTTATCGCGGGTCAGTTTTTTGTGTTCGGCGCGTTGCTGGCACTGTGGGGCGCTTTTTCGATGGTATGTCTGCCGTTGTGGAAGGCCTACAAACATGTCACGTCCAGCCCGGCGCTGCAGCGCCAGCGCGCTCGCGCCATGCGCATTTCCGCGGCGCTGGTGGCCGGCATCGTACTCTTCGCGTTCGCCGTGCCCATGCCTTTGCGCACGCGCGCCGAGGGCGTGGTGTGGCTGCCCGACCAGGCAATCCTGCATGCCGGCGGCAACGGCTTTTTCCAGCGCTGGCTGGCGCAGCCGGGTAGCAAGGTGACCCGTGGCACGCCTCTCTATTTGCTTGAAGACGCGCAGTTGGGCGCCGAGCTGGAGGTGGCGCGCGCGAAGGTGGCCGAAGCCGAAGCGAAGCATGATGCGGAACAATTCGAAAATCCGGTCAAGGCGGCGGTGCTCGCGCGCCAGCTCGAACAGGAACGAGAGGTGCTGCGCCGCACCGAGGAGCGCGCGGCGAAGCTGATCGGCTATGCGCAGGCGGACGGCATGCTGGTCACGCCGAGTCCGCAGGACATGCCGGGGCGCTATTTCAAGAAGGGCGAGCTGCTCGGCTACGTGCTCGAATCGAGCAGCCTGATTGCGCGCGTGGTGGTGCCGCAGGATGACATCGACCTGGTGCGCACGCGCTGGAAATCCGCCGAGCTGCGCCTGGCGGAAACGCTCACGCATACGCTGCCGGTGGCGCTGGCGCGACAGGTGCCGGCGGCGGTGGACGAGCTGCCGACCGCGGCGCTGAGTCTTTCCGGCGGCGGCACGATACCGACCGTGCCGGGCGATGCCAACGGGACGAAAACCATCGAACGCGTGTTCCTGGTCGATCTCGGATTGCCGCAGGACGTGCGCTCGACCGCGTTTGGCGAGCGGGTGCACGTTCGTTTTCATCATGGCTTCGAGCCGCTTGCCCTGCAGGGTTTGCGCCGGCTGCGGCAGCTCTTCCTGAGCCACTTCAATGTCTGACGTGCGCGCACTCCTGGCCGGCCGGGGAATCCGCGTCGGCGACGGCGCGTATCTCGAGCGTGCCGACGATCCCGACGCTCCGGTGGAGGAGATGCTGCGCGCCTGGACGGCACGCCTCGCGCCCTCGGGCAGGCGGCTTGCGACCCGTTTCGTGGACGCTGTAAATCAGCTCGAGCTTTCGACGCAATTGCTGGACCAGACGGCGCTGGTGCGGCAACTGCGGGAGGCGGCGGCGCGCATGCGGCGCGCGGGCTTTGCCGATGCGCTGCTTGCCGAGGCTTTTGCCGCAGTGCGCGAGGCTTCGCGCAGGACGCTGGGCATGCGCCACCACGACGTTCAGTTGCTGGCGGGGCGCACTTTGCTGGGCGGGCGCATCGCCGAGCTGGCGACGGGCGAGGGCAAGACGCTTGCCGCGACCCTGGCGGCCTGCACCGCCGCGGCGAGCGGGGCGGCGGTGCATGTGGTGACGGTCAACGATTATCTGGCCACGCGCGACTGCGAAAACAACACACCGCTGTTCGAGTTCCTCGGGCTGACCGCCGGCAACGTGAAGCAGAACATGGCGGTTGCCCAGCGGCAGGTTCAGTACGGGCGCGATATCGTCTATGTCTCCAACAAGGAGCTGACGTTCGACTATCTCAAGGACCGCATCGCACTAGGCAGGACATTGCGGGCGCAGCAGTCGCTGCGGCGGCTGCGCGACGGCAGGGCCGGGCCGGCGTCGATACTGCGCGGCCTGCATGTGGCGATCGTCGACGAGGCCGACAGCGTGCTGATCGACGAAGCGCGCACGCCGCTGATCATCTCGGAGACGCTGCCGGACGATCTCGACGTGGCGGTCTATGACCAGGCGATCGCACTGGCCAAGCGCCTCGCCGCGCGCACGCAATACGTTGTCGGCAAGGACCGCGACGTGTGGCTGACGCAGGCGGGGTTGGAGCGGGTGCGCGAGTTGTCGTCGGACTTGGGCGGCGTCTGGGCTTCGGCTCTGTGGCGCAAGGAGTTGGCGCAGAAGGCGCTCGCGGCGCTGCTTGCGTTTCATCGCGACCAGCGTTACATCGTCGCCGAAAACAAGGTCCAGATCGTCGACGAATTCACCGGCCGCGTGATGCCGGACCGGACCTGGGAGCGCGGTCTGCACCAGATGATCGAGGCCAAGGAGGGTTGCGAAATCACCGGGCAGCGTAAGACTCTGTCGCAGATCACCTACCAGCGGTTCTTCAGGCGCTATCTGCTGCTGGGCGGGATGACGGGAACAGCGAAGGAAGTGGAGCCGGAACTGAAGCGGGTGTACGACTTGTCGGTGGACAGCATACCGACGCATAAGCCTTGCCGGCGGCGGCGCTTGCCCGACCGCGTGTTCCTCACATCGGAGCAGCGCTGGCGCGAGGTGGCGCGCCGCGCCGCCGAGGTCGCCGCCGAGGGCCGTTCGGTTCTGGTCGGCACGCGCTCGGTGGAGGCCTCCGAGTTGCTTGCTCGCATGCTCGACGCGCAAGGCGTCGCCCATACTGTGCTCAACGCGCGCCAGGACAAGACCGAGGCCGATGCCGTGGCGCTGGCGGGACAGCCCGGCCGTATCACGGTGGCCACCAATATGGCCGGCCGCGGCACCGACATCAAGCTCGCGCCCGAAGTGGAAGCGAAGGGCGGCTTGCACGTGATCCTGACCGAATTCCACGAGAGCGCGCGCGTCGACCGTCAGCTCTTCGGCCGGTCCGCGCGCCAGGGCGATCCGGGCAGCGCCGAGGCCATCGTCAGCCTTGAAGACGAGCTGTTTCGCCGCTATGCGCCCATCGCCTGCCGCTTGCGCATGCCCTCATGGTTCGTGTCCGGGCACCGCAATGCAGCCACGTTCCGGATGCTCGTGACCTACGCCCAGGCGAAGTCCGAGCGTGAAATCCGCAAGCAACGCCTGGAAACCGTCAGGCGTGACCGCAAGTGGCAGCAGGCGCTTGGGTTTACCGGCAGCGGCAACGGCTAGCGCCGCTCGCTGCTGCCTGTTGAGCCGGTCTCGATCGATTAAACGGCCGGCCGGGCATAATCCAACGAACGAGGTGACCTAAACGAAAAAACCCATGATTAACATGGGTCTTCCGTGGCCTACAGTGGTCGTGGCCGCAAACCGATTTGGTGGAGGCGGGGGGAATTGAACCCCCGTCCGCAAGCCCTCTACAGACAGATCTACATACTTAGCCAGGTTGTTAGATTTGACCGGTTGCCCGCCAACCGGCAGGCTGGCAAACGGCGAGTCACCTATTTTTTTACGTGCCGCAAAGTGACCCTGCAGCACGCGAGCTCATGTAAATGACTCTGCTGTAACTTGCGTTACCCGGCCCATGAACCAACCGGTGCAGAGCTAGCCGGTATTAAGCGGCTAGTGCGAAACGTTCGTCGTTCGCGGTTATTGCGTTCCAGTTGGATTTACGAGGTGGCTGGTCCTCGGTATGCACTGCGCTGCTTTGTAACCCACGTCGAAACCAGGTCGCCCCCGGTGTCTGGTGCGGAGTGAAGGGCTAAAACTGAGGGAGAATATCCCCGCTCCGTGCCCGCCAATCCCGACTACAACTGCATTATGTCATATGGGGGGAAACTGCGCTGAAATCAAGTGGCTCAGAGGTAATCGAGTACCTGGCGCGGATGCTCGATGATCGCATCGGCCTGCCAGGACTCGATCGAGCCGCCGTCGCCCAGATAGCCGTACTTCGCCGCCAGCACCCGCATGCCGGCGGCGCGCGCCGCCTGCACGTCGCGCAGGTCGTCGCCCACGTAGAGGCAGGCGGAGGCGGGCAGTTGCAGCGCGGCAGCAGCGTGCAGCAGAGGATCCGGGTGCGGTTTCGTGCGGGCCGTGGTATCGCCGCCGACCACGCAGGCGGCGCGCTCGTCCAGGCGCAGGCCCTGCAGCAGGGGCAGGGTGAAGCGCTCCGCCTTGTTGGTCACCACGCCCCAGGGCAGGCGGTCCTGATCGAGTTGATCGAGCAGTTCGGCCATGCCGTCGAACAGCCGGGTATCGACGCAGACTTCGGCGGCGTAGAACTCAAGAAACTGCAGCCTGAGCGCTTCGTAGCCCTGATCTTCCGGGTTCAAGTCGAATCCGACCTTGAGCAAGCCGCGCGCGCCGCTGGAAGTGTAGGACCGCGTGATCTCCACCGGCATTGGCGCCAAGCCGTTCGCGGCGCGCACGCGGTTGAGTGCCCGCGCGAGGTCGGGCGCCGTGTCCGCGAGCGTGCCGTCCAGATCGAACAGCACCGCGCGCACGCAGGCTTTAGGCATCGCGCACGCAGTGCATCAGGTAATTGACGCTCGCGTCGTCGTTGAGCGAGTAGACCTTTGTTAGCGGGTTATAGCTCATGCCGATTACCGACTTCAGCGTGAGGCCGGCCGCGCGGCAATGCCGCGCGAGCTCCGACGGCTTGATAAATCTTGAGTAATCGTGCGTGCCGCGTGGCAGCAGGCGCAGGATGTATTCGGCGCCGATCACCGCGAGCAGATAGGACTTGGGGTTGCGATTGATGGTGGAAAAGAATGCGTGCCCGCCCGGCTTGACCAGCTGCGCGCAGGCGCTGACCGTGCTGGCCGGATCGGGCACGTGCTCCAGCAATTCCATGCAGGTGAGGGCCTCATATTTTCCGGCCTCGCGCTGCGCCAGGCTCTCGGCACTGATTTCTTCGTAGTCCACGTCGAGGCGCGATTCGAGCAAGTGCAGCATGGCCACCTTCAGCGCTTTTCCGGACAGATCGATGCCCTTGACGCGCGCGCCCAGCGTCGCCATCGCTTCGGCCAGGATGCCGCCGCCGCAGCCGACGTCCAGCACCGATTTGCCCTTTAATCCGGCGATGCCCTCGATCCAGCTCAGGCGCAGGGGATTGATCTGGTGCAGCGGCTTGAATTCGCTGCTCGGGTCCCACCAGCGGTGGGCCAGTTCACTGAATTTGGCCAGTTCCTGCGGGTCGGCATTCATGGCATTCATTTTCGCGTGACGTCCAAATAAAAAAGCCCCGCTCGCGCAGGGCTTTTGTAAGGGTTGCGGAAGCCTACCTTGCGCGGGTTCCCACCACCTCGATTTCGACACGGCGGTTCTTGGCGCGGCCTTCCCTGGTCTTGTTGTCGGCGACCGGCTGCGTTTCACCTTTGCCTTCAGTGTAGATGCGGTTGGCTTCGATGCCTTTGCTTACCAGGTAGGCTTTGACCGCACTGGCGCGGCGCATCGAAAGCTTCTGGTTGTACGCCTTGCTGCCGATGCTGTCGGTATGGCCGATAGCGATCACGACTTCCAGGTTCACCGCCTTCAGTTTGCCCACCAAATCGTCGAGCCTGGCCTTGCCTTCGGGCTTGAGTGCGGACTTGTCGAAGTCGAAGTGCGCGTCGGCGGCCATGGTCACCTTTTCCGTGGTCGGCTTGGGCGCGGGTTTCGGTGCCGGCGCGCGCGCAGGCGCAGGCGCCGGAGGAGCGGCTTTCGGAGCGGGCGCGGGTGCGGCCATGGGTTTCTTCGGCACCAGATCCGGATCGCATTCCAGAGTCGCCATGGCGGGCGTCCAATATCCAGTGCGCCAGCACAGGCCGAACGGATTCTTGACAACGACATTATCGGAGGCCGGGGCCATGACATAGCCGTGATCCTGTGCGTAGGCGCTGGTTGCGCCCATACCGAGAGCGACCATGGCGGACAGGACTAATGCAAATTGTTTTGCTGTTTTGTTCATGTTTTCCCCTCGATAAAAGTTCAATCGTGTCCCACCGCGGAAACTTTGTTGCGGGCTCTGGTTAAGCCTTTGTTTCCATTGACAGCCTATTCTGCCACAAAATTGCCAGGTTTTCCAGATCATTTTTTGGCCTATTTTTCAGCCCTCGATTTTCGACCAGCAGGCGCCCTGCCACCCAGACGTGGCTGACGTTCTCTCGGCCGGCGGCATAGACGAGGTGCGAAATCGGATCGTAGCAAGGCAGCATTTCGGGCACGGCGAACTCGATCGCGGCCAAGTCGGCATACTTGCCGTGCTCGATCGAACCGATCGCATGGTCCAGGCGTAGCGCGCGTGCGCCATCGAGCGTCGCCATGGCGAGCGCCCGATGGGCGGGCAGCGCGCTCGCATCGCCGCTTAGCGCCTTGGCGAGCAGCGCCGCCTGGCGCATTTCCTGGAACAGGTCGAGGCGGTTATTGCTGGCTGATCCATCCGTGCCGAGGCCGATGTTGAGGCCCTGAGCCAGCATGCGCGCCACCGGCGCAAAGCCGTTGGCGAACTTGAGATTGGAGGAAGGGCAATGCGCGACCGAACTGCCCATTTGCGCGAGCAGCGCGATTTCCTCGTCGCTGAGGTGGATCGCATGGACGGCGATCAGATTCGGACCGACCAGGCCGAGGCGGCGCAGCCGCTCCAGCGGCCGCACCCCGTGCTGTGCGATGCTCTGCCCGATTTCCGCGCGGGTTTCGTGTACATGCATATGCACCGGCAGATCGAGTTCCTCGGCCAGGGTGATCAACCGCGAAAATGTGCTGTCGCTGACGGTATAGGGCGCGTGCGGCGCCATGCAGAACGAAAGCAGTTGGTGCTCGCGCAGCGCATCGCGCACGGCCAGGCCCTTGGCCACGTAGTCGTCTGCGTCTGCGGCGTAGGCGGTGGGGAAGTCGATGACGATCAAGCCCAGCGCCGCGCGCATGCCCATATCGAGCGCGGCCCGCGCCGCATCGCCGGGATAGAAATACATTTCGTTGAAGCAGGTGACGCCGCCGCGCAGCATTTCGGCGCAGGCAAGCAGGGTGCCGTCGTAGACGAACTGGGGCGACACGTGCTTGGCTTCGGCCGGCCAAATGCGATGCTGCAGCCACTGCATCAGCGCCATGTCGTCGGCGAGCCCGCGCATCAGCGCCATGGAGGCATGGGTATGCAGATTGACCAGGCCCGGAATGAGCGCATGCCCGGGCAGCGATACGCGCTCGGCGGCGAGATAGGCGGCATGCGCTTGTCCTGTGGGCAGCACGGCGAGAATGCGTCCGTCGCGCACGGCGACGCTGTGGTGTTCGAGCACCTGTCCGGCCGGATTGACCGGAATGACCCAGCGCGCGTCTATCAACAGGTCTGTCGGTTCCACGTCCGCACCAGGCAATTCATTTTCCGCTTCCACGCGACGGTTCGCCCGCAGGATACAGCAGAACAGCGAACACAGGTCGGATGGACGAGTGCGCAGCAGCCGCAAATTCGGCAGTTTAGGTGGTCGGAAAGCGGTTGCGCGTGCTACACTTCAATGCTTTTTTTAGCCGCGATTTGCGGCGCTTTTTTTTGGGGCCGTAACGAACCGGGGACAGGCCCTTTTGAGTACCCCGGTTTTGTTGCAAACTCTCGGACTATCAGCTCGTCATGGAACAGTTCGCCAAAGAAACCCTGCCGGTAAGCCTCGAAGAAGAAATGCGGCGCTCCTATCTCGATTACGCCATGAGCGTGATCGTGGGGCGGGCCCTGCCGGACGTGCGCGACGGCTTGAAGCCGGTGCACCGGCGCGTGCTGTTCGCGATGCACGAGTCGAACAACGTGTGGAACCGGCCTTACGTGAAATGCGCGCGCATCGTGGGCGAGGTGCTGGGCAAGTACCATCCGCACGGCGATTCCGCCACCTACGAGGCGCTGGTGCGCATGGCGCAGGATTTCTCCATGCGCTACACGCTGATCGACGGTCAGGGCAATTTCGGCTCCATCGACGGCGATTCGGCCGCGGCCTACCGCTATACCGAGTGCCGGCTGGAGCGCATTTCCTCCGAACTGCTGGCCGACATCGACAAGGAAACGGTCGATTTCGTCCCCAATTACGACGGCAAGGAACAGGAGCCGACGGCGCTGCCTACGCGCATACCCAACCTGCTCATCAACGGCTCGTCGGGCATCGCGGTCGGCATGGCGACCAACATCCCGCCGCACAACCTGACCGAGGTGGTGGATGCGGGGCTGGCGCTGCTCGCCAATCCCGCCATCAGCATCGACGAGCTGATCGAGATCATCCCGGCGCCGGATTTCCCCACGGCCGGGATCATCTACGGCCTGGCCGGGGTGCACCAGGGTTACCGCACCGGGCGCGGCCGCGCGATCATGCGCGCGCGCACCCATTTCGAGGACATGGAGAAGGGCAATCGCCAGTCCATCATCGTCGACGAACTGCCCTACCAGGTCAACAAGAAGAGCCTGCTCGAGCGCATCGCCGAGCTGGTGAACGAGAAAAAACTCGAAGGCATCAGCGAAATCCGCGACGAATCGGACAAGTCGGGCATGCGCGTGGTGTTCGAACTGAAGCGCGGCGAATTGCCCGATGTGGTGCTCAACAACCTGTACAAACAGACCCAGTTGCAGGACTCTTTCGGCATCAATATGGTGGCACTGGTCGACGGCCAGCCGCGCCTCTTAAACCTGAAGCAGATGCTCGATGCGTTCCTTGCGCACCGGCGCGAGGTGGTGACGCGGCGCAACGTGTTCGAATTGCGCAAAGCGCGCGAGCGCGGCCATATCCTCGAAGGCCTGGCGGTGGCGCTCTCGAACGTCGACGAAATCATCGCCATGATCAAGCGGTCGCAGACGCCGCCCGAAGCCAAGCAGGCGCTGATGGCGAAAGCCTGGCGCTCGCCGCTGGTGGCGCAGATGCTCGCGCGCGCCGCGGCCGACGCCTCGCGTCCTGACGGCCTGGCGGCGAATTTCGGCCTGGTCGAGGGCGGCTACCATTTGTCCGATGCCCAGGCGCAGGCGATCCTGGAAATGCGGCTGCAGCGCCTCACCGGCCTGGAGCAGGACAAGATTGTGTCCGAATACAAAGAGGTGATGCTGCAGATCGCCGACTATATCGACATCCTCGCCAAGCCTGCGCGCATTACCGCCATCATCGTCGACGAAATGAACGCGATCAAGCAGCAGTACGGCGACGAGCGCAAGAGCGAGATTGAACTCAATCCGCAGGACCTGGACGACGAGGATCTGATCACTCCGGCCGACATGGTGGTGACGCTGTCGCACACGGGCTATATCAAGTCGCAGCCGCTCGCCGACTACAGCGCGCAGCGCCGCGGCGGGCGCGGCAGGCAGGCCACCGCAACCAAGGAAGACGATTTCATCGAGCGGCTGTTCATCGCCAACACCCATGACCATGTGCTGTGCTTTTCCAGCCGCGGCCGCGTGTACTGGATCAAGGTCTACCAGGTGCCGCAGGGCAGTAGTAACAGTCGCGGCAAACCCGTGGTCAACATGTTCCCGCTGGAGGAGGGCGAGAAGATCACCGCCATCCTGCCGGTGAAACAATTCGACGACGGACATTACATATTCATGGCCACCGCACAGGGAACAGTGAAAAAGACGCCGCTGTCGGCTTTCGCCAATCCGCGTGGCAGGGGCATCATCGCGGCCGAACTCGACGAAGGCGATTTCCTCATCGGTGTCGCCATTACCGACGGCACGCACGATGTCATGCTGTTCTCGGACGCCGGCAAGGCGGTGCGTTTCGGCGAAGACGATGTGCGGCCCACCGGACGCGTGACGCGCGGCGTGCGCGGCATGAGCCTGGACCCGGGGCAGTGCGTGATCTCGATGCTGGTGGCCGAGAACGAAAGCCAGACAGTGCTCACCGCCACCGAAAACGGCTTTGGCAAGCGCACCCCGATATCCGAGTACACTCGCCACGGGCGCGGCACCAAGGGCATGATCGCGATCCATACGGGCGAGCGCAACGGCAACCTGGTCGGCGCGGTGCTGGTGGAGGAGAAGGACGAGGTGATGCTGGTTTCCACCGGCGGCGTAGTCATCCGTACCAAGGTCGCGCAGATCCGCGAGCAGGGGCGCTCGACCCAGGGCGTGACGCTGATCAATCTTGATGCGGGCACGCGGCTGGCCGGCATCGAGAAAGTGCTGGAGTCCGACGAAGACGCCGGTGCCGGCAATGGCAATGGCGGCGGCGACGGCAGTGGCAGTGGCGATGTCGATGGGAAAAATATTTCTGAAGGCGAGTGACGCGGAACGCCATCCATTACGCGTCCAGTATGCGAAAGGATAATCGTGGCACGAGTGTTTAATTTCAGCGCGGGCCCGGCGGTGCTGCCGGAGATAGTGCTGCAGCAGGCCGCGGCGGAGATGCTCGACTGGCATGGCAGCGGCATGTCGGTGATGGAAATGAGCCACCGCGGCAAGGAATTCATTTCCATACACGCCGAGGCGGAGCAAGATCTGCGCGACTTGTTGGCAGTGCCCGCCAACTACAAGGTGCTGTTCCTGCAGGGCGGTGCGATCGCCGAGAACGCCATCGTGCCGATGAACCTGCTGCGCGGCCGCAGCGTGGCCGACTACGTCAATACCGGCGAATGGTCGAAGAAATCGATAAAGGAAGCGAAGAAATACTGCACGGTGAATGTTGCCGCCTCGAGCGAGGACAAGAAGTTCACCTATATCCCGCCGCAATCGAGCTGGAAGCTTTCGCCCGAGGCGGGCTACGTCCACATCTGCTCCAACGAAACCATCGGCGGCCTGGAATACCACTGGGTGCCCGACACCGGCGCGGTGCCGCTGGTGGCGGACATGTCCTCGCATCTCCTGTCGCGTCCGGTGGATGTCGCGCGCTACGGACTGATCTACGGCGGGGCGCAGAAAAACATCGGTCCGGCGGGGCTGACGCTGGTGATCGTGCGCGACGACCTGATCGGCCAGGCGGCGCCATTCACCCCCTCGGCGTTCGACTACAAGCAGCAGGCCGAGGCGGATTCCATGCTGAATACACCGCCGACCTACGCCATTTACATCGCCGGTTTGGTATTCAAGTGGGCGAAACAGCAGGGCGGGCTCGCCGAAATCGAACGGCGCAACATCGCCAAGGCCAAGCTCCTGTACGATTATCTCGACCAGAGCAAGTTCTTCGTCAGCCCGGTCGAGCCGCGCGACCGCTCGCGCATGAACGTGCCGTTCAAGCTCAGGAACGAGGCGCTGGACGAGGAGTTCCTCAAGGGGGCGAAGGTGCGCGGCATGGTGCAATTGAAGGGCCACCGCTCCGTCGGCGGCATGCGCGCCTCGATCTACAACGCCATGCCGATCGAAGGGGTGCGGCAACTGGTCGCATACCTGCGCGAATTCGAGGGCAAGCATGCCTGAGCGCAAGCCGTTCGAAATACTGGTGCTGAACAACATCGCCCAGGTCGGGCTGAAGCGCCTTCCCGCCGAGCGCTATCGCGTCGAAAAGGAAGCGGCGCATCCCGACGCCATCCTGCTGCGCTCGCAGGATCTGCACGCACTGAAGATCGCGCCTTCGGTGAAGGCCATCGGCCGCGCCGGCGCCGGCACCAACAACATCCCGGTCGAGGAAATGAGCGCGCGCGGCGTGCCGGTATTCAATGCGCCCGGCGCCAACGCCAATGCGGTGAAGGAATTGGTGCTCGCGGGCATGCTGATCGCGGCGCGCAATCTGGCCCCGGCGCTGGAATTCGTGCGCGCGATCAAAGGCGGGGACGCGGCGCTGGCGCAGCGCGTCGAGGACGGCAAGAAGCAGTTCGCCGGCATGGAGTTGCCGCAGCATACGCTCGGCGTCATCGGCCTGGGCAAGATCGGCAGTCTCGTCGCCGACGCGGCGATTCGCCTGGGCATGAACGTGCTCGGCTACGATCCGGAGATCACCGTGGAAGCGGCCTGGAGCCTGCCGGCGCAGGTCAAAAAAGCGCATTCGATCGATGAGGTGCTGAAGACGAGCCACTTTGTCACGCTGCACGTTCCGCTGGTGGCGCAGACGCGCAATATGGTCAACGCGAAGAACCTGGAGCTGATGCGCGCGGGCACGGTCTTGCTCAATTTCTCGCGCGAAGGCATAGTCGACAGCGCAGCCGTGGTGCAGGCGCTCGCCGCGCACCGGCTTAAGTATTATGTGACCGATTTTCCGGACGCGAAGCTCGCCGGCCAGCCCGGTGTGATCGCGCTGCCGCACCTGGGAGCCTCCACGCGCGAAGCCGAGGACAATTGCGCGGTGATGGTGGCGGACCAGGTGCGCGACTACCTGGAGCACGGCAATGTGTCCAATGCGGTGAATTTTCCGGACATGAGCATGCCGCGCGAGTCGCCCTACCGCATCGCCATCGCCAACGCCAACGTGCCCAGCATGGTGGCGCAGATTTCGGCCACCATCGCGAAGGCGGGCCTGAACATCCACAACATGCTGAACAAGTCCAAGGGCGAGATGGCCTACACCCTGGTCGACGTCGACAGCGCGGCGACGCGCGAGCTGGTGGCGCAGTTGGGCAAGATCGACGGCGTGCTGGCGGTGCGTTACCTGCCGCTGCGGGACTGAGGTGGCGATGAACAAGGATCTGGCCAAGCTGCGTGCTCAGATCGACGCGCTCGACGTTCGCGTGTTGCGCACTCTGAACGAACGCGCGCGGCTGGCGCATGCGGTGGGCAAGCTCAAACAGGGGGTCAAGGTGTACCGGCCGGAGCGCGAAGCCCAGGTGCTGCGCCGTATTCTCGAAAAGAACGCCGGACCGCTGGGCAAGGAAGCGCTCGCCCGGGTGTATGCGGAAATCATCTCCGCCTGCCGCGCGCTGGAGCAACCGCTGGCGGTGTCCTATCTCGGCCCCGCCGGGACCTTCAGCGAGATGGCGGTGTTGAAGGTGTTCGGCGGCGGCGTGCGCGCGCAGCCCTGCGGAACCATCGACGAGGTGTTCCGCCAGGCCGAGACCGGCGGCGTCAATTACGGCGTAGTGCCGGTGGAAAATTCGAGCGAAGGTGCGATCGACCGGACGCACGACCTGTTGCTCAGCACGCCGCTCAAGATCTGCGCGGAGACGGTGCTGCGCGTGCGCCAGAACCTGATGTCCAAGTCGGGTGTGCTGAAGAAAATCGTGCGCGTCTATTCCCATGCGCAATCGCTGGCGCAGTGCAACCAGTGGCTGAGCCGCAAGCTGCCCGATGCCGAGCGCATTCCGGTGGCGAGCAATTCCGAGGCGGCGCGCCTGGCGGCGAAAGACGCGGCCGCGGCGGCCATTGCCGGGAATATCGCGGTCCAGCGCCACGGCCTGAAACTGGCGGCGCGCAATATCGAGGACGATCCGAATAACACCACGCGCTTTCTGGTGCTGGGGGATCACGACGCCGCGCCTTCGGGCAAGGACCTGACTTCGATCATCATGTCCGCGCCCAACCGGCCGGGCGCGGTGCACGCGCTGTTGACGCCCATCGCCAGGCACGGCGTCAGCATGAGCCGGCTGGAGTCGCGCCCGGCGCGCACCGGGCGCTGGGAATACATGTTTTACGTCGATGTGCAGGGCCACCGCCAGGATCCCAAGGTGGCCAAGGCGCTGGCCGAATTGGAAAAGCTCGCGCCGTTCCTGAAAATTCTCGGTTCTTACCCCGCTGCGGTGCTCTAGCAGTTCGATACACTCGCAGCCGCAGCCAAATTCATGTCGGATATCATGGACCTTTGCGAACTTTCTCCTGCCTACGTGCGCGCCATCGCGCCCTATCAGCCGGGCAAGCCGATCACCGAGCTTGCGCGCGAGTTGGGACTCGACGAGAAAGCGATCATAAAGCTCGCTTCAAACGAGAACCCGCGCGGAATTTCGCCGAAGGCGCTGGCCGCGATCCAGGCGGCGCTGCCGGACCTGGGCCGCTATCCGGACGGTTTCGAGCTGACGCAGGCGCTGTCGCAGCGGCTCGGTGTGCCGATGTCGCAGATCGTGCTTGGCAACGGCTCAAACGACGTGCTCGACCTGGCGGGCATGGCGTTTCTCGCGCCCGGCTGCTCGGCCGTCTATTCGCAGCACGCTTTCGCCGTCTATCCGCTGGCGACGCAGGCGCGCGGCGCCGAGAGCATTGTCGTGCCGGCGAAGCGCTTCGGCCACGATCTGGAGGCGATGCTGGCCGCGATCCGGCCCGATACCCACGTGGTATTCATCGCCAACCCGAACAATCCGACCGGCACCATGCTCACGGCGGCGGAACTGGAGTCGTTCCTCTCCCGGGCACCGAACAACGTGATCATCGTGCTGGACGAGGCCTACAACGAATATCTGGACCCGGGCTTGCGCTGCCCGAGCATTGCCTGGATCGCAAATTTCCCCAACCTGATCGTGACGCGCACCTTCTCCAAGGTCTACGGACTTGCAGGCCTGCGTGTGGGCTACGCGGTCTGCCTCCCCGAGATCGCGGACTTGCTCAACCGCGTGCGCCAGCCGTTCAACGTCAACAATCTCGCCATTGTCGGCGCGCTCGCCGCGTTGACCGACCACGATTTCCTGCGCGAGAGCTTCGAACTCAACGTCACCGGCATGCAACAACTGCAGGACGGTTGCAAGCGTCTGGGCATTTCATGGATTCCCTCGTACGCAAACTTCATCACCGTAGAAATTCCCCGCTTGAACAATCAGAGCCAGGCCGGCGCGGTGTTTCAGAAGCTGCTGCGGCTGGGCGTGATCGTGCGTCCCCTGGCCGGTTATGCGATGCCCGACCACCTGCGCGTGACCATCGGTCTGGCCGAGGAAAACGCGCGCTTCCTCGATGCGCTGGATACGGCGCTCAAGAGTTGAGCGCGTGGCAGGTTCCCGCCTCGATACGGTAGTCATCTTCGGCGTCGGCCTGATCGGCGGCTCCTTCGCGCTCGGGCTCAAGGCGGCCGGCGCCGCGCAGCGGGTCATCGGCCTGGGCCGCAATCCGGCCAACCTGCAACGGGCGCTCGAGCTCGGCGTCATCGACGAGGCCAGCAATGATGCGGCCGCAGTGGCCGGCGCCGACCTCGTGCTGCTTGCCACGCCGGTGGGCCAGATGGGCGCGGTCATGCGTGCCATCGCGCCGCACCTCGGGCCGGGAACGGTCGTGACCGACGGCGGCAGCACCAAGCAGGACGTGGTGGCGCTCGCCTACCGCCTGCTCAAGCGCCGTGCGGCGCAGTTCGTGCCCGGCCATCCGATTGCGGGTGCCGAACACAGCGGCGTGGCGGCGGCGCGCGCCGATCTTTATCGCGGGCGCAAGGTGGTGCTGACCCCGCTGCCCGAGAACAGCGAACGCAGTGTCCGCCGCGTGCGCGCCGCCTGGCGCCTTTGCGGCGCCCGGCTGTATCGCATGCAGCCGGCAGAACACGACCTGGTGTTCGCCGCGGTGAGCCATTTGCCGCACCTCCTGTCCTACGCTTTGGTGGACCAGGTCGCGCGCCACCCGAACGGCAGGCAGTTGTTCGATTATGCGGCCGGCGGGTTTCGCGATTTCACCCGCATCGCCTCCAGCCATCCGGAAATGTGGCGCGACATTTGCGTCGCCAACCGCAAGGCACTGCTGGCCGAACTCACCGGCTATCAGCGCGAACTGGCAGAGGTAAAGCGGTTGCTGCAGAAGGGCGACGCGGCGGGGCTGAAAAAGATATTTGCGCGGGCGCGCGCGGCGCGCAACAAATGGCTGCAGAAGCAACAGTGAAGCTCGGCTGCTCCGACGCTATCCGCGGCTGACTGCCTTGGACTATCTCGACCTCGGGCCCATCCGCAGCGTTACCGGCACGGTCAAGCTGCCCGGGTCGAAAAGCATTTCCAACCGTGTGCTGCTGCTTGCGGCCCTCGCCTCGGGCGAGACGCGCCTTCACGACCTGCTCGATTCCGACGACACGCACGTCATGATCGACGCCTTGCGCACGCTGGGCATCGCGCTGCAGCGGGACGGCGGTGCGACTGTCGTGACCGGCGCGGGCGGCGCGTTTCCGGTCAAGTCCGCCGAGCTGTTTCTCGGCAACGCCGGCACCGCGTTCCGGCCGCTGACCGCGGCGCTGGCGCTGTGCGGCGGCGACTATCGCCTGTCGGGCGTGGCGCGCATGCACGAGCGGCCGATCGGCGATCTGGTCGATGCATTGCGCGGCCTTGGGGCGAGTATCGACTACGCCGGTGTGGGGGGCTATCCGCCTCTGCATATCAGGCCCGCATCTGTACGCGCGGGCGGCAAGGTCAGCGTGCGCGGCGACGTGTCGAGTCAGTTCCTGACTGCTCTGTTGCTGGCACTGCCGCTCACCGGCCGGGAAACCACGATTGCGGTCGAGGGCGAGCTGATTTCCAAGCCGTATGTCGAGATCACGCTCGGCACCCTGCGCCGCTTCGGCATCGAGGTGGCGCGCGAGGGCTGGGCGTCGTTCACCGTGCCGGCCGGCGCGCGCTACACCAGCCCGGGCGAGATCTGGGTCGAGGGTGATGCCTCGTCGGCCTCCTACTTTCTCGCCGCCGGTGCGATCAGCGGCCTTAGCGGCGGCGGGCCGGTGCGCGTGGAGGGCGTGGGGCGTGCCAGCGTGCAAGGCGATGTGCGCTTTGCCGAAGCGCTGGAGCACATGGGCGCGCGCGTCGTCATGAGCGACAACTGGATCGAAGCCACGGCGGGCGATGAAGCGAAACGCGCCGGAAAACTGAAAGCCTTCGACGCCGACTTCAACCACATCCCCGACGCGGCCATGACCCTGGCGGTGGCGGCGCTGTTCGCCGACGGCCCCTGCACCCTGCGCAACATCGGCAGTTGGCGCGTCAAGGAAACCGACCGCATCGCCGCCATGGCGACCGAGTTGAGAAAACTGGGTGCGACGGTGGAAGAGGGCGCCGATTTCCTCCGCATCACGCCTCCGGTCGCGGGCCTCGCCTCCGGGGTCGCTATCGATACTTACGACGACCATCGCATGGCCATGTGCTTTTCGCTGGCGGCCCTGGGTGGCGTGCCTGTGCGCATCAACGGCCCACAATGTG
>JBQMQE010000053.1:0-22105 GCA_052172655.1 Burkholderiales bacterium
CAATCCAGTTCGGCGTCGCGCGGCCGTGAGCGTTGTTCGAAATGCGTGAGAGGGTTTAATCAAGATCGGCGATCCGCGCGGACGGGTTTTCGTCCGCGCAGGTTTTGGGAAGACCTGCGCGCTGCGCGCGCCAACCGTGATTTCCGTGCGGATGAAAAGCACATCCGCACGGAAATCACGGTTATGGATAAAGACAAGGACGCTTTGGGTTTGATTTTGTGCAAGTAGCGCAATACCGCAACAAGCAGTGGCGCGAGTCAAGCCGCCACGATCGAAATTGACAGACACCAAGGACCAGGCCCATGCTATTCACCCACGAGCACGAAGAGCTGCAGCGGCAGCTTAAGAAATTCATCGACGCCGAAATCAATCCCTACGTCGACGCATGGGAAGAAGCCGAAATCTTCCCGGCGCATGAAGTGTTCAAGAAGATGGGGCAGCTCGGCTTTCTCGGCGTGTGCAAGCCGGAGGAATACGGCGGGCAGGCGCTGGACTACTCCTACTCGGTGGCGATGGCCGAGGCGCTGGGCCAGATCCAATGCGGCGGCATCCCGATGGCGATAGGCGTGCAGACCGACATGGCGACGCCGGCGCTGGCGCGCTTCGGCTCCGACGCATTGCGCCGCGAATTCCTCGCGCCTTCGATCGCCGGCGATTACGTCGCCTGCCTCGGCGTGTCCGAAGTCGGGGCGGGGTCCGATGTCGCCTCGATCAGGACCACGGCGCGCAAGGACGGCGACGATTACCTCATCAACGGCGGCAAGATGTGGACCACCAACGGCACCCAGGCCGACTGGATGTGCTTGCTCGCCAACACCGGATCGGGCGCGGCGCACAAGAACAAGTCGCTCATCTGCGTGCCGATGAAGACCAAGGGCGTGAGCGTGGCGCGCAAGCTCAAGAAATTGGGCATGTGGTCATCGGATACGGCGCAGATTTTTCTCGACGACGTGCGCGTGCCGCAGCGCTACCGCATCGGCGAAGAGGGCATGGGTTTCACCTACCAGATGCTGCAGTTCCAGGAAGAGCGGCTGTGGGCGGCGGCGCGCAGCAGTTCGATCGGCCGGTTGATCGACGAGACTGCGAACTATGCCCGCGAAAGAATGGCTTTCGGAAAATCCATCCTCGACAACCAGTACGTGCATTTCCGCCTGGCCGAACTCAAGACCGAAGTCGAGTGCCTGCGCTCGCTGGTGTATCGGGCGACGGAACTGTATATCGCCGGGCAGGACGTGACCGAACTCGCTTCCATGGCGAAGCTGAAGGCCGGAAGGCTCGCGCGCGAAGTCCCCGATGCCTGCCTGCAGTTCTGGGGCGGCATGGGCTATATGTGGGAAAACCCGATTGGACGCGCCTACCGCGATGCGCGCCTGACTTCCATCGGCGGCGGCGCCGATGAGATCATGCTCGGCATCATTTCCAAGTACATGGGCATCCTGCCGAGAAAGGAATAGTTATGTCGAAGCTGCGCACGCTGCGCCAGGGCGGTTTCCTCTTTCTGACCCTGGACGATGCCTCCACGCGCAATGCGCTGAGTGCGCAGATGGTGGAGGAACTCAAGGCGGCAGTCGAGGCGGCCGCCGCCGACGCTACGTTGCGCGCAGTGGTGCTGCGCGGCGCCAACGGTTTTTTCTGCGCCGGCGGCAGCATGGGCAATTTCCAGGAGCGGCTGGCGTCGGACCAAGCGCAAGGCGGAGCCGACGCTATCGCCACGCACAACCGCAGCTTCGGCTATTTTCTGACGGCGCTCGCACGCCTGCCCAAAGTGCTGGTGGCGGTGATCGAGGGTGCAGCCATGGGCGGCGGCTTCGGCCTGGCCTGCGCGGCCGACATCGTGCTCGCGCGCAAGGATGCAAGATTCGCGCTCAGCGAAACCACGCTAGGCTTGGTGCCGGCGCAGATTGCGCCTTTTGTAGTCGCGCGCATAGGCGAGGCCCGGGCGCGCCGCCTCGCGCTGTCGGGCGAGCGCATCGACGCTGCGGAGGCCGCGCGCATCGGCCTGGTGGATTTTGTGGCCGAAGACACGGCTGCCCTGGATGAAAGGCTGCTGGCCGTACTCCAGGGCATCGCCCGCTGCGCCCCGGGCGCGAATGCCGCCACCAAGGCGCTGCTGCAGGAATGCTCCGAAGTGCAACTCGGACCCATCCTCGATCGCGCCGCACAGTCGTTCGCGCGCCAACTGCGCGGCGAAGGCGCGGAGGGCGTCGCCGCATTCCGCGAAAAGCGCGACGCGGCCTGGGTGGAGAAGCTCGATCGTTTGCCGGGGATGGCGGAATGAGCAGGGAGCAGGGGCCCCGAAGGGGATGCGACCGGCCGTGATTGCCGCCGGCCGCCGACAATGACCATGCATGAGCCAGGCTAAACGAGCGGAGGCGGCGACATGACAGACAAGATCGTGCGCATCGGCGGCGCCTCGGGTTTCTGGGGCGACAGTTCGGTCGCCTGCGCGCAGTTGGTGCGCCGCGGGCAGATCGATTACCTGGTGTTCGATTACCTGGCCGAACTCACCATGTCGATTCTGGCGGCGATGCGCGCCAAGTCGCCGGATGCGGGCTATGCCACCGATTTCGTCGATGTGGCGATGAAAAGCGTCATTCGCGATCTGGCCGCGAAGGGCATCAAGGTGGTGAGCAATGCGGGCGGCGTGAATCCCGCCGGCTGCGCCGCTGCGCTCGCCAAACTCGCCGGGGAAGCCGGCGTGAAGCTCAAGATTGCCATCGTCGAGGGCGACGACGTGCTGCCGCGCATGGCGGAACTGCGCGCGGCGGGGGTGCGCGAAATGTACTCGGGCGCCGAGTTGCCGCAAAAAATCCTGTCGGCCAACGCTTATCTGGGCGCGATTCCGATAGCGCGCGCGCTCGCCGCCGGCGCCGACGTGGTCATCACCGGACGCTGCGTCGACAGCGCGGTGGCGCTGGGGCCGCTGCTGCATGAGTTCGGCTGGCGCGAGGACGATTACGACCGGCTCGCCGCGGGCAGCCTTGCCGGCCACATCATCGAGTGCGGCTGCCAGGCCACAGGCGGCCTGTTCACCGACTGGGAGTCGGTGCCGCGCTGGGAGGACATCGGCTATCCGATCCTGGAATGCCACGCCGACGGCAGCTTCGTCGTCACCAAGGCAGCCGGTACCGGCGGCTTGATCAACCGCGCGGTGGTGGCCGAGCAGATGCTCTACGAAATGGGCGATCCGCTCGCTTACGTGTTGCCCGACGTGGTGTGCGATGTCACCGGCGTCGATATCGCCGAGCTGGGGCCGGAGCGGGTGCGGGTGAGCGGGGCGCGCGGCCTTGCGCCCACGCCGACTTACAAAGTCTGCGCGACCTACCCGGACGGCTATCGCTGCACCGCGATCCTGAACATCATCGGCATGGACGCGGCGAAGAAGGCGCAACGCACGGCGGAGGCGATACTCGCGCGCACGCGAGGGATATTCCGCGAGCAGAACCTTGCCGATTATTCCGCCACGCGCATCGAGGTGCTGGGCGCGGAGGCCGTGTATGGTCCGCACGCGCGCACCGCCGACACGCGCGAGGCGGTGCTGCGTCTCGCGGTGGCGCACGCCAATCGCCAGGCGCTGGAAATCTTTGCGCGTGAAATCGCGCCTGCGGGCACGTCCTGGTCGCCGGGCACCACCGGCATGGGCGGCGGCAGGCCCAAGGTGACACCCGCGGTCAAGCCCTGTTTCTTCCTGCTCGAAAAATCAAGCTGCGAGGCGAGCTTCACGCTGGACGGCGAGCGCCTGGTGGTGGCCGTTCCCGCGGCGGGCGGCTACGCCGAGGCATTGCGCCAGCCGGCACCGGCACAGGGGGCGACCCTGGTGCCGCAGGGCGCGACGCGGCGCGTGCCGCTGGTGCAACTTGCCTGGGGCCGCAGCGGCGACAAGGGCGATAGCGCCAACATCGGCATTATCGCCCGCCGCTCCGAGTTTCTGCCGCTGCTGCGCGCGCAGTTGACGAGCGCCGCGGTGAAACAGCATTTTTCCCATCTGGTGCAGGGCGAAGTCGAACGCTTCGAAGTGCCCGGTATACACGCGCTGAATTTCCTGTTGCACCAGGCGCTGGGCGGGGGCGGCATGGCTTCCCTGCGCGTCGATCCGCTGGCGAAGGGCTACGCGCAACTGCTGCTCGATTTTCCGGTTGCCGTGCCGGAGAAGTGGATCGAGCTCTACACCCTGGGCTGATTGTCCTGCAACTCGACGCGAGGGCGCGGTCAATAGGCGCGGCGCGCGAGCGCGGGTAGCGGCATGGGCCGCGGCGCCGCCATGTCCGAAAACGGCCAGACAACGCCGGTCACCGCGCTCATAATGCGCCCATGACACTCGACTCCCACACCTGCTACCGGGCGCTCAAAGCGCGCGATGCGCGATTCGACGGCCGCTTCTTCGTCGCGGTCTCCTCGACGCGCATCTATTGCCGCCCGGTGTGCACCGTCAAGCCGCCCAAGCGCGAGAACTGCCGCTTCTATCCCAGCGCCGCGGCCGCCGAATCGGACGGCTACCGGCCGTGCCTGCGTTGCAGGCCGGAACTTGCGCCCGGCAATGCGAGCGTGGACGCCAGCTCGCGCCTGGCGCAAGCCGCCGCGAGCCTGATGGACGACTGTACGCTGGACGAAGCGGGACTCGATAGCGTCGCGGCGCAGCTGGGCATCACCGACCGGCACCTGCGTCGCGCATTCGGCGCCGAGTTCGGCGTCTCGCCGGTGCAGTTCGCGCAGACGCAGCGGCTGCTGCTCGCAAAACGCCTGCTGACCGACACAGTGCTGCCGGTCACCGAGGTGGCGTTCGCGAGCGGTTTCGGCAGCGTGCGGCGGTTCAACGCGCTGTTCAAGCAGCGCTACCGGTTGCAGCCGGGACAACTGAGGCGACATGTGTCCGCGCCTGGCGCGGCCGATGTGCTGAAATTCGAACTGAGTTTCCGGCCGCCTTACGACTGGCCCGCGGCGAGCGCGTTCCTCGGCGCGCGCACGGTTGCCGGCGTCGAAAGCGTGGAGGGCAACTGTTATCGCCGCACCGCGCGTATCTGCGCGGGAGGCAAGGAGCACCGCGGCTGGATCGAGGTGGCGCTGTCGCAGAAAAAGCCGGCGCTGCGCGTCACGGTTTCGGCGTCGCTCGCGAAGGCCTTGCCGCCGGTGCTCTCGCGCGTCAAGGCGCTGATGGACCTCTCCTGCCACCCGGCCGAAGTCGCGCAGGCGCTGGGGACCATGGCAAAGCGCCATCCTGGCTTGCGCGTGCCCGGCGCATTCGACGGTTTCGAAGTTGCGGTGCGCGCGATCCTCGGCCAGCAGGTTTCGGTGATTGCCGCGCGCACCGTGGCAGGTCGCTTCGCGGCGGCGTTCGGCGATCCGATCGAAACGCCCATTGCCGCGCTCACCACCGTGTTCCCGACGGCGGCGAGCATCGCGGACCTGCCCTATGCAAGCATCGCGCGCCTGGGCATGCCCGGCGCGCGCGCCCGCAGCATCGTCGCGCTCGCGCGCGCGGTGGCGGACGGCGAACTGGTGCTGATGCCCAATGCCGATATCGAGGCGACGCTGGACCAATTGCGCGCGCTGCCGGGCGTGGGCGAATGGACCGCGCAGTACATCGCCATGCGTGCGCTGGCGTGGCCGGACGCGTTTCCGCACACCGATCTGGGGGTGATGAAAGCGCTGGGCGAAACCAATGCGCGTCGCGTGCTCGCGGCGGGCGAAGTCTGGCGGCCCTGGCGCGCGTACGCCGTGATGCACCTGTGGCAGGCGCTTGCGGCACATCCGTAGCAAAAGCCATTTTGCCAGGGACCGACTTAGGCGGGCACGAACGGCGGAGGCAGGCGGTGGGGTTTCCATCCGGATTCCTTCGTTTTGTTCCAGACTCAAAGGAGTAAACCATGCGCTACTACGATTTCTATGAAAGCCCCCATGGGCCGATGCTGCTCGTCGCTGACGGCGAGGGACTTTCCGGCGTCTACTTCAACGGCCAGAAATATCATCCCCAGATCGCGTCGCAGTGGCGGCGGGATGCGGGCCACGCACCGCTGCGCCAGGCAAAGCGCGAGTTGGCCGAATATTTCGGCGGCGAGCGCAAGCGTTTCGACGCGCCGCTCGCGCCCGAAGGCACGGCGTTTCAGCGATCGGTGTGGAAGGCCATCTCCAGCGTCGGTTACGGCGAGACCATCACCTACGGCGAGCTTGCCAAGAGGGCAGGATGCCCGGGCAGCGCGCGCGCCGCGGGCGCGGCGACCGGACGCAACCCGATCGGAGTCATCGTTCCCTGCCACCGCATCGTGGGCTCGAACGGCAGCCTTACCGGATATGCCGGCGGCCTCGACAGGAAGCGCGCGCTGCTCGCGCTCGAGTCGGGGCTTGCTGAATTGTTTGCGACCTGATCGAATGCCCAAAAGCAAATAGACCGCTACGCAAGCCCTGGTCAGGCCGTGCGTTCTGACACGGCGGGAATGGAAAGAAGCGTCGCCGGCGCAATATCCGCACCGTTTGGCCAACCTGCTGTTCCGCCCGCGGCAAAAAATTTGGCGGAACAGCGCGCGAGCCTTAACTGGTTCAAGAACTGGCCGCTAGAGCCAACTGGCTTGATTTTTGCTCGCCTCGTAGAGTGCACAAGGAACAACTGTGCGGTCTGAACGCCACCAAGTGGCGAAGTACGAGGGGAGGGCGAATGCGTAACTTCTTGTTTAGTCCAAAAACCAGGGCTCTGCTTATAGCTGGCTTGGCACCTGGGGTTTTCGCTGGAAAAATCGGTGTTCTTGCGACGGCCAAACGACAGATGCGTCTGAAAATCGTCGGAGTCCACCTGGTGGACACGGCGAAGCTGATTGCGATTCAGCAAAACCGCATCATCGAATACGCGCAGCAGCTTTTCGGGTGCCTGATCAGGGCGCAGGACCAGGCATTCAAGACGCTGTTCGGCGGCCAACGAAGCGCTCGTGCATGCAAACAGCGAGCCTATTTTGCGCTTCCTGCCTTTTGCCGCAGAGTTGCATACCACGGTGCCTGAAATGAAACGGTCTTCCAGGACGTTCAGGGCGCGGGAGTTTCAACTGGCATCTGCAATGGTGAGACTGGTCGAACAAAGCCGGCGCATCGAAATGGAGCCACTTGAGCAGTACGTGTGTTATTGGGTCAGTTTCAAGAACATCTATGTCACGATCGCGAACGAACAAGGGTACGGTCCGAACCTTCTGACATCGGATGGACGAGCGCAATTGGTGCAGGTGGGCGGTCTTAGCATGCCCAAGGTGCGTACACCGAAAGAGCGTGAACAATTAAGAGTGGCTTATGCAGTATTCTCGCCGCAACTGAAGGAAAGACTGATTCTCCATAGGTGCACGCGATTTTTTGTGAACCGGCTCCCGCGCTTTCAGGGGCAGGAGCTGACAATTGACTTCAGACGCCGGCGATTAAACGGTGTCTTGAGTGTCGGCCAAACAGTTGACGCTGCCAATCCGGTTTGGAGCCCTATCGACCAGGCGTTGTACTACGCGTACCTGAAAGGGGACCGGACTGGCGCGGGCACAGACAAGCTGGGCAGGGAAATTCTAAGCTTGCTCTATACGGTTGCGAATAACCTCTTCCATGGGGGTAAACGCGCGGACGACGCATCGGACACCAATGTCGTGGAACACGCTTTGCCTCTTCTAAAGGAGATAGTCCATTCATTTGTTAGCGCACCGGAACGCCGTGCATATGCGACAAGTCAACCTGCAAGATAGACTTGGCAAACCGTCTTTTCGCTTTACTTTGGCATTCGTCGACCCATAGTCGCAAGTGAGTATAGACGGCGCGCATGCGCAGGTTTACACTGCTCGCAGTCAATTGTGCAGTCCCGTTTGCTGCAGACATTGATGCACAGAACGCTGCGTAGCGGCCAAAGACTCCCCTGGGAAAAAGGAGTTTTGGGCCGACAGCGACCCGTCCCTCTGGCGACGCCTATGACGATACCTGCATTGCTGTGGCTGAATGAAGCAGAGGTCTACAGCCAGGCGCTCGAGCGCGCCGGGTTCGCAGACCGCCTGGACATTCAGCCGCTTCGCTCCGCCCAGGAACCGAGCGCGGCGCAGCTTTCGCGCACCGAGGTCCTGCTCGCCAGGCAGGTCCCGCCGGGACTGCTGGCGAAAATGCCGCGGCTGCGCTGGATCCAGGCGCTCACCGCCGGCGTCGATCACTGGGTTTCGCGTCCGGATCTGCGTGCCGGAATAGCGCTCACCTGCGCGCGCGGCACGCATCGCCTGCAAATGCCCGAGAACATCCTCGGCGCGCTGTTCCATCTGACCAAGCCTTATGCGCAGGCGACCCGGGACCAGCGCGAGCGGCGCTGGGTGAGGCGTGTTTCGGAGCCGCTCGCCGGCAACACGCTGGGCATACTCGGTCTGGGTGAAATCGGCCGCGAGTTGGCAAAAAAGGCCAGTGCGCTGGAGTTGCGCGTGATCGGCACGCGGCGCGCGGCGGAGTCGGTGCCGCAGGTGGACAGAATTTACCCGCCCGAGGCGACCGACGAGGTGCTGGCGCAGTCCGATTTCGTGCTGCTCCTCCTGCCGCTCACGCCGCAGACGGACGGAATCATGAACGCGGCACGCTTCAAGGCGATGCGCGCGAGCGCCTATTTGCTCAATTTCGGCCGCGGCGCGCTCGTCGTCGACGCCGACCTGGTGGAGGCGGTGCGCACGAAAACCATCGCCGGCGCGGTGCTCGACGTCTACCGCACGGAACCGCTGCCCGCCGCGCACGATTTCTGGGGCACCGAAGGCATCACCGTGCTGCCGCATATCGGCGGGCTGGACGCGCACCGGGACGAAATCGTCGCCGCCCTGTTTGCCGACAACATGGCACGGTTTCTGGACGGCGAGGCGCTGCTCGCGCTGGTCGATCGCGCGCGCGGATATTGAATTGACGTGCTCACCTGAGGCGCGCCGCGGCACGACGGACCTGCGCTTCGACGCGGTGTTGCGCGCGCTCATTACGCGCAATCTCGCCCTGCGCGTGGCGGCGTCCCTGCCGGCGCGCGGCCTCAAGCGCGCGGCCGTGTGCCTCATTATCACCGATGACGGCGCGGGCGGCGCGGCGCTGGTGCTGACGCTGCGCGCCAAGCACTTGAGCGCGCATTCCGGACAGTACGCGCTGCCCGGCGGACGCGTCGACGCGGGCGAGTCCGCCGTAGACGCCGCGCTGCGCGAAGCGCGCGAGGAGATCGGCCTGGAACTTCCGCCCGAGGCAGTCCTCGGCTGGCTGGACGATTACCCCACGCGCTCGGGCTATCTGATCACGCCCATCGTCGTCTGGGCGCCAAACGACGCGCAGATGAGCGCGAATCCGGCGGAGGTGGCAGCAATTTACCGGGTGCATCTGGCCGAACTCGGCCGCCCCGGCTCGCCCGAATTCGTCGCGATCCCTGAAAGCGATCAACCGGTAGTCCGCTACCCGCTGCTGGGCACGCTGATCCACGCGCCGACTGCGGCAGTTCTGTACCAGTTCATCGAGGTCGCGCTGCATGGCCGCGCCACCCGCGTGGCGCATCTGGAGCAGCCGGTGTGGGCTTGGCGTTAGCCGCGCCGTGATGCCGCTTCAGTCGACCACGAACAGCATGGCGCCCACGGCCGTGGACGAGCGATGGGGCTCGGCGCCGTCGGCGACCTGATAGCTCATGCCGGGCTGCAACACGAACTGCCGGCCGTCCTGCAGCTCGGTGTGCAGTTCGCCTTCGACGCAGAACAGTATGTGGCCTTTCGAGCACCAGTGGTCGGCAAGATAGCCGGGCGAATATTCGACCAGGCGCACGCGTATGCTGCCGAACTGGCGCGTGCGCCAGTAGGCGACGCCGCTTTCGCCCTTGTGTTCGGTTCGCTCGACCTTGGACCAGTCGGTTGTCGCGAATGGAATTCCGGCTATCTGCATGAGCGGATTGCGCGACCGTGGCGCCGTACTCAGTCCGGCGACTGTAGCAGCGACCCGCTCAGCAAATCCTTCGACAGATACTGCTGGCGGTAAGTTTCGAAGGGCACGCTGTCCGCGGCTTCGATTCTTTGCTGCGCCGCCAGCGATTCCTCGGCCATGCTTGCGTAGCGCGCCTCCACTTCTTTCGGCAAAGGCAGGTCCTGCAGGCTGCGCTTATGGCGTCTGGATTGAGCCAGGGCGAAGGCTACATAGGACTTGTCGTCGGTTTGGCCGATTTCCGCAAGGACGCGCGCCGAAGGCGTGATCGAGGGATCCGCAATGGCGGCGCCGGCAGCCGCGAGGGCGTCCGCGTATGCGCTGCCGCTGTGCGCTTCGTCCAGGGCCGCCGCGATCGGTTCGCACTCGTCGACCACGTTGCGGGCCCATTCGGCCAGGCTGATTTCCTCTGCGCGTCTGCTCAGGCGCAGGTTCGGCTCGCGGCCGCGCTCGGCGACGTCGTGCTGGTTGCGCGACATCGCGGCGATTTCCTCCGGCGTGTCCGGCGGGCTGTCGTGGAGCAGGCAGTGCAGCAGAAACATATCCAGGAAACGCATCGTGTCGGCGGCGATGCCTATGGGGCAAAAAGGGTCGTTGTCCATGCAGCGCACCTCGATGTATTCGACGCCGCGCTCGCCCAGGCCGTACAAAGGGCGCTCGCCGGAGCGAAAACGCGGTTTGGGCCTGATCGTCCCGTAGAACTCGTTTTCGATCTGCAGCAGCGTCGTGCCCAGTTGCCGGTAGCGCTCGCCGTCGCGCAGGCCGATGGCCTCGTAGAGCGGATAGGGCTTGGTCAGCGCGGCATTGAGCGCCTCCGCGTAGGTTCTGAGGCTGTTGAAGCTCACCGCCAGGGATGATTGCGCATCGCTCTGATAGCCCAGCGGCCCCATGCGCAATGAAGTGGCGCCGGGCAGGAACAGCGTGCCGGCAGTGAATTCCTGCAGTTCGTGCGTGCGGCCGGCGACGAAGCTGCGGCATACCGTGGGCGAGGCGCCGAACAGATAAAGCAGCAGCCAGGAATGGCGTCTGAAATTGCGGATCAGATGAAAATACGCGTCGGTCTTGTAGGCGACGACCGGGCCGCTGCGCGCATCGGCCTGCTGCAGGATCGGCCAGGCCGCTTCCGGCATGGAGAAGTTGTAGTGCACGCCCGAAATGGTCTGCATGCGCCTGCCGTAACGATGCGCGAGGCCATTGCGGTACACGGTCTTGGCCCGGCCCAGATTGGATTTGCCGTACCGCCCGAGCGGAATGTCGTCGTCGGCCGGCAGGCCGCAAGGCATACTGGTGCACCACAGCAGTTCGTCGCCCACATGCCGGTAGACGATCTGGTGGATTTCGGTGAGCTCGGCGACACAGGCTTGCGCGCCCGTGTGCACGCTGGTGATCAGTTCGAGCTGGGACTCGCTGAAATCGGTGGTGATGTGCGGGTGCGTGAGCGCCGACCCGAGCGCCGCCGGATGCGGCGTGTCCGCGAGCATGCCGTCGGGCCTGACGCGCAGGCTTTCTTTTTCAACACCGCGGCGCAGGCCCGCGAGGACCTCGCGCGGGAGTATGCGTAAGCGTTGGTGGAGGCGGTTCATGCTCTTTCCCTGGACTTGAACACCCTCTAGGGTAGCAGAACCACGCTGCCGGTTGCGCCCAAGCGCGCTCCTTTACGTTACCATGCAGGCGCGAAACGCAAAGCGCCGAGCGCGTGTGGAGAGGGCGACAAGTACTCGCAGCGCGCAGATCGGTGAAACCCTCATCAAGGACGAACGGGGCGCTGCCCCCGGGGACCAAAGCCATGGCGCAGTACGACTACGATCTTTTCACCATCGGTGCCGGCTCTGGCGGGGTGCGCGCCAGTCGCTACGCCGCCAATCTCGGGGCGCGCGTTGCCGTTGCCGAGGAGCGCTATCTCGGCGGCACTTGCGTCAATGCCGGCTGCATCCCGAAAAAGCTGTTTTCCTATGCTGCACACTACGGGGAGGATATCGCGCAGGCCGCGGGCTACGGCTGGCGCGTCGCGGCTCCCGCGTTCGATTGGCGAACCCTGGTCGCCAACAAGGATCGCGAGATCGAACGCTTGAACGGCGTATACGCGAAGCTGCTTGCAGGCGCCGGCGTCACGCTGTTGCGCGGCCGCGCCGCGCTCGCCGATGCGCATACCGTGGTAATCGACGGCCGACGCGTCAGCGCGCGTTACATTCTCGTCGCCACCGGCGGCTGGCCGGTGGTGCCGCCCATTCCCGGCTCCGATCTCGCGATCAGCTCGAACGAAGCGTTCCATCTGAGCGAGCTGCCGCGGCGCGCGCTGGTGGTGGGCGGCGGCTATATCGCGGTCGAATTCGCCTCCATTTTTCACGGGCTCGGCGTTGACACCACGCTCATCTATCGCGGCGAGCGCCTGCTGCGGGAGTTCGATGCCGACCTTGGCGGGTTTCTCGCTGGGCAGATGGAAAACAAGGGCTTGCGCATTCTCTTTCGCAGCAACATCGAGCGCATCGCGCGCGCTGCGGACGCAGCCGCGCTGCGCGCGACGCTGGCCGATGGTTCGGTGCTGGAAGCCGATTGCGTCATGTACGCAACCGGGCGCGCGCCCAATACCCGCGATCTGGGCCTTGCGGACGCCGGCGTGAAGCTGGCGGCAAACGGCGCGGTCGTGGTCGACGCAAAATTTCAGGCTAGCGTGCCATCGATCTACGCCGTGGGCGATGTCATCGATCGCGTGCTGCTGACGCCGGTTGCGCTTGCCGAGGGCATGGTCGTGGCCGAGAGCCTGTTCGGATCGGGTGAGCGCAGCCTGGATTACGCGGGCATTCCGACTGCGATTTTCAGCAACCCCAATGTTGGCACGGTCGGCCTGTCCGAGGCGCAGGCGCGTGAGCGCCACGGCGACATCGACGTGTACCGCACGACTTTCGGTCCGCTACGCCACCAGTTGACCGGCAGCGGCGAGCAGGTACTGATGAAACTGGTGGTGGACAGCAAGTCCGAGCGCGTGCTCGGCGTGCACATGGTGGGTCCGGACGCCGGCGAGATCATCCAGGGTTTCGCCGTGGCGCTCAAGTGCGGCGCGACCAAGCGCCAGTTCGACGCCACCATCGGCATTCATCCGACCATAGCCGAAGAACTCGTGACTATGCGCGAGGCGCTTGCCTGAGCCTGCCCGCTTGAGTCGGTCTGGGAACGCCGGCGGAGGCGCAGTAAAAAACGGTAAAATCGCGCAAAGGCAAGCAGTCAAACCATGGATCCCGGACAAGCACGCGGGGAAAGGAATTTCAAATGTACCTGACAACAGGCGCCCTTGACGGCGCCCAAAACGACGTGCAACGCGCGGCCACGATTTTCACGGGCCGCAAGTGGCGCCAGCGCGCGTGCACGATGGGTCTGCTGTGCGCCGCATTGTATGCCGCGGGTGCGCAGGCCGGCAGCGCAAGCACGCAGGAGACCTGGCCGCAGGTCTGGCTCAACCCCGGCATCTACGCGCAGCACTTCGACTCGGGCAAGGGGCTGCGCAACAACAACATCGGCTTCGGCGCCGAAGTCATGCTGGCCAACGATCACGTATTGATGGCGGGCAGCTTTATCAACAGTAATCGCGCCAGGACCCACTTTGCGACCTACGAGTGGCGTCCCCTGCACTGGCAGTTTTCCGGGGTCGACGTGGGCGCCGGCGTTGTCGTCGGTGCATTCGATGGCTATCCGAACTACCGCCAGGGTGCCTGGTTCGTCGCGCCGATGCCGATGCTGTCGATCGAGGGCAAGAGACTAGGCGCGAATATCGCTCTCATCCCAACCATTGCTGACCGCTTCGACGGCGCTTTGGCGATTCAGATCAAGCTGCGGGTATGGTGAGACGCAGGCTGTGTAGCCGCTGTTGCCGGCCGGCTGTGCGCGGACAGGCGGTGTGCTCGCAACGGCCGCGGTTCGGCAAGTGACGGTGCGCAGGACGACCAGCGGTAATAGTTCCTGTGCCGGACAGCCTGTTTGGAGTACAGTTTCGAGCTAAACGCCGCTATCATGGCGCAGATGGGCAGATTCCCGAATCGGATATAGCCTCGATGGGTACGAAAACCGATTGCCTGAAGATGTTCGATCTTCATATTGCATGCGATGCGGGAATTCGACCCGCGGGTTTTTCCGTGCAGCACCGGGATTCCCATGCGAATCGGCCCTGAAGCGATACGCGCCATCGTCGAACGACCCCTGAGCCAAGCCGAAATCGGAGGGCTGCTGCAGGGACTGGACGAAACCGGAAAGGCGCAGCTCGTTTTCCACCTGGCCGAGATCGTGCGCCGCACTTCGGCGATCGCCGACATCGCCAACCGCGTCTCCGACAGCCTTTCGCTCGACGTGCTGTTCCCGCGTCTGATGGAGGTAGTCAGCACCACGCTGAACGCCGATCGCAGCTCCCTGTTCCTGTACGATGCCGAAAGCGGGGAACTGTACTCGCGCGTGACGCAAGGCGATGCGATGGAGGAAATTCGCTTTCCCAGCAACCTCGGCATCGCCGGCTCGGTATTCACCAAGGGAGAGGCGGAAATCATCACGGCGGACGCCTATTCCAACGCCCGCTTCAACCAGGAGATCGACCGGCACACCGGCTATCGCACCAGGAATATCCTGTGCGTGCCGATCCGCAACAAAATCCGCGAAGTGATCGGCGTCACCCAGGTTCTGAACAAGCACGCCGGGGACTTCGACGCCGAGGATCAGCGGCTGCTTGAGGGTCTGTCGCAGCAGGCCGCTGCCGCGCTCGAGAACGCGCGCCTGTACGAAAAAGTCGAGCGCCAGCAGCGCGAAGAGGCAATGCTGCTCGAAGTCGTCAGCTCGATCGTGTCGGAAATCCGCCTCGGGCCGCTGCTCGCGAAAATACTGGCGGTCGCGACGCAGCTTCTCGATTCGGACCGCGGAACCTTGTTCTTGCACGACCCGCTGCGCAACGAGCTGTTTTCGCGCATCGCGGACGGCATCGACAGCGCGGAGATCCGCTTTCCCGCGGACGCGGGCATTGCCGGGGAATGCTTTACCTCAGCTAGCGTCATCAATATTCTGGACGCATACCAGGACGCGCGTTTCAACCCGGAATTCGACCGGCGCACCGGCTATAGGACCCGCAGCATGCTGTGCATGCCCATCGTGGCCAAGGGCGGGCGCGTCCTCGGCGTGATGGAAATACTCAATCGCAGGGCTGGCGCGTTCGGCCCCGGCGACGAGCGGCGGCTGCACGCCTTTTGCGCCGAAGCGGCGGTGGCGATCCAGAATGCGCAATTGTTCGAGGAGATCAGCGCCGAGCGCAATTACAACGAATCGATCCTGCGCAGCATGAGCAATGCCGTGCTCACGCTCGATGCGGACGGCGTCTTGCGCAAGGTCAACCAAGCCGCGGTGCGCATCCTGCGCCGCGCGGAGTGCGAACTGGTCGGACGTCCGCTGCAGGAGCTTTTTGGCGGCCGCAATGCATGGGTGGCGAGGAGCCTGGACAAGGTGCGCGCCGCAGGCAAGACCGACATTACGGTGGATACCGAAGTCTTCGTCGACGCTGCGCAAGCGGTTTCGGTCGATCTCACCACCGTGCCGCTGGTAAGCATGAACGACGAGCCGATTGGCTACATGATGATGATGGAGGACATCACGCGCGAAAAGCGCCTGCGCACCACCATGTCGCGCTACATGAGCAAGGCGGTGCTCGATCGGCTGCTCGAGAGCGGTGAAGCGGTGCTCGGCGGCATCGGCCGCGAGGTGAGCGTGCTGTTTTCGGACATCCGCGGCTTCTCCTCGATTTCGGAGCGACTCGGCGCCCAGGAAACGGTAGCCCTGCTCAACGAGTACTTCACCGACATGGTGGACATCGTGTTCGCTCACCATGGCGTGCTCGATAAATACATGGGCGACATGATCATGGCGGTATTCGGTTCAGTGCTGCGGGATGCAGACGACGCCGACAACGCGGTCAACGTCGGCAACAAGATGATGGGCGGGCTGCGCCTGTTGAACGACCGGCTGGCTCGGCGCGGGCGCGAGCCGATCCGGATCGGCGTGGGCATCAGTACCGGCGACGTGGTGGCGGGCAACATCGGCTCGCCGAAACGGCTGGAGTACACCGTGATCGGCAACCGCGTAAACATAGCGCACCGGCTGGAGGACGCGAACAAGTTCTATGGCACTTCGGTGCTGATCTGCAGCCAGACCTACGAACGGATGAAAGACCGGTCCCAGGTGCGTGAAATCGACCTGATTCGCGTGCGCGGCATGGAAATGCCGGTAGCCATCTACGAGGTGATCGGGCATCATACCGATGAGTCGTTCCCGCACCGGGAAGCGGCGGTGGATGCGTTCAACGAGGGCCTTGCGCGCTATCGCGGGCGCGAATGGAAGGATGCGGGGCGCTGCTTTCGCGACGCGCTCGCCGCCAATCCGAACGACAGTCCGTCGCGGATCTACGTCGATCGCTGCGATATCTTTCGCAGCATACCGCCGGATCCGGACTGGGACGGCGTGTGGACAGTGCAGAGCAGATATTGAGAGGCCATTTAGGAATTCCCGAAATGGCCCCAGATTTAGGGGAGTTTGAGAGGATGCATTTCCTCATTTTGTAATGAGATCTAAATGGATCTAAAGGAAATTCCAGTCGACGAACTGCAGCTCGGCATGTACGTATCGAAGCTCGATCGGCCGTGGACGGAAACCCCGTTCGTGTTTCAGGGTTTTATCCTGCGCAGTCAAAAGCAGATCGACCTGATGAAGAAGTATTGCAGCCGCGTATTCGTCGATCCGGAAAAGGCGGATCTGTCCGCAGTGGAGGCGCCCGCCGGAGGCTCGGCGGCCAGCATCCGCGGTACGACGGTCTACAAGGAGAGCGCGAGCCTCGACGTCGAGTTGCCGCGGGCGCGCAGCGCCATCGCGGAGACGGCCAGCGTGTTGAGGCAGATCAGTCGCGACGTGCAGGTCGGGGGTGCCGTTGACGGCGCCAAAGTACGGCAGGCGGCATCGGACATAACCGAAAGCGTGGTGCGCAACCCGGATGCCGCGACCCTGCTGGTGCAGTTGCAGGAGAAGAGCGGCGAAACCTTCAACCGGGCGATTCACGTTTCGGTGATGATGAGCATCTTCGGCCGCTTTCTGCAACTGTCGCGCGAGAGCGTCGAGCAGCTCGGACTGCTTGGCCTGCTGCAGGACGCGGGCAAGCTCAGCCTGCCGACCGCGCTGCTGGAAAAGCCGGAGCCGCTCACCGCGGAAGAGACGGCATTGTACCAGACGCATGTAGACCACTCGGTCGAGATTCTGCACAAGACACCGGGCCTGCCGAACGATCTGCCCGGACTCGCGTCGCTGCACCACGAGCATTTCGACGGTTCCGGCTATCCGCGCGGTTTGCGTGGCGTGGCGATCGCACTTCCCGGGATGATTGCCGCGATCGTGGATGCGTTCGACACGCTGGTCGCGCCTGCGCCGCAGGGCAAACACATGTCGCCCTCGAATGCGCTCAATGTCATCTACAAAGGGCGCGGCAGCCAGTTCCAGCCCGCGTTGGTCGAGCAGTTCATTCAATGCGTCGGCGTTTATCCCGTCGGTGGCGCGGTCGAGCTGAACACCGGGGAGGTCGGAATCGTGATCGCGCAAAACCCGTTGCGCCGCCTGCAGCCGCGCGTCATGGTGGTCAAGGACGCGAAGGGGAACGAGAACCGGCCTTACAAGATGCTCGATCTGGCGAAAGAGCTCAAGGCTACGCCGGACGAGGTTTACCGGATTCGCCGCACGCTGGCGTACGATGCGATAAAGGTCGATCCTAGGGAACTGTTTCTTTGAGCGCGACCGACCCGGCCGTGCCGGATGCGGGGCGCGCCGCGCCGCTTCCTGTCGCAGAGATTGCGTTTTTTGACCGCTTGCGCCGCTGCATCGAGCTACGGCACGCGGACGGGCAGAGCCTGGCCTTGCTACTCGTGGATTGCGGGGTAATCGGCCGGATCGATGCTCTGTGGGGCTATCAGGCCGGCGACGCGGTGCGCGAGCGGATTGCCGCCAGCCTGCGCGCCGAGGTGCTGCGCCCCGACGATTTTGTCGGGGAACTGGGACGCGAGGACCTCGCCTGCGTTCTTTCGGTGGTGGAGGGACCACAGCTAGCGTTGCTTGCGGCGGAAAAATCGCTGCGCACAATGAACATGCCCCTGTGGCTGGGGGAAGCGGAAATCTATGCGTCGCCATCGATCGGGATCGCGCTGTTTCCCGGGACGGCGGACAGCGCCGAGTCGCTGCTGCGACAGGCCAGAAGTGCCTGTGCGACGGCCTCCGACTTGACCAGCCACATTGCGCTTTATGACGAAGGGCAGATTTCCCGGGCAGCGTTGCTGGTCGAGGAAGGCCGACTGCGTTCGGCGATTGCAGAAGACGCGCTTGAGTTGGTGTTTCAGCCGCAATTCGACTTGCGCTTCAGGCAGATAATGGGCGTGGAAGCCATGCTGCGCTGGCGCGACGGCAGGCGCGACCTGGTGTCGATGCGCGACGCAATTGCCGCAGCGGAAGCAGGCGGATTGGTCACCAAGATGATCTCCGCGCTGTTGAACCGGGCGCTGCGCAATTGTTCCGAGTTCCGGCAGCGCGCAGGGCTCGATCTGCGTATCGCCATCAATCTGCCGGCACGGGTCTTGCTGGAACCGGAACTTCCAGAACTGGTCGAGCGCGCGTTGCGCACCTGGTCATTGCGCCCGGGCAGGCTGATGCTCGAGATCGATGATCTCTCCGCGCTGCAAGCGCATGCGCAAGCACAGACGGCAATCCTGCGCTTGCATGAGATCGGCGTGAAGCTGTCGATGGACGATGCGCGTGCGCCGCTGTCGTTCCTGTTTTGGCTTGCGACCATGCCGTTCCAGGAACTGAAGATCGACTTGTCGATCGCGCGCGACTGGACCGGGCAGGCGCGATCCGAACGCGTACTGCGATCGCTCATCGAGCTGGTCCATCACTTGAAACTGGATGTTGTCGCCATCGGCGTTGCGGACGACGCGACGGCGGCCCGGCTGTTGGAACTGGGCTGCGACTTCATGCAGGCGGATTTCAAGGGTCCGCCGGTCGAAGCGGAGGAGTTTGTCGCCCGTTACGCGGGTTAGCAGTTCATTGCAGGATGAGGGGATCAAGGCGGCAAGGGCTGGCGCCCACGCCTTCCCTGGTGCCTCGTGCTCTCCTCTACCAGCCGCCCGACAGCCAATCTGTCGGGCGCTCAGGGATTCCTCCTAAAGACCGGGTTCGACGCGGCCCGCCCGCGCGTAGCCTGAACCTCCCAACTGGCGGCGAGTCGCGGCGCGTTGCGCGGCCATTGCGCGCGCTTTGATTCCTTTGATTCAGATCAAAAAGAGCGGACGCGTAGCGCGTAGCTTAGGCGTCGATGCGTGCGGCGGGACAGACCGTAGTCCGCATCTGTTGTACGCCGGGTCTGGAAGGGGGCGCATCCATGCATGAGATGGCGTTAGCCGAAGAAATCCTGCAGGTGGTGCAGGAGGCTGCGCGGCGCGAAGGCTTGCGGCGGGTTCGCACGCTCTGGCTGGAGATCGGGCAGCTCTCCAGCGTCGAGCCAGAGGCGATGCGTTTTTGTTTTGAAGCCGTGGCGCGTGACAGTGTTGCGGCAGGTGCGCGTCTGGAAATAGTCGAGACCGCGGGCGCAGCCTGGTGCAGTGCGTGCTGCGAGCGGGTGGCTCTGGCCGAACTGGGCGCAGCCTGCCCGCGCTGCGGCGGCTACCGGCTGCGGGTGACCGAAGGCGCCGAAATGCGGGTGAAAGAGTTGGAAGCCGAGTAGCGCCCGGCGCGGCGAAAACCGATGAGGAGATAGGGATGTGCAGCACATGCGGATGCGAATCAGGCGAGGTCAGAATCGACGGCGGGGCAAGCGAGCACGCGCGGCTACACGCGGCGGGCGCGTGGCACAGTCATGATCATGAAACCGGGCAGGTTCCATCGCACGGCCACGCTCACGCTGCGCACAGCCTTGAATGCGAGTCCGAGCCGGCGCACGCGCATGCGCCCGGGATGGCGCCTACGCGCATGCTCAGGATCGAGCAGGATATCCTGGCGAAGAATGACAACTATGCCGCGCACAACCGCAAGGCTTTGGCTGAGCGCGGAATCTTCGCCCTCAACCTGGTCTCGAGTCCGGGCGCGGGCAAGACGGCCCTCCTGGTGAAGACCATACAGGCGCTGGGCGATCGATTCGAGATCTCCGTGATCGAAGGTGATCAGCAGACCAGTTTCGACGCCGAACGCATACGTGCGACCGGCGCGCGCGCGGTACAGATCAACACCGGGAAAGGCTGCCACCTCGACGCGCATATGGTCGGGCATGCGCTGGCGCAACTGGACCCGCCGCAGCACAGCATCCTGATGATAGAAAATGTCGGCAACCTCGTATGTCCCGCCGCGTTTGACCTCGGCGAAGCGCACAAAGTGGTGGTGCTGTCGGTGACCGAGGGCGAGGATAAGCCGCTCAAGTATCCGGACATGTTCCGGCGCGCGTCCCTGTTGCTGCTCAACAAGATGGACCTGCTGCCCCACCTCGAGTTCGACCTCGAACGTTGCATAGACTACGCGCACCGCACCAATCCGGATCTCGCCATCATCGGCGTGTCCGCGCTGACGGGTGTAGGCATTGCGCAATGGCTGGCCTGGCTAACGCAAGGGGTGGCCAGCGCGCGCCGCCCGCCGCAAGACCGCGGAACTGCCGGACAACGCGCCGACGGGACCGGCGTTGCCGGCGCGTGGAGTCTGAGCGGGTGAGCATCGCGTCCTTCCCCTCGTCGAAAACCGCCCCGCGGCGCGCGTACGAGTGCGTGCCGGCGCCGATCCGGCTCGCAGATTTCGGACCGCCAGTGCTCGCCCTCGGCGGCTATTTCAAGAACGCGGTTTGCGTTACCCGCGGAAATGAGGCGTTCCTGTCGCAGCACCTGAGCGATCTCGACAACCCGGAGAGCTGCGCCGCGCTGGAAGATACCGTCGAGGATCTGCTGCATATACTCCATATCGAACCGGCAGTGGTGGCGCACGATCTGCATCCGGACTTTCACAGCACGCGTTTTGCCGTGGCGCTCGCGGCGCGGCGCCGCCTGCCTGCGATTGCGGTTCAGCATCATCACGCGCATATCGCCGCCGTGGCGGCCGAGCATGCACTGTGCGGGCCACTGCTGGGTTTGGCGCTGGATGGCGTGGGCCTGGGCACGGACGGCGGCATCTGGGGCGGTGAACTGCTGCGCATCGAAGCCGGTATGGCGCAACGCATTGGGCATCTGCGCGAATTGCGGCTGCCCGGGGGCGACCGCGCCGCGCGCGAACCCTGGCGCATGGCCGCATCGGCCTTGTTCGACATGGGCCGTATGAGTGAAATCGAGCGGCGCTACGCCGCCCGCGGCGGCGCGATACTGGCGCAGATGCTCAGGCGCGGCGTGAACTCACCGCCGGCGAGCAGCGCCGGCCGCTGGTTCGACGCGGCCGCGGGCCTGCTCGGCGTGCGCGAGGTTTGCTCGTACGAGGCGGAGGCGGCAATGCTGCTGCAGAGCCTGGCCGAGGCGTATGGGCCGGTGGCGCCGCTGGCGGGCGGTTATCGGATCGACGCGGATGGCACGCTGGATCTGTTGCCCCTGCTCGCGCATCTGACCGGGCTGCAAGACAAGGGCTACGGCGCGGCGGTGTTTCACGCGACCCTTGCCGCAGCGCTCGCTGCGTGGGTGAACGCGGCCAGCGAGCGCAGCGGCGTACGCAATGTCGCCCTGGGCGGCGGTTGCTTCATGAACCGGATCCTCGCCACGACGTTGCGCGAGCTTCTGCAGGCCGCCGGGTTGACGGTTTTCGAGGCGCGACAGGCGCCGCCCGGCGATGGCGGGCTGGCGCTGGGGCAGGCGGCGGTGGCCTTGGCCAGGGCGGCAGGCTGAGCATGTGTCTTGCGATTCCAGCGCTGGTGCTCAGGCGGCTCGATGCTGAGGAGGCGATCATCGACGCCGGCGGCATAGAGAAGCGCGTGTCGCTTGCCCTCGTGCCCGAGGCGGCAGCGGGCGACTACGTGATTGTGCACGCCGGGTATGCGATCAGCCACCTAGATCCGGAGGAAGCGCTGCGCACGCTGGCGCTGTTCGCCGAAATGCAGCGCGAGCTGCCGGAGGAGGCGGGATGAGCAGGGAGCAGGGGCCGCCGAAGGGCGGAAGAGGGGCCCCGGCGCGAGCCG
>JBQMQE010000054.1:0-21756 GCA_052172655.1 Burkholderiales bacterium
GAATCGAAGAACTGCAATTTATCACATGACCTCATGGGCCGTGTTGTCGTCAACCGTCCCTGGAATCAAGGCGTTAAGAACTCATCGCCGCGCCGGTGTCCGTGATAGGTGGCAAAAAGTGGGTCAACTTCCTGAATCACAATCGGTTTCCGGAACGCAGCCAGAAAAGCCCCGGCTGCTCGATCAGGTGCGCGCCAGTATTCGCGCTAAACACTATAGCCCGCGTACCGAAAAGGCTTACGTGCACTGGATCAAGCGCTTCATTTATTTCACCGGCAAGCGGCATCCGCGCGAGCTGGGAGCGGCAGAGGTCAGCGGGTTCCTGAGTCATCTCGCGACCGAGCGCAACGTAGCCGCGGCGACGCAGAATCAGGCGCTGTCCGCGCTGCTGTTCCTTTATGCGCAGGTGCTGGGTCTCGATCTGCCGTGGCTGGAAGGGATGGTGCGGGCGAAGCGGCCGGTGCGTTTGCCGGTGGTGCTTTCCGAAGCCGAGGTGCGCGCGCTGCTGGCCGAACTGGAAGGAAGCCGATGGCTGATGGCGAGTTTGCTCTACGGCGCCGGTCTGCGCCTGCGCGAATGCCTCAAGCTGCGCGTCAAGGATATCGATTTCTCCTACCATCAGATCATGGTGCGCGACGGCAAGGGCGGAAAAGGATCGCTCCACGATGCTGCCGCAGGCGGTGGTGCAGCCGCTGCACGTTCATCTGGGCAAGGTGCGCCGATTGCACCGGTGCGATCTGGCAGAAGGCTATGGCGAAGTGTGGTTGCCGCACGCGCTCTCGCGCAAGTATCCACGCGCAGGCTTCGAATGGGGATGGCAGTTCGTATTTCCATCCGCAACGCGCTCGGTCGACCCGGAGACCGGCGTCATCCGGCGCCATCACGTGTATGCGGATACGCTGCATCGCAGTGTCAAGCGCGCGGCGCAGGCGGCCGGCATCATCAAACCGGTTTCTTCGCATGTGCTGCGCCACTCGTTCGCAACCCACCTGCTGCAGCACGGACACGACATTCGTACGGTGCAGGAATTGCTGGGACATGCGAGCGTGGAGACGACCATGATCTATACCCACGTCATGAACAAGGGCGGCCGCGGGGTCAAAAGTCCGTTGGATCGCGTCGAGCAGTCGCGCGCCGCCTATGGCGCTTCCTCGCTTGCGTCCGCAACCTCCTGACATGGCGGGGCGCGAACTCGCCCTCGGTTCCGCGGTCGAACAGCGTAGAATGCGCACTCTTGCCCGGGACCCGACGACCTCAATGCAGAATTCCACCATTTCCCACGCCCAGACCCAGCTTTTCACCACCGCCGAATCCTGCCTGCTCGTGCCCTACGACCTCGGCGCGGGCAAGCTCGAGCGGGTGTTCGGCTCGATCATGGCGCACCGCATCGACTATGCCGACCTGTACTTCCAGTACGTGCGCTCCGAGGGCTGGGGCCTGGAGGAGGGGATCGTCAAGTCGGGCAGTTTCAACATCGAGCAGGGCGTGGGCGTGCGCGCCATCACCGGCGAGAAGACCGCGTTCGCTTTTTCCGACGATATCAGCCTGCTGGCGCTGGAAGATGCGGCGAGGGCCACGCGCGCGATCGGCAGCAGCGGCCAGGACGGCCGTGTGCGCATCGCAGAGAGTCGTGCGCATCGGCGTGCCGCGGTCGCGCGGCGCGGTGCCGGGCGCGACCTGTATCGCCCGTCCGACCCGCTCGCCTCGCTCGCCGACGCGGACAAGGTGCGGCTGCTCGAAACCCTGGAACAGTACGCGCGCGCGCTCGATCCGCGCGTGGTGCAGGTGATGGCGGGGCTCGCCGGCGAGTACGAGGTGGTGCTGGTGGCGCGCTCCGACGGACTGATGGCGGCCGACGTGCGCCCGCTGGTGCGCCTGTCGCTCACCGTTATCGTCGAAGAAAACGGCCGGCGCGAGCAGGGCAGCGCCGGCGGCGGCGGGCGCTTCGATTATGCCTATTTCGACGACGCGTGCCTGCGCCAGTTTGCCGGGATGGCGGTGGATCAGGCGGTGGTGAATCTGGGCGCGCGGCCGGCGCCGGCGGGCAGCATGACGGTGGTGCTCGGGCCGGGCTGGCCGGGGATCCTGCTGCACGAGGCGATCGGCCACGGCCTGGAGGGCGATTTCAACCGCAAGGGCAGTTCCGCCTTCTCCGGCCGCATCGGCGAGCGTGTCGCGGCCAAGGGCGTCACCGTGGTGGACGATGGCACCATTGCCGACCGGCGCGGGTCCCTCAACATCGACGACGAGGGCAATCCGAGCCAGCGCACGGTGCTGATCGAGGACGGCATCCTGCGCGGCTATATGCAGGACAGTCTGAACGCGCGCCTGATGGGGGTGCCGGTCACCGGCAACGCGCGGCGCGAGTCCTACGCCCACACCACGCTGCCGCGCATGACCAACACCTACATGCCGAACGGCGACAAGGACCCGCGCGAGATCATCGCTTCGGTCAAGCATGGCCTGTATGCGGTGAATTTCGGCGGCGGGCAGGTGGACATCACCAGCGGCAAATTCGTGTTCTCGGCGTCGGAAGCCTACATGATCGAGGACGGCAAGGTGACCTACCCGGTCAAGGGCGCCACGCTCATCGGCAGCGGGCCCGATGTGCTGAAGCGCGTCAGCATGATAGGCAGCGACATGCGCCTCGATACCGGCGTCGGCACCTGCGGCAAGGAAGGCCAGAGCGTGCCGGTGGGCGTGGGGCAGCCAACCCTCAGGATCGACGGACTGACGGTGGGCGGGACGGCGTAGGGCGAGCCGGCTCGCGCGTCGTTGCGCGGCGTAAGGTGCGATTCAAGTCGCTGCGTGCCAGGACGGCCATTGCGCGCTCTGCGCGCCAACCGTGTTTTCTGCGCGGTTAAAGGCGATCCGCGCAGAAAACACGGTTATCGATAAAAGCAAGGACAGAGCGGGGGTTTTATACAAGATCGCCGATTGTGTGCGGACGCGGTTCTCATCCGCGCAATCGGTGATCCGCGCCGACGGGACGCCGTGCGCGCAAGTCCAGGCGCTTCGGTTCGAGCGATCCCCCGGCGCTTGGTAGAGGTGAACGGTCTGCAGCACACCTCTAGCGCTCAACCCAGTCCTTCGAACGCTTTAGCGCGCGCGTCCAGCCGTGCATGCGCGCCTGCGCTTCGGCGCGGTTCATCGCAGGCTCGAAACGCTGCCCGACGGCCCACTGGCGGCCGATCGCGGCGGTGTTTTTCCACACACCCGCGGCGAGGCCGGCGAGGTAGGCCGCGCCGAGCGCGGTGGTCTCGAGCACCTTGGGACGCAGCACCGGCACGCCGAGGATGTCGGCCTGGAACTGCATCAGCATGTCATTGGCGGCGGCGCCCCCGTCCACGCGCAGTTCCTTCAGGCGGATGCCGGCGTCTTTTTGCATCGCATGCAGCACTTCGGCCGACTGGAAGGCGATGGCTTCGAGCGCGGCGCGCGCGATGTGCGCGCGCGTGGTCCCGCGCGTGAGGCCGAGCATGGTGCCGCGCGCGTAGGCGTCCCAGTGCGGCGCGCCCAGGCCGGCGAAGGCCGGCACCAGGTAGACGCCGCCCGTGTCCGCTACGCTTGCGGCGAGCGCTTCGATTTCGGCCGACGAGCGGATGAAGCCCAGGCCGTCGCGCAGCCACTGCACCACCGCGCCGGCGATGAACACGCCGCCCTCGAGCGCGTACTGCGGCTTAGCGCCGCGCTGGGCGCAGCGGGTGGTGAGCAGGCCGTGTCTGGACGGAACCGCATTGGCGCCGGTGTTGAGCAGCATGAAGCAGCCGGTGCCGTAGGTATTCTTGGCCATGCCGGCCGAGTGGCAGGCTTGTCCGAACAGCGCCGCCTGCTGGTCGCCGCCGATGCCGGCGATGGCGATGGGCGCGCCGAAAACGCTTTTTGCGCTCTCGCCGTAGACCTGCGAAGAGGGCAGAACCCGCGGCAGCAGCGAACGCGGTATGCGGAACAGGGCGAGCAGCGCCTCGTCCCAGTCGCCGACGTGGATGTCGTAGAGCATGGTGCGCGAGGCATTCGACACGTCGGTGATGTGCAGCGCGCCGCCGGAGAGTTTCCACGCGAGCCAACTATCGACGGTGCCAAAAGCGAGTTCGCCGCGCTCGGCGTGCAGCCGCAGGCCGGGGATGCAATCGAGCAGCCAGGCGAGCTTGGTGGCGGAGAAATACGGGTCGATCACGAGGCCGGTCTTGCTGCGCACGATATTCGTCTTGCCGCGCCGTTTCAGCTTGGCGCAGGCATCGGCAGTGCGTCGGTCCTGCCAGACGATGGCGTTGTGCACCGGCTGACCGGACTTTCTGTCCCACAGGATGACGGTCTCGCGCTGGTTGGCTATGCCCAGCGCCGCGATGTCCGCCGCTTTGAGCTTGGCCTGGGCGAGGGCACGCCGGGCGACGCTCAACTGCGAGGCCCAGATGTCCTCCGGGTCGTGCTCGACCCATCCCGGGTGGGGGAAGATCTGGCGGAATTCCTGCTGCGCCTGCGCGCGCACGCTGCCGTCTTCGCCGAACACGATGGCGCGGGAGCTGGTGGTGCCCTGGTCGAGCGCGAGGATGTGCTTCATTGTGCTTCCTTGGTTGCGGATAGCGGCGATTCTAAAGAGAAAGCAGGGAAGCGTGAACCGGAACATGCTCCGGCGTGGCCGCGGCAATCGTGATCTGCCGTTTGCGCCGGCCATCGTGGGCAGGCGGTTGTGTTACCATCTGCCGCTTGTTTCGATGACATTTTTTGCATCGCAATGCCGCTGTCTGCAGATTCCGTTCCCCGCATCCGCAAACACACGCGCAGCGTCCGCTTCGAAGGCTATGCGCGCGCCGACGGCCTGTGGGATATCGAAGCCCATCTCACCGACGTCAAGCCCGACGACTATGCGCTCGCCCCCGGCGTGCGGGCTGCCGGCAGCCCGGTGCACGACATGTGGATCCGCCTCACCATAGACCGGCGCATGAACGTGGTCAGCGCCGAGGCCTGCAGCGACGCCATGCCCTATCCGCCGTATTGCGCGGCGATCGCGCCCGATTACGCCGCCCTCGCCGGGCTGAATCTGATGCGCGGATTCCGCCAGGCGCTGTACCAGCGTTTTGGCTTGGTTCGCGGCTGCACCCACCTGACCGAGCTGCTCGGCCAGTTTCCGTCAGCGGCGATCCAGGTGCTCGCGGGCGAGCAGCGCGACAACCACGACGACGGCAGGAAGCCGTTCCAGCTCGACCGCTGCCATGCGCTCGACACCGGCGGCGAGGCGGTGCGCCTGTACTATCCGCGCTGGCAGCGCGAGGCGAAGACCGGCACCGATTGACTTTGGGAAACTCTGATGAAGTCTGTGATGCAATCAGAGCTCCCTCTGAATCGGGGGATTTACGCCGCGAAGCAAGTCCCCTTGGGGGACAAGGGGGCGTCGCCCCCTTGTTCAAAGTCCCTGCCGGTTGACCTGGGTCAATGCGCTGGCCCGCCCGTCTGCCGGATCATCCCATTGCGATTCAACCAGGAAGCCAGACATGAAAATCCACGAATACCAGGCGAAGGAAGTGCTGCGCAAGTACGGCGTGCCCACGCCGCGAGGCGTGCCCTGCTTTTCGGTCGATGAAGCGGTCAGGGCGGCGCAGTCGATTCCGGGCAAGGTGTGGGTGGTGAAGGCGCAGATCCACGCCGGCGGCCGCGGCAAGGGCGGCGGCGTGAAGCTGGCGAAATCGCTGGACGAGGTGAAAACCTACGCCGGCCAGATCCTCGGCATGCAACTGAAGACGCACCAGACCGGTCCCGAGGGGCAGAAGGTGCGGCGGCTGCTGATCGAAGAGGGCGCCGACATCAAGCGCGAACTCTACGTCGGCATGGTGGTGGACCGCGTCACGCAGAGGGTGTGCCTGATGGCCTCGAGCGAGGGCGGCATGGACATCGAGGAAGTCGCGGCGAAGACGCCGGAGAAAATCCACAAGGTGTTCGTCGATCCCGAAACCGGACTGAAGGACGCCGAGGCCGACGAAGTCGCGGCGAAAATCGGCATTCCGCCGGCGTCGCTGCCGCAAGCGCGCGCCGTACTCCAGGCACTGTACCAGGCGTTCTGGGACACCGACGCCAGCCTGGCCGAGATCAACCCGCTGGTGCTCACCGGCGACGGCCGCGTGGTGGCGCTGGATGCCAAGATCAACTTCGATTCCAACGCCTTGTTCCGCCACCCCGACCTGGTGGCATTGCGCGACCTGGACGAGGAGGACGCAGCCGAGATCGAGGCGTCGAAATTCGACCTGTCGTATATCTCGCTCGACGGCAACATCGGCTGCCTGGTGAACGGCGCCGGCCTGGCGATGGCGACCATGGACACGATCAAGCTGTACGGCGCGGAGCCGGCGAACTTTCTCGATGTCGGCGGCGGCGCCACCGCGGAAAAAGTGACCGAGGCGTTCAAGATCATGCTGAAGAACCCGAAGGTCAAGGGGATCCTGGTCAACATCTTCGGCGGCATCATGCAGTGCGACACCATCGCCCGCGGCGTGGTGGCCGCCGCGCGCGAAGTCAATCTGTCGGTGCCGCTGGTAGTGCGCATGAAAGGCACCAACGACGAGATGGGCCGGCAGATCCTGAAGGATTCCGGCCTGCCTATCATTTCAGCCGACAACATGGCCGACGCGGCGCAGAAAATCGTCGCCGCCGTAGCGGGCAGGTAGGCCCGCGCAGAAGGCGGGCCCGCGCCCCTTTCCGGATCCATATCAAGGGAAACAAAATGTCCATCCTGATCAACAAGAACACCCGCGTCGTTACGCAAGGCATCACCGGCAAGACCGGCCAGTTCCACACGCGCATGTCGCGCGATTACGCCAATGGCAAAAATTGCTTTGTCGCCGGCGTGAACCCGAAGAAGGCGGGCGAGAATTTCGAAGGCATTCCGATCTACGCCACGGTCAAGGAGGCGAAACAGAAGGCGGGCGTCAACACCTCGGTGATCTACGTGCCGCCGCCGTTTGCGGCCGCGGCAATCTGGGAGGCGGTGGACGCCGACCTGGATCTGGTGATCTGCATCACCGAAGGCATACCGGTGCGCGACATGATCGAAGTCAAGGACCGCATGCGCAAACACAACAAGAAGACCGTCCTGGTCGGCCCGAACTGCCCCGGCGTGATCACGCCGGACGAGATCAAGATCGGCATCATGCCCGGCCATATCCACAAGAAAGGCCGCATCGGCGTGGTGTCGCGTTCGGGCACGTTGACCTATGAGGCGGTAGGACAGTTGATGGAGCTGGGCATCGGCCAGTCCACCTGCGTCGGTACCGGCGGCGACCCGGTGAACGGCGTCAAGCACATCGATGTGCTGCGCATGTTCAACGACGATCCGGAAACCGATGCGGTGATCATGGTGGGTGAAATCGGCGGCTCGGACGAGGAAACCGCGGCGCTGTGGGTGAAGGACAACATGAAAAAGCCGGTGGTCGGTTTCATCGCCGGCGTCACCGCGCCCGCGGGCAAGCGCATGGGCCACGCCGGCGCCATCATTTCCGGCGGCAAGGGCACGGCGCAGGAGAAGCTGGAGGTGATGCAGGCCTGCGGCATAAAAGTGACGCGCAATCCGGCAGAAATGGGCAAGACACTAAAGGCGATTCTGCAATAAGTACGATATCAGATCAGAATAGCCGCAAGAACGGGGCGGGAGGGCCTGTGTCACCCAGGAGCCCGCGCCCGATGTGATTTGCAGCCAGGCAGATCGCAAGTGTCTTGAACGCAAAAATATCGTTTTGCATAGAGGACATTTGTGAACCAAGTCATCATCCCGATCCAGCCCGAGCGCAAGCTGCGCTCAACCCTCAAGGGCCGCACGCCCGATCCCAAGGCGCTAAGAGAAGTGCGTTCGCTGCTCGGCGCGCAGCCGCGCCGGCGCGACCTCTTAATCGAGCACCTGCACAAAATCCAGGACCGCTATGCGCACCTGTCGGCGGCGCACCTGGTGGCGCTGGCCGCGGAAATGAAAATGGCACTGGCCGAGGTCTACGAGGTCGCGACCTTTTATCACCATTTCGACGTGATCAAGGAAGGCGAGCCGGCACCCGCGGCGATCACCGTGCGCGTATGCGAGTCGCTCGCCTGCGCAATGGCCGGGGCGAAGGCGCTGCTGGAAAAACTGCCCGCCATTCTCGGGCGCGAGGTGCGCGTGATTTCCGCGCCTTGCGTCGGCCGCTGCGAGAGCGCGCCGGTGGCCGTGATCGGGCAGAATCCGCTGCCGCACGCGACCCTGGACGGAGTGAAAAAACTGGTCGCCGCGAAGGCGCTGAAGCAAAAGCCGGGCAAGTACATCGCATACGCCGAATACCGGAAGTACGGCGGCTACGCCATCCTGCAGCAATGCCTGGCCGGCAAGCGCGACTACCGCAAACTCACGCAGGCAATGGAGGATTCCGGCCTGCGCGGCCTGGGCGGGGCGGGTTTCCCGGCCGGGCGCAAATGGAAAATCGTGCGCGCCGAGCCCGAGCCGCGCCTGCTGGCGGTGAACATCGACGAGGGCGAGCCTGGCACGTTCAAGGACCGCTACTATTTGGAGCGCGATCCGCACCGGTTTCTGGAAGGCGCGCTGATCGCCGCCTGGACCGCCGGCATCGCCGAGGTCTACATCTACTTGCGCGACGAATACGCCGGCTGCCGCGCCATCCTGCAGAAGGAAATCGCGGCGCTCAAGGCCGATCCGCCCTGCGCGCTGCCGCCGATCCACCTGCGCCGCGGCGCCGGCGCCTATATCTGCGGCGAGGAATCGGCGATGATCGAATCGATCGAGGGCAAGCGCGGCATGCCGCGCCTGCGCCCGCCCTACGTGGCCCAGGTCGGCCTGTTCGACCGGCCGACGCTGGAACACAACCTGGAGACGCTCTACTGGGTGCGCGAAATCCTGGAAAAGGGCGCGGCCTGGTTTGCCGGCCACGGCCGCCACGAGCGCCATGGCCTGCGCTCGTTTTCCGTCTCCGGGCGCGTGAACAAACCGGGCGTGCATCTGGCGTCGGCGGGCATCACGGTGAAAGAGCTGATCGCGGAGTACTGTGGCGGCATGATCGATGGGCACGAGTTTTACGCCTATCTGCCCGGCGGCGCCTCGGGCGGCATCCTGCCGGCCTCCATGGGCGACATCCCGCTCGACTTCGACACCCTGCAGCCCTACGGCTGCTTCATCGGCTCGGCGGCGGTGATGATCCTGTCCGACCGCGACCGCGCCACGGATGCCGCGCGCAACCTGATGCACTTCTTCGCCGAGGAATCCTGCGGCCAGTGCACGCCCTGCCGCGTGGGCACGGCCAAGGCGCTGAAGCTCCTGGACGAGGCGAAATGGAACCAGGCGCTGCTAAACGAGTTGTCGCAGGTGATGATCGACGCTTCGATCTGCGGCCTGGGCCAGGCGGCGCCCAACCCGGTGCTCAGCGTGATGAAATACTTTGCGCACGAGCTGGCGTAATGGATGGCGGGGAGAAGAACCTATGACTGCAATCACCAAACAAGAGATCGCCGCGCTGCCGGTGGAGTTCAGGCTCAACGGCAAGACCGTGGTCGGCCGCGCCGACGAGACCATCATCCAGACGGCCAAGCACTACGGCATCGATATCCCGCACCTGTGCTACAAGGACGGCCTGCGCGCCGACGGCAACTGCCGCGCCTGTATGGTCGAGATCAAGGGCGAGCGCGCGCTCGCGCCCTCCTGCTGCCGCACGCCCAGGGACGGCATGGAGGTCGTCAGCGACAGCGCGCGCGCCCGCGCCAGCCAGAAGATGGTGCTGGAGTTGCTGCTGTCGGACATGCCGGGCGAGTCCTATACGCCCGATTCCGAACTCGATCAGTGGGCGCAGAAGCTAAGCGTGGGCAAGCCGCGCTTTGCCCCCAGGGCACAACCCGCCGCCGACATTTCGCACCCGGCCATCGCGGTGAACCTGGATGCCTGCATCCAGTGCACGCGCTGCCTCAGGGCGTGCCGCGAAGTGCAGGTGAACGATGTCATCGGCTACGCCTTGCGCGGCGAGCACTCCAAGATCGTGTTCGATTTCGACGATGCCATGGGGGCGAGCACCTGCGTCGCCTGCGGCGAGTGCGTGCAGGCCTGCCCGACCGGTGCGCTGATGCCGGCGCGCAATGCGGCGCTGACCGTGGCGGACAAGACGGTCGATTCGGTCTGCCCCTATTGCGGCGTCGGCTGCCAGCTTACCTACCACGTCACGGACAACAGGATCGTGCACGTGCAGGGCCGCGACGGCCCGGCCAATCACGGCCGCCTGTGCGTGAAAGGCCGCTACGGCTTCGACTATGCGCACCACCGCCAGCGCCTGACCGTACCGCTGATGCGCAAGCCGGGCGTGCCCAAGCGCGGGGATTTCAGCGTCGATCCGGACAATTGGCGCGACGCCTTCCGCGAGGCGAGCTGGGAAGAGGCGCTCGAATTCGCGGCGGGCGGGCTCGCCGGCATCCGCGACAAGTATGGCAAGCACGCGCTGGCGGGCTTCGGCTCGGCCAAGGGCTCGAACGAGGAGGCCTACCTGTTCCAGAAGCTGGTGCGCACCGGTTTCGGCTCCAACAACGTGGACCATTGCACGCGGCTGTGCCACGCGTCCTCGGTGGCGGCGCTGCTCGAGGGCGTGGGTTCCGGCGCCGTGTCCAACCAGGTAAGCGACGTGCAGTACGCGCAGGTGGTGCTGGTGATCGGCGCCAACCCGACGGTCAACCATCCGGTGGCGGCGACCTGGATCAAGAACGCGGTCAGGAACGGCACCAAGCTCATCCTCGCCGATCCGCGCGGCACCGAGCTTGCGCGCCACGCGACGCATGTGCTGCAGTTCAATGCAGACACGGACGTCGCCATGCTGAACGCCATCATGCATGTCATCGTCGCCGAGGGGCTGGTGAACCAGGACTTCGTCCGCGACCGCACTTCAGGTTATGCGGCGCTGGCCGAGAACGTGAAGAAATACAGCCCGGAGAAGATGGCGCCCGTGTGCGGCATCCCGGCGCAGACCATCCGCGAAGTCGCGCGGCTGTACGCCACGTCGAAAGGGTCGATGATCCTGTGGGGCATGGGCATATCGCAGCACGTGCACGGCACCGACAACGCGCGCTGCCTGATCGCGCTCGCCCTCATGACCGGCCAGATCGGCCGCCCCGGCACCGGGCTGCACCCCTTGCGCGGACAGAACAACGTGCAGGGCGCGTCGGACTCGGGGCTGATCCCGATGATGTATCCGAATTACCAGCGCGTAGACAATGCGGAAGCGAGGGCGCGCTTCGCCAGGCTGTGGGGCGCGCCCGATCTCGATCCCAGGCCCGGCCTTACCGTGGTCGAGATCATGCACGCGGCGAAGAACAAGAAAATCCGCGGCATGTACGTGATGGGCGAGAATCCGGCCATGTCCGATCCCGATGTCGATCACGCGCGCGAGGCGCTGGCCGCGCTCGACCATCTGGTGGTGCAGGACATTTTCCTCACCGAGACCGCTTATCTTGCCGACGTGGTGCTGCCCGCCACCGCCTGGCCGGAGAAGGACGGCACGGTCACCAACACCGACCGCATGGTGCAGCTCGGGCGCAAGGCGATCGAGCCGCCGGGGGAGGCGAAGGAAGATCTGTGGATCATCCAGGAAATCGCCAAGCGCATGGGCCTCGCCTGGAACTACGGCCACGTTTCGGAGGTGTTCGTCGAGATGCGCGCCGGCATGGATACCATAGCCGGCATCACCTGGGAGCGCCTCGAGCGCGACTCCGCGGTGACCTACCCGTGCGAGGAGGAGGGCGATCCGGGGCAGTCGGTGGTATTCACCGAGCATTTTCCCACCGCCACCGGCCGCGCCAAGTTCGTCCCCGCGGACCTGATTTCCGCCGACGAGCAGCCGGATGCGAACTATCCCATGGTGCTGATCACCGGGCGCCAATTGGAGCACTGGCATACCGGCGCCATGACCCGGCGCGCCGGCGTGCTCGATGCGATCGAGCCCGAGCCGATGGCCTCATTCCATCCGCTCGACCTCGACGGTTTCGGCGTGAGCTCGGGCGAAGTCGTGACGGTGGCTTCGCGCCGCGGCTCGATCTCGCTTTACGCGCGCGCCGATGCCGGCACTCCCAGGGGCGCGGTGTTCATTCCCTTCTGCTATTACGAAGCGGCGGCGAACAAGCTCACCAACCCGGTGCTCGACCCGTTCGGCAAGATCCCCGAGTTCAAGTACTGCGCGGTGAAAGTGACGAAGGGCGGACCGGCGCCAGTGCATTCCAGTTTTGGTGGTGGCCAGTCGCTGCATACGGCGACTTGAGTAGATGCGCGTACCGGGAGCAAGCATTGCGCGCTCTGCGCGCCAACCGTTTTTTTGGTACGGATGCAAAGCGCATCCGTACCAAGAACACGTTTATTTATAAAACCGAGGACACCGCGGGGGTTTTATACAAGATCACCGATTGCGTGCGGACGGGGTTATCGTCCGCGCGCAATCGATGATCCGCGCGGACGCGGCGCCGTCCGCGCAAGCCAGGGCGCCGCGGCTGGATGTATCCACCTGCATAGGCCGAGCTTGGCGCGCGGACATTGCGCGCCGATCGCTTCGGCAATTCTTGACCGGCGTCAAGGCTGCACCTTGGGTGTGTGCCTATATTCCTCCCCACTAGCACAAACACCATTACGGAGAGCATCATGCCATCGGACATCGACATCGCCCAGAAGGCGAAAATGCAGCGCATTTCCAAGCTGGCCGCGGAAAAGCTCGGCATCGCGGAAGAGCACCTCGAACCTTACGGCCATTACAAAGCCAAGGTGTCGCTCGAGTATGTCGATAGCCTGAAAAACAGGCCCGATGGCAATCTGATCCTGGTCACGGCGATGACGCCGACCCCGGCGGGCGAGGGCAAGACCACGACTACGGTGGGACTGGGCGACGCGCTCAATCACATCGGCAAGAAGGCGATGATCTGCCTGCGCGAGCCCTCGCTCGGCCCGGTCTTCGGCATGAAGGGCGGCGCCGCCGGCGGCGGTTACGCCCAGGTGGTGCCGATGGAAGACATCAACCTGCATTTCACCGGCGATTTCTCCGCCATCGGGCTCGCCAACAATCTGCTGGCGGCGCTGCTGGACAACCACATCCATCACGGCAACGAGCTGGGCATCGACGTGCGCCGCATCGCCTGGAAGCGCGTGGTGGACATGAATGACCGCGCCTTGCGCGACATCGTGGTGTCGCTGGGCGGTCCGGGCAACGGCTATCCGCGCCAGGACGGCTTTGATATCGTGGTGGCGTCGGAGGTGATGGCGATTTTCTGCCTGTCGAATTCGCTAGAGGACCTGAAACACCGGCTGGGCAATATCGTCGTGGCTTACACCCGCGACCAGAAACCGATCTACGCGCGCGACCTGAACGCGCACGGTGCGATGACGGTGCTGCTGCGCGATGCCTTGGCGCCGAACTTGGTGCAGACGCTGGAGAACAGCCCGGCTTTCATCCACGGCGGGCCGTTTGCGAACATCGCCCACGGCTGCAACTCGGTGATCGCCACCAAGACCGCGTTGAAGCTTGCCGACTACGTCGTCACCGAGGCCGGCTTCGGCGCCGACCTGGGCGCGGAAAAATTCATCGACATCAAGTGCCGCAAGAGCGGCCTGCATCCCTCTGCCACGGTGATCGTTGCCACGGTGCGCGCGCTAAAGTACCACGGCGGCGCGGACCTGAAGACGATCACGCAGGAGAACCTCGCCGCGCTCGACAAGGGCCTGGTGAACCTGGAGCGCCATGTGGACAACGTGCAGCGGGTGTACGGCATTCCCTGCGTGGTGTCGATCAACCACTTCACCAGCGATACCGCGGCCGAGGTGGAAATGCTCAAGGCGCGCATGGCCAAGCTCGGGGTCAAGGTGGTTCTGGCCACGCACTGGGCCGACGGCAGCAAGGGCGCGGTTGAACTGGCGCAGATGGTGGTCGAGATGTGCGCGCAGAAGTCCGCTCTCACCTTCGTCTACGAGGAGCAGGACACGCTGTGGGAAAAGGTCAACAAGATCGCGAAGAAGGTCTACCGCGCCACGGACGTCACCGCCGACGCCAAGGTACGCAATCAGATCAAGAAACTGCAGGAGGACGGCTACGGTCATTACCCGGTGTGCGTGGCCAAGACGCAGTATTCGTTTTCGACCGACGCGCAGTTGCGCGGCGCGCCCGAGAACCACGTGATCAATATCCGCGAAGTGCGGCTGGCGGCAGGCGCCGAATTCGTGGTCATGGTCTGCGGCGACATCATGACCATGCCGGGCCTGCCCAAGGTGCCGTCGGCCAACAAGATCGACCTGGTCGGCGGCAAGGTGGTGGGGCTGTTCTAAGAAGAACAATAAGCAAGGGGGGAGCGATAAGAACGTGAGGGCGCGTTGCCGGCTTGCGCCGCGCGGGCTTGGACTGCGGCTTTCTCTGATTTTGCGCCCCCTGATGTAGAATCAGTTGCTCCCGAGGAGGAGAGTTCCCGCATCATGGATTTGTCGCTGCAGGCATTCTGGATTCCGCTGCTCAAGATCATCTGGATCAACATCGTATTGTCCGGCGACAATGCGGTGGTGATTGCGCTCGCGGCACGCTCGCTGCCGCCCAGACAGCAGAAGCTTGCCGTAGGCTGGGGCAGCGGCGCCGCGGTGGCGATGCGCATCGTGCTTACGTTATTCGCGGTTGCGCTGCTGCAGTTGCCCTACCTGAAGCTGATCGGTGCCGTGCTGTTGCTGTGGATAGGCGTGCAACTGTTGCTGCCGGAGGAAGGCGAAGAGAATATCGACGGCCACGAGAACCTGCTGGCGGCGATCAAGACCATTCTGATCGCCGACCTGGTGATGAGCCTGGACAACGTGATTGCGGTGGCCGCCGCCGCCGGCGACAGCGTAGGCTTGCTCATTCTGGGGCTGGGAATCAGCATTCCGCTGGTGATTTTCGGCAGCACGCTGCTGATGAAGGTGATGGAGCGTTTCCCGATCATCATCACGGCGGGCGGAGCGCTGCTCGGCTTCGTCGCGGGCGAAATGGCGGTGAGCGATCCCGCGCTGCGGGACTGGATGAGCGGCAATTTCCAGATGGTGGAGGGCAAACCGATGCTTGCGGGCATGCATCTGGAGATTATCGTGGGTTTGGTCGGAGCGGCGCTGGTGGTGCTGATCGGGAAATTGTTGGCAAGCAGGCAAACCGCTGCAGCCGGCGAGACGCAGGAGATCGGCAGGTAATTCTTGTTTGCGGGTTCCGATTTGTTGACTCAAATCAATGCACGGATGTGCATGGAAGGCGGTATGCTAGCGTTACACGCAACAAGAATGCCAGGCGACAATAGGCATAGGACCCGTCAACTCATGTGCGCAAGCGCCTGAAGGCGGATATAAACAGAGACCACTGGAGGGGAAATCATGAAAATTTCTGCTGTGTTCAAGAATGTTTTGCCGCTGGCGGCGGTAGCCGCGTTTGCCGCCGTTTCCGTGCCCGCGCAAGCGTGGGAGCCGACCAAGACGGTTGAGTTTATCGTCCCGGCAGGCACCGGTGGCGGAGCCGACCAGATGGCGCGCGCGATTCAGGGGATCGTGGTCAAGCACAACCTGATGAAAGAACCGATGGTGGTGATCAACAAGTCCGGCGGTGCCGGCGCCGAGGGCTTCCTCGACGTGAAGGGCGCGAAGGGCGACCCGCACAAACTCATCATCACGCTGTCGAACCTGTTCACCACGCCGCTGGCCACGGGCGTGCCGTTCAACTGGCGCGACCTGACCCCGGTCAAGATGATGGCACTGGACGAGTTCGTGCTGTGGGTGAACGCCGACACGCCCTACAAGACCCCGAAGGAATACATCGACGCGGTGAAGAAGGCCGGCCCGGGCAAGTTCAACATGGGCGGCACGGGCTCGAAGCAGGAAGACCAGATCATTACCGCTGCGATCGAGCAGAAGACCGGCGCGAAGTTTACCTACATCCCGTTCAAGGGCGGCGGCACGGTGGCGGTGCAACTGGTCGGCAATCACATCAATTCGTCGGTCAACAACCCGATCGAGGCGGTGGCGCACTGGCGCGGCGGCAAGCTGCGCCCGTTGTGCGTGTTCGACACCCAGCGCATGCCGTACAAGGACAAGATGACGGACACGATGTCGTGGGGCGACATCCCGACCTGCAAGGAAGGTGGACTCGACGTCAACTACCTGATGCTGCGCGGCATCTTCATGGCCGGAGGCGTGACCCAGGACCAGGTCGCCTATTACGTCAACCTCCTGCGCAAGGTGCGCGAGACACCCGAGTGGGCCGCGCTGATGAACAAAGGCGCGTTCAACCAGAAGAGCATCGAGGGCAAGGAGTACACAGATTGGGTCGCTGCGGCCGAGGCCGAGCACGTCGCCCTGATGAAAGCCTCGGGATTCATAGCCGGTCAGAAGAAATAGCAGATACCAACGGCAAGCATCCGCGGCGCGCCGGCTGCAACGGCGCGCCGTGTTCGCATTGGGGGGAGAGTTTTGATGTCTGAAGCAAATGAGCAGCGCGCTGCGCTGAGCGTCAAGACCGCCGAGCTGGCGGTCGCCGGATTCACGTTCCTGCTAGGCGCGATCGTGGTGTTCGACAGTTGGCGCCTGGGCGCGAGATGGGTCGAAGACGGCCCGCAGACCGGCTACTTTCCCTTCTACGTTGGTCTCATCATCTGTGTCGCCTCAAGCGCCAACTTCCTGCGCGCGTTGCTGATCAGCCGGGAGAAAAACGGCGTCTTCGTCGAGGTCGGACAGCTCAAGCTGGTGCTCAGCGTGCTGCTGCCGTCTTCGGTGTACGTCGCGCTGGTCGGCTGGCTCGGCATCTACGTGCCGTCGATCGTGTACATCGCGTTCTTCATGCTCTGGCTGGGCAAGTACCCCTGGTGGAAGGCGGCGCTGGTGAGCGTGGGCACCAATGTCTTCTTCTATTGCGTGTTCGAACTCTGGTTCAAGGTGCCGCTGCCGAAGGGGCCGGTCGAGTCCCTGCTCGGGCTCGACTAGGCGCGGCCGGGGAATATCATGGACGCACTCAATTCCCTGCTGGGCGGCTTCGCCGTCGCGCTTACTTTTACCAACATCGCCCTGATGTTCGCCGGGGTCATCCTCGGCGTCATCATCGGCGTGCTCCCCGGCCTGGGCGGCGCCAACGGCGTCGCGATCCTGCTGCCGCTCACCTTTTCCATGGCGCAGACCCCCGGCGGGCAGACTTCGGCGATTATCCTGCTGTCGTGCATCTACTGGGGCGCGCTGTTCGGCGGCGCGATCACCTCGATCCTGTTCAACATCCCGGGCGAGCCGTGGTCGGTGGCGACCACCTTCGACGGCTATCCGCTGGCGCAGAAGGGGCAGGCCGGCGCGGCGCTGACCGCGGCCTTCACCTCGTCGTTCTTCGGCGCGGCCGTGGGCGTGATCGTGATCACCTTCCTGTCGCCTATCGTGGCCCAGTTCGCGCTCGAGTTCGGTCCGCCCGAGTTCTTCGCCGTGTACATGCTCACGTTCTGCGCCTTCATCGGCATGGGCAAGGAGCCGCCGTTCAAGACCCTGGTGTCGATGATGCTCGGCTTCGCCCTCGCCGCGGTCGGCTCCGACACGGTGACCGGAACGCTGCGCATGACCTTCGGCACGGCCACGCTGCTGACCGGCTTCGACTTCCTCGTGGCGGTGATCGGCCTGTTCGGCATCGGCGAGATCCTGATGACCCTGGAGGAGGGGCTGGAGTTCAAGGGCGCCTCGGCAAAACTCAACCTGAAGGTGGTGCTCGATACCTGGAAAGAACTGCCGAAGTACTGGCTCACTTCGCTGCGCGGCGCCGCGATCGGTTGTTTCATGGGCATCGTCCCGGGCGGGGCGACGCCGGCCTCGTTCATGAGCTACGGCGTGGCACGCCGCATGTCGAAGGACGGCGACAAGTTCGGCGAAGGCATGGTCGAGGGGGTGGTGGCGCCGGAGACCGCGGCGCACGCCGCCGGCACCTCGGCGCTGCTGCCGATGCTCACCCTCGGCGTGCCGGGCTCGCCCACCGCGGCGGTGCTGCTCGGCGGCCTGTTGATCTGGGGGCTCGAGCCGGGGCCGCTGCTGTTCGTCGAGCAGAAGGACTTCGTCTGGGGCCTGATCGCCTCGATGTACCTCGGCAACATTGCCGGGTTGATCGTGGTGCTGACCTGTGTGCCGCTGTTTGCCGCGATCCTGAGGATTCCGTTTTCGGTGATCGCGCCGATCATCATTGTGATCTGCGCGATCGGGGCATACACGGTGCACAACGCCACCTTCGATGTCTACATGATGGTGGTGTTCGGCGTCGTCGGCTACGCGTTCAAGAAGCTCGCCTACCCGCTCGCGCCGCTGGTGCTGGCAATCGTGCTCGGCGACCGGGCCGAAGCTTCGTTTCGCCAGGCGATGCTGATGTCGCACGGCGACATGTCGATCTTCTTCTCCAACATGCTGGTCGGCGGGCTCACCGGCCTTGCGCTGTTCCTGCTGTTTTGGCCGCTTATTTCGTGGCTGATGCGCAGGCTGCGCTGAGGGTTTATTGCAATATGAGGGGATACCTCCCCTCATGCTCCCCTAATTCAGAGGCCATTTCGGCAATTCTGAAATGGCCGCGAAGCCGTTAGCCCCGGCTGAACTTCCGCCGCAGACGCGAAAGCGTCTCGGGCGTGAGGTTCAGGTAGGCCGCGAGTTCCTTTTTCGGTATGCGCTCGAGAAGTTCCGGGTGCTTGCGCTTGAAGCGCGACAACCGCCCGGGAGCGTCGAGCAAATGCAGGGTGATGGTGTGCGCCATTACTTCGGACATCAGGCTCATGACCTCGTATTCGAAGTGCGCCTTGACGTCCATGTGGCGCTCGAGAAAGCCGACCCATTGCTGCATCGAAAGCTTGGCTACGCGCACCTTGGTCACGGCGACGATGCTGTAAGGCATCGGTGTGTGCAGGCACCAGGCGGCGTAGGAGGTGTCCATGTCGGATTCCGCGGCAAAGCGCAGGATCATTTCCTTGCCATTCGGGTCGGTCACCATGCGCTTGAGGATACCGTCGAGAATGAAAAATTGCTCCATCGCGCTGTGCCCCTGGGGCACCAGCAGGTCGCCCTTGCCGAAGTCGGCGATCTCCAGCAGCGGCTCGATGTCGTCCCATGCCTGCGGCGGTATGTCCTTGAGAACCATGCTCTGCCTGAGCTGCAGGCGGATGGTGTTGTGCTGTGGATGGGTATCGATGGATGGCATGGGGTGATCCGAACGGATTCGAGCGCAAATTAAAAGCTAAATCATTGACCTCAGTCAAGGTGCGCAAGCGGTCGAATTTCTTAGTATAGCCGCTGCGATAAACCGTCGCAGTGGACGCATGAATATGACGCAAATAGCATACTACGACATTTGCGTACACAAACCGCGCCAGATCTTGGGAGAACAGCATGGAAGCACTCAAGGGAGTTCGCATTCTCGACATGACCCACGTGCAGGCCGGGCCCACCTGCTCGCAACTGCTCGCGTGGATGGGCGCGGACGTGATCAAATTCGAAAATCCGCAAGGCGATGCCACGCGCGGCCAGTTGCGCGACGTGCCCAATGCCGACAGCCTGTATTTCACCATGCTCAACTGCAACAAGCGCTCGATTACGGTAAACATGAAATCGGCCGAAGGCAAGGCGGTGTTCGTCGATCTGCTGAAGAAGTGCGACATCATCATGGAGAACTTCGGGCCGGGCGTGCTCGACCGCTTCGGTTTCACCTGGGACAAGATCCACGAGCTCAATCCGCGCATCGTCATGGGCTCGATCAAGGGTTTCGGCTCGTCCGGACCCTACGCCGAGTTCAAGGCCTATGAGAACGTGGCGCAGGCGATGGGCGGCGCGATGAGCACCACCGGCATGCCCGACGGGCCACCGTTCGTTACCGGCGCACAAATAGGCGACTCCGGAACGGGTCTTCACCTCGGCATCGGCCTGCTTGCCGCCTTGCGCCAAGCGGAGAGGACGGGCGAGGGGCAGTATGTCGAGGTGGCGATGATGGACGGCGTGATGAACCTGTGCCGCGTCAAGTGGCGCGATCACCAGCGCCTGACCCGCGGCGACCTGCCGGAGTATTCCGTGCCTACCTATCAGGGCATGGGGGACGTACCGCGCGCCGGCAACGATTCCGGCGGCGGCCAGCTCGGCAACGCCATTCACTGCAAGCCGCACGGCGCGAACGACTGGCTCTACGTGGTCGTGCAGGAGGCGGTCTGGGGTGCGCTCGCCAAGCGCATCGGCCCGGAGCTCGGCATGCCCGAGCTCGCGACCGACCCGCATTTCGCCGCCATCGGCGAGCGGCGCAAGAACCAGCAGCTCATGTGGACGCTGATCAACAAGTTCGCCGAGAAGCACACCAAGCGCGAATTCATGGCGATCCTGAATCCGCTCAATGTGCCCTGCGGTCCGATCATGTCTACCGAGGATCTCGCCACGGACGAGCACGTGAAGGGGCGCGACATGTATGTCGAGCTCGACCATCCGCAGCGCGGCAAGTGGTGGAATGTCGGCATGCCGATCAAACTGTCCGCGTCTCCGGCGAAGATCGAGCGCTCGCCGCTGCTGGGCGAGCATACCGAGGAAGTGCTCAAGGAAGTGCTGGGTTACGACGATGCGAAGTTCGCGGCGCTCAAGGCCGCGGGCGCTTTCAGCGCGCCGCCGAAGAAGAAGGCGTAACCATTTGGGCGGTGTCGGTGTCGCTGAAGCCGCCTGTGAATTAGAGAAACACGAGGGGAGACATCCCCTCATTTCTATTGACCTCGCAGAGCAACGCGAAACACTTACCGCAGAGGACGACATCATGCGTATTGCGATCATCGGTCAGCAGGACTTTGGCAAAGCGGTGCTGGAAGCTTTCCTTGCGCGCGGCGACGAGGTCGCCGCCGTATTTTGCGCGCCGGAGAAGGAAGGGGCGCGGCCCGACGCCCTGCGCGCCGCAGCCGAGGAGAGGGGACTCAAGGTCTACCAGTTCAAATCCTTGCGCGCACCGGAAGCGGCGCAGGCGCTGGTTGCGGCCAGGGCCGATATCGGCATCATGGCTTTCGTGTTGCAGTTCGCGCCGCAGGAATTCGTCAGCATTCCGCAGCACGGCACCATCCAGTATCACCCGTCGCTGCTGCCCAAGTTCCGCGGTCCGTCCTCGATCAACTGGCCCCTGATCAAGGGCGAAACCGAAACCGGCCTTAGCATTTTCCGCCCGTCCGACGGCTTGGACGAAGGCGCGCTGATCCTGCAGAAAAGAACGCCGGTCAGCGCTGACGATACGCTCGGCACAGTCTACTTCGACCGCCTGTTCCCGCTGGGCGTGGCGGCGATGCTCGAAGCGGCCGACCTGATCGTCGCAGGCAAGCACAGGGAATTGATACAGGACGAGTCCCAGGCGAGCTACGAGGGCTGGTGCCGCGAGGGCGAGGCGAGGATCAACTGGGCCAGCCACGTTGATTTTATTCACAACCTGATTCGCGGCTGCGACCCCGCACCGGGTGCATGGACCACCTGCAACGGCGAAAAGCTGCAGTTGTTTGGCTCGAAGAAGCACTTGGTGCGCACCTTCGGCGCGGTCAGGGGCAAGGTGGGCGAGGTCATCGCAGTCAGTGCTGCCAGCATGATTATTACTGCCCAGGGGGGGCAGATCGAGGCGGCCAAGGGCAAACTGGGCAGCGGCAAGAAAGCTTCGCCGGCCGACTTGGGAATTGCCGCGGGAACCATACTCGGCAGTTGAAGCAGAACCCGTTTGCATGCGGCACCCGGGTGGGGTGAGCGTGGACGGGACATAGCACGCAGGATCAGGAAAACCC
>JBQMQE010000055.1:0-21631 GCA_052172655.1 Burkholderiales bacterium
TTTTCTTCTTCGCATCGGCCGCCGCCAGTTCCGCCTACCTGACCATCAGCGAGATCTTTCCGCTGGAACTGCGCGCCCTGGCCATCGCCGTGTTCTACGCCATCGGCACAGCCGCCGGCGGCATTGTCGCGCCCTGGCTGTTCGGCGTACTGATCGGCAGCGGCGAGCGGCTCAACGTGTTCTACGGTTACCTGCTCGGCGCCGTGCTCATGTACGTCGCCGCCGCGGTCGAACTGCGCTACGGCGTGCGCGCCGAGCGCGTTTCCCTCGAGGCGGTCGCCCCGCCGCTGTCCGCGCACCCGGACTAGGGCCAGCCCGGCGCGCCTATACACTTGCATGGATACGAACAGGACATGAAAACGGTCATCCTCCCCTGCAGCGAGCGCGTCCCCGCTTTCGGCCTGGGCGCTTGGAACATCGGCGACGAGCAAGCCGCGCGTGACTAAAGAGGCCGTGGTCGAGTTGTTTTGGGCTCGAGCGATTAAAGGGGCCGCAGTCGAGTTGTTGTTTTGGGCTCGCGAAAAATATACCAGCACGGCCCCCTTGGCTCCCCTTTGCCCGGCCCCTTTGGCGATCCTCTTTTGCCGTCCTTTAACTTTGTCACCGGATAGCAGACATCCGGGTCGCAAATCGCCGGGAAATTGCCTTTCCCCATGATCCTTACTATACTTCATCGCGTAAGGATTAGAGGAGTTTGCGATGCCGACCGACGCCACACTTACCAGCAAGGGCCAAACTACAATCCCCAAGGAAATCAGGGATAGCCTGGGCATGAAGCCGGGCGACCGGATGACCTTCACGCTGATGCCTGATGCCACCGTAGTCATGCGGGTGAAGAGCAAGAGCGTCACTGAACTTGCGGGCATGCTGAAAAGGAAAGGCCGAAAGCCCGTTCCAATTGAGCAATTGTCGCGTTGATGCTCGGATTGGATACGAACGTTCTCGTTCGTTTTCTGGTCCGGGACGACGAAGCTCAGTTTGAGAAGGCGCGCAAGCTGATCAAGCGTGAAGTCGCGGCAGGGCGGCGCGTATTCGTGAGCCAACTGGTTCTTTTGGAAACCGAATGGGTACTGCGTAGCCGTTATGCCTTGCCGAAAATTGAGATCATCGCAGCGATCTCCGGCTTGCTGGATGCGGCCGATCTCCAGTTCGAGGACGAACCGGCAATAGAGGAAGCCCTTTCTGTCTGGAGGGACAGCGCTGCCGGTTTTGCCGATTGCCTAATCGGCGCTCGGAACAGAAGATTAGGATGTCGGGTAACGGCAACCTTTGATGTGAACGCATCGAAGCTGCCGGGTTTCATCATTGCCTGACAATCAAGGTCAATTTTGCGCGCGGTGCGGCTATCGATCTTTAGATGAGCAGCGCATGAAGACAGTCGGCCTACCCTGCGGCGAGCGCGTCCCCGCCTTCGGCCTGGGTACTTGGAACATCGGCGACGACGCGGCCACGCGCGCGGAGGAGATCGCGACGCTGCGGCTGGGCCTGGACTTGGGCGCGAGGCTGATCGACACCGCGGAAATGTACGGCGACGGCCGCTCGGAGGAACTCATAGCGCAGGCCATCGCCGGCCGGCGCGACGAAGTATTCCTGGTGAGCAAGGTGTATCCGCACAATGCGTCCGCCAAGGGTGCGTCCGCCGCATGCGAGCGCAGCCTGCGCCGGCTGAAAACCGACCGCATCGACCTGTACCTGCTGCACTGGCGCGGCGGCGTCCCTCTGGCCGAGACGCTGCAGGCATTCATGCTTCTTAAGCAGGCGGGCAAGATCCGGCATTACGGTGTGAGCAATCTCGATCTCAAGAACATGCAGGAACTGTGGCGCGCGCCCGGCGGCGACGCGGTGCAGACGAACCAGTTGCTCTACAACCTCACGCGCCGCGGCATCGAGTGGAATTTGCTGCCCTGGCTGCGAGAGCGGCGCTTGCCGGTGATGGCGTATTCGCCGCTGGAGCAGGCGCGGCTCGCCGGCGACCGCAAACTCGCCGAGTTCGCGCGGCGCCATGGCATGACGCCGGCGCAGGCCGCGCTCGCATGGCTGCTCGCGCGCGAGGACGTGATCGTGATTCCGAAGACCGGCAGCCGCGAGCGGCTGAAACAGAATCTGGGCGCGCTCGAGCATGTGCTGACGGCGGCGCAGCTGGCCGAACTCGACCAGTTGTTTCCACCGCCCAAGGGAGCAAGTTCGCTGGCAATGCTCTGATCCGGCGTCGGCGCCGCGCGACCGGCCGGGCCGAACGGGTAGAATCCAGACTGCGACTCAGCCGAGCCGCCCGATTTCTCGAGGTCGCGTGAAAGTCACCATCATTCCGGTCACCCCGTTCCAGCAGAATTGTTCGCTGCTGGTGTGCGAACAAACTAATAAAGCTGCGGTGGTGGATCCGGGCGGCGACCTGGAGCTGATCCTCGATGCGGTGAAGCAACAGGGGGTGGAACTGGAGAAAATCCTGCTCACCCACGGCCACATCGATCACTGCGGCGGGACCGCGCAGCTATCGCAGGACCTCGGCCTGCCGGTCGAGGGGCCGCACATCGACGACCGCTTCCTCATCGACGACCTGCCGCAGCAGGGCCCGCGCTTCGGCTTCGCGCAATTGCGCTCGTTCACGCCGGCGCGCTGGCTCTCAGGCGGCGACAGCGTGCGCTTTGGCAGCGTGGAGCTGCAGGTGCGCCACTGCCCCGGCCACACGCCCGGCCACATTATCTTCTTCAGCCCCGAGTACCGCCTGGCGTTGGTGGGCGATGTGCTGTTCGCCGGTTCGATCGGGCGCACCGATCTGCCGCGCGGCGATCACGCCACGCTCATCCGCTCCATCCGCGAGCAGCTTTGGCCCTTGGGACGCGATGTGACCTTCATCCCCGGCCACGGGCCGACTTCGACCTTCGGCGAGGAGCGCGAATCGAACCCTTTTGTCGCGGACAGCATCCTCGAACGCGCTCGACCTTGATCTGAGCGAACCCGCCATGAGCGAGCCGAAGGTGAACAACCAACCCGACCTCGAAGCCGAACTGCGCGAAGACGTGCGCCTGCTGGGACGGCTGCTGGGCAGGGTGTTGCAGGAGCGCACCGGCGAGGCCGGCTATGCACTCATAGAGGGCGTGCGCCAGACAGCGGTGCGCTTTCGCCGCGCCGAGCCGGGCGAGGCCGGCGCGGTGCGCGCCGAGCTGGCGGGAATTCTGGACGGCCTGTCGCGGCGCCAGAGTCTGGATGTGGTGCGCGCATTCAGCTACTTCCTGCATCTGCTCAATATCGCCGAGGACCGCCACCAAAAGAGGAAACGCCGCGCCTGGTTGCGCGCGGGGCTGCCGCCGCGCGCGGGCAGCCTCGCGCGTGCTCTGGCGCAGATCGAGGCGGCCGGCGTGGGTGCCGCGGCGCTCCGGACCTGGTTTGACAGCGCCCTGGTGAGCCCGGTGCTGACCGCGCATCCGACCGAGGTGAAACGAAAAAGCACCTTGGACTGCGAGCGCGAAATTGCGCGGCTGCTCGAGCGGCGCGATCGCGAGCAGTTGCTGCCCGACGAACAGGCGCAACTCGCGCAGGAGCTCTACACCTGGATCCTGACCCTGTGGCAGACGGCGATGCTGCGCCTGACCAAGCTGCGCGTGGTCGATGAGATCGACAACGCGCTCGCCTATTACCGCGACACCTTCCTCGAGCAGATCCCGCGGCTGTATGCGCAGATGGAGCACACGCTGGCACGGCACACCGGCACGGCGAGGCATCTGCCCGTTCTGCTGCGCATGGGTTCCTGGATAGGCGGGGACCGCGACGGCAATCCTAGCGTCAACGCCGACGTGCTGCGCCTCGCGCTCGAGCGCCAGGCGCGGCTGGCGTTTGCGCACTACCTGGCGCAGATCCACCAGCTCGGCGGGGAACTCTCGATCGCCGCGCGCCTGGTCAACGTGACGCCCGAGCTGCTGGCGCTCGCCGATGCCTCCGGCGACGATTCCCCTTTCCGCCGGGACGAGCCCTATCGCCGCGCGCTGACGGGTGTTTATGCACGGCTGGCGGCGACCGCGCGCGCGCTCTGCGGCTACGTGCCGCCGCGCGAGCCGAATGCGGCGAGGGAGCCCTACCGCTCTAGCGCGGATCTGCACGCGGACCTGGACACCATCGCCCGCTCGCTTGCCAACCACGGCTCGGCAGCTCTGGCCGAACGGCGGCTGCAGCCGCTCGCGCGCGCAGTCGAGGTGTTCGGCTTCCATCTCGCTTCGCTCGACTTGCGCCAGAATTCGGCGGTGCACGAACGGGTGGTGGCCGAGCTGCTGCACCTTGCCGGCGTGCACGACGATTATGCGGCGCTGCCCGAGCCCGAGCGGGTGGACTTGCTGACACGCGAACTGGCCAGCCCGCGGTTGCTGTACTCGCGCCACCTGGAGTACAGCGCAACGCTGACCGGCGAACTCGAGATCCTGCAAGCGGCGGCGGACATCCACGCGCGCTTCGGCGCGATCGCGATTCAGAATTACATTATTTCGAACTGCGCCTCGGTCAGCGACCTGCTCGAGGTGGGATTGTTGCTGAAGGAAGTCGGGCTGCTCGCGCCGGGCGAGCCGGCGCGCCTCGCGCTCAACATCGTTCCGCTGTTCGAGACCATAACCGACCTCGAGCGCTGCGGCGGCATCATGTCCCAGGCGTTCGCGCTCGAACCCTATCGCCTCTGGCTCGATGCGCGCGGAAACATCCAGGAGATCATGCTCGGCTACTCCGACAGCAACAAGGACGGGGGCTATGTCAGCGCCAACTGGGCGTTGTACCAGGCCGAAGCGAGCCTGGTCGAGGTGTTCCGCAAATACGACATCCGCCTGCGCCTGTTCCACGGGCGCGGCGGCACCGTCGGCCGCGGCGGCGGACCCGCCTACGAGGCCATTCTGGCGCAGCCGCCGGGCAGCGTCGACGGGATGCTGCGCCTGACCGAACAGGGCGAGATCATCGACAGCAAATACGCCGACGCGCAGCTGGGGCGCGAGAATCTGGAAACCCTGGTCGCGGCCACCCTGGAGGCCAGCCTGCCGCATGCGCACGACGCCGACGCGGCGACGCTGCAGTACGCCGAGGTCATGAAGGCGCTCAGCGCGCACGCGTATCGGGCGTATCGCCGGCTGGTCTACGACACGCCCGGTTTCGTCGACTACTTCCGCATGACCACGCCGATCGCCGAGATCGCCGAGCTCAACATCGGCAGCCGGCCGGCGGCGCGCAAGGCCTCCTGGCGCATCGAGGACCTGCGCGCGATTCCCTGGGTGTTCAGTTGGGCGCAGTGCCGCGTGCTGCTGCCCGGCTGGTACGGATTTGCCAGCGCCGTCGAGGCCTGGCTCGGCGAAAACCCGCAAGGCATGGACACCTTGAGACAGATGTACCGGCGCTGGCCGTTTTTCCGCAGCGTCGTGTCCAATATGGACATGGTGCTCGCCAAGACCGACCTGTCGATCGCCTCGCGCTACGCCGAGTTGCTGCAGGATGCGGCGCTGCGCGAGCAGGTGCTCGCGCGCATAGTGGCGGAGCTGAACAATTCCGTCGGCTACCTGCTGCAGATCACCGGGCAGCCGGGGCTGCTCGCCGACAATCCGGAGCTGGCGCAAAGCATCCGCAGCCGCGTTCCCTATCTCGATCCGCTCAACCACCTGCAGATCGAGCTGCTGCGCCGCTATCGCGCGGGCGACACCGACGACCTGACGCGGCGCGGCATACACTTGAGCATCAACGGGCTTACCGCAGGATTGCGCAACAGCGGCTGATGTTATTCGCCGGCGCGGCTTTACGCCGGCTGCGTTTTGTGGAAGTATGGGGGTGCGGTGCGTACCGTCCCCGGCAGAAAAGCGGGACGGACGTAGTGGGCGGATTCTGGCAAAGACCGGGACTGCCGGGACAAGTTCGAACCAGGGCCATGCCTTGGGGCGCGCTAAGCCGGTACAGGAGGAGGGATGCTGCAGACCCAAGCGACGGGGGAGAACAGCCTGCTGGCTGTCGCGGACGTGTCGGTGCACTTCGGCGGCATCGTCGCGCTCGACGGCGTTTCCTTCGCCATCGCCCCGGGGCAGATCGCGGGCCTGATCGGGCCCAACGGCGCCGGCAAGACCACGCTGTTCAACTGCCTGTCGCGGCTCTATGCCTGCAACAGCGGCGAGATCGTGTTCGACGGCCGGCCCTTGCTCGCCATCCCGCGGCACAGCATCGCCGCAGCGGGCATTGGCCGCACCTTTCAGAACCTGGCGCTGTTTCGCACCATGACGGTCTTCGACAACGTGCTGCTGGGCCGCCACTGCCGCACCAGCAGCGGTTTTCTCTCCAATGCGCTGCGCCTGCCGCGGGTGGCGCAGGAGGAACGCGCGTCCGCCGAAAAAGCGCGCGAACTGGTCGCATTCCTCGGCCTGGAGGCGGCGGCCGGCAAGCGTGTGTCCGATCTTCCGTTCGGCACGCAAAAGCGCGTCGAGCTGGCGCGCGCGCTCGCGAGCGAGCCCAAACTTCTGCTGCTCGACGAACCGGCCAGCGGTCTCAATCACGAGGAGGTGCACGCGTTGGGCAAACTGATCCGCGACATCCGCGACCGGCTTCGCGTCACGGTGCTTCTGGTGGAACACCACATGAGCCTGGTGATGAACGTATCGGACAAGGTGGTGGCGCTCAACTTCGGACGCAAGATCGCCGAGGGCACGCCGGCCGAGGTGCAGCAGCATCCGGAGGTGGTGCAGGCCTACTTGGGAACCAGCGCCTGATGGCGGCGCTGCTGGAAGTTTCGAATCTGCGCGCGGCCTACGGACCGACGCGGGTGCTGCACGGCATCGACTTTGCTCTCGAAGATGGATCGATTACGGCCTTGCTCGGCGCCAACGGCGCCGGCAAGACGACGACGCTGCGCGCGCTGTGCGCCATGGTGCAGACCTCGGGCGAGATCCGCTTCGGCGGCGCGCGTATCGAGCGCAAGGCCACCGAGGACATCGTGCGGCTGGGCATAGCCCACGTTCCCGACGGCCGCGGCACCTTCGTCAATCTCTCAACCGAAGAAAACCTGCGCCTGGGCGCCTATGTGCGCAAGGACAGGCGAGGGGTTGAGCAGGATTTCGAGCGCATCTACGCCTATTTCCCGAGGCTGAAGGAGCGCCGCCATCAGCAGGCCGGCACGCTCTCCGGCGGCGAGCAGCAGATGCTGGCGGTATCGCGCGCGCTGATGCTGCGGCCGCGGCTGCTGCTGCTGGACGAACCCTCATTCGGACTGGCGCCGCTGATCGTGCGCGAGATCTTCGATATCATGCGCGCGATCAACCAGAGCGAGAAGACTAGCATCCTGCTGGTGGAGCAGAACGCGGCGATGGCCCTGGATCTGGCCGACCACGCCTATCTGATCGAGACCGGCCGCGTGGTGCTCTCGGGCAGCGCCGGCGAAATCAGGCAGAACGACGCCGTGCGGCGCTCGTATCTGGGCTACTAGGGCAGCACACAATCAATGGACGCCTTCCTCAATCAGGTATTTGCCGGTCTCGCCACCGGCGGCATCTACGCCAGCGTCGCGCTGGCGCTGGTGATGATCTACCAGGCAACGCACCACGTGAATTTCGCCCAGGGCGAAATCGCCATGTTCTCGACCTATATCGCCTGGACACTGATCGACGCCGGCATGCCTTACTGGCCGGCGTTTTTCCTCACCGTGGTGACCGCGTTCGTCCTCGGGGTGCTGATCGAGCGCATTATCATGCGCCCGGTGGAGCGGGCGCCGGTGCTCTCGGTGGTGGTGGTGTTCATCGGCCTGCTGGTGATATTCAACAGTCTCGCCGGCTGGATCTACACCTACACCATCAAGGTGTTTCCGAGCCCGTTCCCGAAAGAGCCGGTGCATCTGGGCAGCCATTTCTTTTCCTCGCACCAGATCGGCGCCGTCGGCGTCACCCTGGTGGTGCTGCTGCTGCTATACGCATTCTTCCGCTTCACCCCGCTGGGATTGGCGATGCGCGCCGCCGCGCAGAACCCCGATTCGAGCCGCCTGGTCGGCATCCGCGTCGGCTGGATGCTGGCGCTGGGCTGGGGCCTCGCCGCGGCGATCGGCGCCGTCGCCGGCATGATGGTCGCGCCCACGGTTTATCTCGACCCGAACATGATGGCGGGCATCCTGCTGTACGCCTTCGCGTCGGCGCTGGTGGGCGGAATCGACAATCCGGGCGGCGCCGTGCTCGGCGGCTTCATCGTCGGCGTGCTGGAGAACCTGCTCGGCGCCTATGTGATCGGCAACGAACTCAAGCTCGCGTTCGCGCTGGTGCTCATCGTCGGGGTCCTCGTGGTCCGGCCCTCGGGCCTGTTCGGCAGAGTGCACGTGACCAGGGTATGAACGCATGACGACAAAACCGCCCGTGAGCGCCGCCCCAAGCGCGATGAACAAGAACCGGATCATTGCGCTGGTCGCGCTGCTGCTGATCGTGTGCGCGCTGCCGTTCATGGTGAGCAATTACCGCACGTTCCAACTGACGCTGGTGCTGGTGTACGCGATCGCGCTCCTCGGACTCAATATCCTCACCGGCTACAACGGCCAGATTTCGCTCGGCCACGGCGCGTTCTACGCTATCGGCGCGTACGTCGCCGCGATCCTGATGGACAAGTTCGGCGTTCCCTACTATCTCACCGTGCCGGTGGCCGGTGTCGTCTGTCTCGCCGTCGGCTTTCTGTTCGGCCTGCCCGCGTTGCGGCTCGAAGGCCTGTATCTCGCGCTGGCCACGTTCGCGCTGGGCGTTTCCATGCCGCAGGTGCTCAAGGAAAAGCATCTCGAGCACTGGACCGGCGGCGTGCAGGGCATCGTCATCATCAAGCCCGACCCGCCCTTCGGCCTGCCGCTCAACCAGGATCAGTGGCTTTTCTATTTCACGCTGGCGGTGCTGCTGGTCATGTTCCTGCTCGGCTGGAACCTGCTGCGCGGCCGCGTCGGGCGCTCGCTCGTCGCCATCCGCGACCAGCCGGTCGCGGCGGAGGCGATGGGCGTGAACAATGCGCTGTACAAATCGCTCGCGTTCGGCGTAAGCGCCATGTACACCGGCGTCGCCGGCGCTCTGGGGGCGATCGCGGTGCAGTTCGTGGCGCCCGACAGCTTCAACATCTTTCTGTCGATTACCTTCCTCGTCGGCATCGTGATCGGCGGCCTGGCATCGATCCCGGGCGCGATCTACGGCGCGATATTCATCCAGTTCGTGCCCAACATCGCCGACCAGATTTCCAAGGCGGCGCCGTGGGCGATCTACGGCGTGTTCCTGATCGGGTTCATGTACCTGATGCCGGTAGGCGTGGCGGGCGCCATCCGCATGGGATGGGCGCGGTTCAAGGCCAGAGCGGCCCGCCGTCAGGAGTAAATTCGAATTTCGGAGGTTGTCTCGGCGCGCCCGATGCAGCCTTTGATTAGGAGGGGGTGAGGGGACGTGTCCGCTCATTTTGTAATTCACGCAAAGGAGGTCAGCATGTCAACCAGGCAATTGTTAGTTTCCGCGACCGTGATCGCCGGGCTCGCGCTCGGCACATCGGCGTTTGCGCAGAAAAAATACGATACGGGCGCCACCGACAAGGAAATCAAGATCGGCAACATCATGCCCTACAGCGGCCCGGCTTCCGCTTACGGCACCATCGGCAAGGCCGAGGCGGCGTACTTCAAGAAGATCAACGAAGAGGGCGGCATCAACGGGCGCATGATCAATTTCGTCAGCGTCGACGACGGCTACAGCCCGCCCAAGGCGGTGGAAATGGCGCGGCGCCTGGTCGAACAGGACCAGGTGTTGTTCGTATTCCAGTCCCTGGGCACGCCGTCGAACTCGGCGATTCACAAGTACATGAACGCGAAGAAAGTGCCGCAACTGTTCGTCGCCACGGGCGCAACCAAATGGAATGACGCGAAGAATTTTCCCTGGACCATGGGCTGGCAGCCTAATTATCAGACCGAGGGCGTCATTTACGCCAAGCACATTCAGGAAACCAAGCCGGATGCGAAAGTGGCCGTGCTCTACCAGAACGACGACTACGGCAAGGACTTGCTGAAGGGCTTCGAAGACGAGCTTGGCGCCAAGGCAAAAACCATGATCGTCGCCAAGGTTTCCTACGAGACCAGCGATCCGACCGTGGACTCGCAGATTGTCCAGTTGCAGGGATCCGGCGCCAATGTGTTCGTCAACATCACCACGCCCAAGTTCGGCGCCATGGCCATCCGCAAGGTCTACGACATCGGCTGGAAGCCGGTGCACTATGTGAACAACGTTGCAGCCTCGATCGGGGCGGTGCTGGTGCCGGCAGGTCTGGAAAAATCCGTAGGCCTGATCACCACCGCGTATCTCAAGGATTCGCTGGACGCCGAGTGGAAAAACGACAAGGGCATGAAAGACTGGTATGCCTTCATGGCGAAATATTATCCGGAGGGCAATACGAAGGACGGAGGCAACGTGTACGGCTACACGGTGGCGCAGACGCTGGTGCAAGTGCTGAAGCAATGCGGCGACAATCTCACGCGCGAGAACGTGATGAAGCAGGCGGCGAGCCTCAAGGATTTCGCGCCGGATCTCGTCTTGCCGGGGATCAAAATCAACACCAGCGCGACCGACTTCGCGCCGATTCAGGCCGAGCAACTGGCCCGCTTCGACGGCAAGCAATGGGTGCGTTTCGGCAAGGTGATAGGCAAGTAGGGCGCAAGCCGCAGCGCAGCGTCGCACCGGTTCGTGTCGATGCGAGCCGGATGCGCGCTTCGCGGCGCTCTTATTTCGGCGTGATGCACCGGCCGTGACCGTTCCTTCCCTGCCCAGGTCTCCTCGTTTTATGAGGCTCTCCGAGGCGGGCGAACGCGTACCGTGGCCTGCGCCAGGCGCAAACCGATAACAAAGCTCAGACCGACGATAGCCGCCGCGGCGCAGCCGAACAGCAGTTCGCGCTCCGCCGTGTGGCTGGCCATGGCGGGAACGATGAGCCGCGCGAGGCCGTAGCTGCCCACGAGCAGCGACAGCCCCGCGATCGAAAGGCCCATCGCGCGCGACGCGACCAGGGCGCGCCGGTCCGCGCACGCGAGCAGTTTCGCGACGAACAATCCGTTCACGCCGTCGGTGGTCATCATGCCGAGCGTGAAACTCGCACCGAGCGTGACCGAGAAGCCCCAGCCCGACATGCTCGAGGCGGTAAGCGAGAACAGCGCCACTTGGCTCACCGTGTCGAAGGACAGGGCGAACAGCGCGCCGACGGCGGCGATCAGCGCCGGATGGCCGACCTGCACGACGCGTCCGAACAGCCGGCTTCTCAAGCCGGCGGGAGCGGCCAGTTCGCCGCAAGGCGTCGCAAATACGCCGCGCAGGTTGAGCAGGCCGAGCGCATAGAGGAAGGCGATTGAAATCCAGGCGCCAAGCGCTTCCAGCCAGGCCGGCGTCTGCCACTGCCGCGCCAGCACGCTGACGGCCAGCGCGACCAGGATGACCATGGCGCCGTGGCCCGCGGAAAACAGGAATCCCGACCAGCGCGCCAGGCGCGGATTGCGCGCGGCATTGCTGCGCGCGATGCCGTCTATGGTCGCGAGGTGGTCCGGGTCCATGCCGTGCCTCAATCCCAGCGCGTACACCACGGCCAGGAGCGCCAGCCAGTCGTTGGGCAGCGGACTCAAATCGTGCGGGCTCACTGCATCAGGCCCTGGCGTTCAATGAAGCGGACGATGGTGTCCAGACCCTGGCCGGTCTTGAGGTTGGTGAACACGAACGGGCGCTCGCCGCGCATTTTCCTCGCATCGTGTTCCATCACCTCGAGCGAAGCGCCGACCATGGGCGCGAGGTCGATCTTGTTGATGATCAGGAGGTCCGACTTGATGATCCCGGGCCCGCCTTTCCTCGGAATCTTGTCGCCGGCGGCGACGTCGATCACATACAGCGTCAGGTCCGAAAGTTCCGGGCTGAACGTCGCGGCGAGGTTGTCGCCGCCGGATTCGATGAAAATGATGTCCAGGTCGCCGAACATCTGGTTCAGCCGCGCCACCGCCTCGAGATTGATCGAGGCGTCCTCGCGGATGGCGGTGTGCGGGCAGCCGCCGGTCTCGACGCCGACGATGCGCTCGGGCGCGAGCGCGCCGTTCTTCACCAGAAATTGCGCGTCTTCCTCGGTATAGATGTCGTTGGTGACCACGCCGAGCTGGTATTTGTCGCGCAGCGCCCGGCACAGCGACAGGGCGAGGGCGGTCTTGCCCGAGCCTACCGGGCCGCCTATGCCGACCCGCAGGGGATTGGCTCGTTGCGACTCGGCGCTCGCGGTTTGCGCTTTGCCCATGTTATGCGTTTCTCCTAAGAGCGAAACAGACGGCTGTACTGGGTTTCGTGCTGGCTGCACAGGATGGCGAAGCCGGGCGCGTAATTGCACAGATCCTCGTCGGCGAGCGCGCTAGCCTGATCGGCGATCGCGGGCAGCAACGCAGCCAGCGACAGCAGCAGGCGCTGGCCGTCGGTTTGCCCAAGCGGCACCGACTTCAGCGCCGCCATGACCTGGTTTTCCAGCCAGGCCCACAGATAGGCGATCAGCGCGCTGCGCGCCGGGATCTCCCATTTCACCACCGCGAAAGCGAAAGCCGCAGGAAAAGTGATCTCCGTGATGCCGCGCAGTTGCGCCAGCGACTGGTCTTCGAACGCGCCGAGTTCGAGCAGCAGCCGCTGCAGGGAATAACCCATTTGCAGCGTTTCGGCACGTAGCTCGGCGCTCTCGCGCGTGCTGCGGAAAATGTCGTTCCAGTGCGCCACCCGCTCCGGATCGCCTGCCGACCAGGCGGCATGCAGGCGCCACCATACAGGCGCTTCCAGCCGCGCTACGGCGTAGGCGAGCACGTCGCCGATCCAGCCCTCGGCGCTCGCGGCGTCGCGCACCAGGTGAGCTTCCACCGCAGCTTCCAGGCCCTGCGAGTAGCTGTAGGCGCCGACCGGCAGGGCGGGGCTGGCGAGCTGCAGCAGACGCGCCAGCGCGAGGTCAGTGCTCATGGCTGCGCTCTGGTCATCTGATTTGCCTGATTGATGATCGTTCGATGCTGCCTGGCGATCATAGATTGTCACCGAATTGCTGTGTTGTAGAACGTTCCGGGTGCCGCCGGGCAGCCTAGCGCGCCATCGGCAACACGAGCATTCTATTGGATACGCGGCGGTGAAACGATGCCTGTTTGCGCGCTGATGCCGGCCGTCTCTCGCTGCGGCTGAAGCAGCGCAAGGGCTGGATGAGCCGTTCGAAGGCGTGGTGCCGGCGCTCGCGCACCGGCTGGTGGAAGTGGTCGTGGATCTGAAGCGCGACGGCACGTCGGCAATTCTTTCCGAATCCGATCTGCAGCACGCCGAGCGCATGGTCGACCAGATCATCGCTATAGACTGCGGCGCCATCACTTCGGTCGATTGAGAGCGCGCCGCCGGCTTCAATCCTGCATGCGCGAGTCGGCGCTGGCCGGCATGCCGCCGGGGATGACTAGAGGTGTTTCGGCCGGGGACGCTGGTACATTGACCGGGAAATAAATATTGTTGATCGGTACGCCGTGGGCGGCGCGTCCGCATTCGTTTCCGGCTTCATCGCGATAGACCAGCTCATTGGTCTCGAAATCGTATTCCGGGTGGCAGGGCTGGCTCCATTGGTCCAGGAAGTGCATATAGAACGGGATGTACAGGCCCTCTCGCGGATTGTGGTGCTGCAGAGCAAATACGTATTCCGGCTGCTGTTTCACTTCGAATCCGGTATGGCAATGCTGCACCCAGACGTGATCCCCGAGAACAATCACTTTCCAGAACGGCTCATGTTCGTAGAATTTCAGTGTGATTTTCTTGCCCGCCTTGCGCAGTTCCGCGAGGAAGGCGATGCTGGCCTCGATTTCTTTGTGAAAAGACAACAGCGTGATGTCCGACGGCAGCGAATCGAAGTGCCGGCGCAAACTCTTTCCGACCGGATTGACCAGCATGACACGAATCTCGTAGGCGGATTGCAGCGCCCCGCGCAGCAGGCTGCGCTCGTCGACGAAGGTATCGTATCCGGTCAGCGTCAGTATGCAGGCATCGCGCGCCGCCGACAGCCGCTTGACCAGTGCGCGTTCGCGCCGGCGCGACAACCAGTCGCGGCGGCCACCGCGCGCATACGCGAGCGCGGTCAGTTTCGCCATCGCCACTCTTTGCCGATTGCTCCACGCGATCTTGGCAAAATTGAATAGCAGCACCATGACCGAAGCCATGCCGATTTCCGTCGCAAGCAGGAGGTTCGCGTCTCTCTCCACCACCGGCCACCATTCGTAGAGAATGTATTGGGCCGCCTGCGGCAGGGAAAATGCAATCGCCACCGCAAGCATGGTGATGACCCCGTGCGACAGGATTTGCTGAAAGCTGAGCAGCAGGCCCTGGGATCGAGTGCTATCGCGCATTACTAACCTCCGAAATCCGTTGACACAGGAAATGCGGGCGCTGGCGGATGCAATGCCGCATGCTTCGGCTTGCTTGCGCGCCGGCTGCAAACGGCATGACGTTGGAAGAAAAACGCCCGCAGCTTGCGTGCTGGCGCGAAGCCGGTACGGCCATCAGGGAGGAGGGCGTTACTTCTTGGCCGACCGGGTGAAGCTGTAGACTTTGGTGAAACCGGGGATGTCCGTGACCAGCAGCAGAGCGAATACGAACAGCAGGGCGCCGATAAATTCACCGCCTGCCGGCAGCGAGTCGATCTTGCCTGCGATGGCCGCCAATTCTTCATCGCTCAGAGCGTTGACGCGCGCCTTGGCCGCGGCCGGTTTTACTCCGTGTTTCTCCAACTCAGCGCGGACTTCCTCACGCTCCAGATATCCCTCGAGTTTCTGCCGCGCTGATTCGGTTTGACTCGCGGCGGTGATGCTAAGTAGGTCGATACCAATTCGGCATGCGCCGACCGGATGGGCAAGTCAAAATAGCAAAGGCTGACGCTCAGAAAGCGGATCAGGTGTCTGTCAAATGTATTCAAGGTTCTTCTCGGTTTTCAAGGAGGGGTTGACGTATGCACCAGTCGGCTGCCGCCGTATCACAGCGCCAGCAGCAGGCTCAGGATGAAGAACGTCCCAGCGAATGCCCAGGTTACGGTCAACAGATCGTAGAATGCGCGCGGATCAATGTTGTCGAGCCAGACTTTGCCGGCGACCAGCCCCAGCGCGCCGACCGCGAGGGAGTAGAAGCTGGTTGGCTGGTTGCGCACGATGAGATCGATGATCCAGAACAGCCACCCGCCGGGCTTGAGCAGGTTCTAGGCGATGCCGATGACCCCGACCCACATGAGGCCATTCAGTAACAGCCACGTAAGCAATTCAAAATAACTTTTCGCTCGGTATTACATGGTGACCTCCGATTTCGCCGGGGTTGCGCGATTCAAGAACGGGCGACCACAGTGCCGTCGACGACGCGCACGCGCTGTCCTCGCGTGCTGCGAGCTTGGATACGCCATGACGGGCGCTGTCGGCGGCGGGTGCGCTTCTTTGCGCGGGTGTGTCGATCTTGTCGGAGCGCGCGTTCGGCAATAGTCCGCCGCTCGCGGCAGCGCCCGCCAGGCTGACAACCATCACGGATGCAGCAGCGCCCAACACGAGCGGATGTGTCATTTTGAAATCGGTGCTTTCCATGTAAGTTATCCTTTACCTGTCGGTTGATGCCCGGCGGGCGCACAAGGGGTCGTGCGCCCGCCGCAATCCTTACTTCAGTTTCAACGCGTGCTCGACCCGCTCGACGCCGCGCACCGCCGAAGCCAGTTGCACGGCACGCTGCGCCTGGTGCCGGTCATCGACGAACCCGCTGAGCAGCACGCGACCTTGGTTAGTCTCGACACCGACGTCGAATGCGTTCAGTTCGAGGTCCTTGATTGCTCCATATTCTCTTGCGTGGTCTTCGCACACCTTCGCGCAGTAGCGGACGATGGCCTCAACCAGCGACGGCCTTGCGCTTGCGGTCATAAGATCATCCACGTAGAGTTTCATGTCTTCTGGCAGTTTCATGTCCTTCCTTGTAAGGTCGGTCCGTCTGTTGATTAGGCAGATACGCGGAGGGAGGGCGCGTAGCCTTGCGGCCGGGCCGTTTATCAGAGCCCATCTTGACCTTGGCGGTGATGACGCTGTCCGCAGCGAACTCGGCCACCTGCTGGCGGATCGATTCCGCCTTGACGAATTCGTCTGCGCTGAGCTTGCCGTCCCTATTCTCGTCGGCGTCCGCGAACGCCTAGTCGAATCCGCGCGCGCTGGCGGCCTCGCTGCGGCTGACGTATCCGTCGTGGTTGATGTCAAGTTGCAGGAACAGCTTGCTCGGCTGACGACTGCCGTCAGCTGCGTCCGCAACGCCGCTTGCAGCAGTCGCAGCGGACGCGAGCGCGACGATTGCGATGCGGAAAAGCGGTTGCTTCAGCTTCATCATTTCCTCCTGTACAAGTTCTGAAAGGCGACGGCTTGAGCGATCACCTTCCTCCTGCTCGCAAATGCTGTGCCAGAATACGTTTGTGGTGGTTTTTCAATTGGTTAGACCATTTCCTGGGGCGCTGGGACATCCTCGAGCCAGAGGTCGTTGTAGTCGGCGCACGACAAGCCAGCCCGGCGGCCCGCGTCAACAGATTGATTCACGTGGATTTTTGTTTGTCGCCAGCAGACGACAGCGAACTCAGCGGCGATAAGAACGTAGTTCAGCGTCGCTTGCGCGGGCTGCAATAATCCAGACCATCCTGCCAGCCCTGCACAAAGGACCCGGTGCCTTTCGGCCGCATGGATGTTCTGTCGTATGCACTTTCCCAGCCAGCCGTGAATCCGCGCTTGTATTCTGGCGGGAAGCCGGCAAGTTTAATCGACTGCGTCACCTGCGCGGGGACGGTCTGCGCCTTCCGCTTCTTCGCTTCGCTCATCACTTCTCGTTCCTTATGACAGCGCACAGCTTAATGACAGCGCACAGCTTAAACCACTGTCTTAAAACCGGGATCCCTATAGGGTTCCAGGCAAAAAAAACCCGGGTCTGAGCCCGGGGTCTAGGGTGCCCCGAGGTTGCCCTCGGGGCCGCTGACAGCAAAGGAGGAGGAGTAGCTGCCAGCGTTTCCTTGGAGAAAGCTTAGGCAGCTTTCTTTTTGCCGGCTTCTTTCACCACGGTCGCGGTGGCGGCAGTAACATTGGCTTCGGCCATGTCGGTCGCTTGTTTCACGACTTTGGTGAAGCTGTCGTAAGCGGAGTTGGCAGTGGCCATGGCGGACTATATGCAATCGCCGTGCCAGAAGGATTTTTTTACTTTGAATCAGCGAGTTGCTGCAATTGCTTGATTTCGGGCAGGCTCTCTGAAGGGCGATGCTGTCGCTACAGCCCGACGCCTTGGGCCTACTGGGACCTAACAGGCGGATTAATTGAGATTTATGCTGTCGCCTGCGGACGACAACAGAGTCAGCGGCGATAGGGAGGCGGTTCAGCGCGGCTTGCGCGAACTGCAGTAATCAAGACCGTCCTGCCAGCCCTGCACGTAAGGTGCGTCTCCTTTGGGGCGCTGCGCCGAGCGGCCGAATACGTTCTTCGCGCTCTCGCAGCCGCCGGTAAAGCCGCGCTTGTATTCGGGCGGGAAGCCCGAGAGGTTGATGGATTCTGTCACTTGCGCAGGATCGTCCGCGCCCGCGCGCAGGGACCGGGATGCGCATGCCGGCAACGCCGCCAGCAGCAGCAACACGACAATTCTCACGGCAGCGACCCTCTGACTTGATGCGATTGCAGACTTGGACCAAGGCATGAACCAAACCCCGGGCGCACCACAACCGGTATGGCTCAACTAGAGCGCGCCACACTTGTCGATTTGTCGCTGCTTGCGCTCCGGCCATCCCCCATGATCGCGTGCGACGAAGGCGTCGCCGTTGCGGGCTTGCGGTTCTGGTCCGAGGCACTCCCGGTTGCCGCGGCCTTGGTTGAGCTGATAGCGGCGACATCCCCCGACAGTTCGCCGCCTTCCTCGATCGCTATCTTGCCGTAACGTATCGTTCCCGACACGCGTCCAGTGGAATGGATGACGAGTTGACTATGTGCAGTCAGCTCGCCCTCGAATCGGCCGCGAATTTCGGCCACATCGATACCGGCTTTCCCGACGAACACGCCTTTCTCTGCAATCTGAATTACGCGGCTATCCATTGAGGCCTCGACCCGGCCTTCGACAACCAGCGTATCGCAGTCGGTGATTTCAGCACCTTTGAGCTTAATGTCGGGACCGACGATTAATTTGCATACTGCGTTGTCGCCGGGCTGGGAAGGTTTGGCGGGCCCCTGAGTTTGCGGCGCCTCGGATTTAGGTACCTCGGATTTAGGTACCTCGCGTTTCACTGTCTCGGCGGCTGCCGCCGTACTCAGCGCCTGATGCAGTTGACCATAATGGCTTTCGGGGAGTGCATTTGGCGAGCGCGAGACATCACGTTTACGGAATCCGTTGAGCATTGTATGTCCTTTCTGGTTAGTCATTGTCGTAGGAGATAACCGCGATATTGTCTAGTTGCACTAGACCCAATACGGCGAGCGGAGCGTATTCATATCAGCTTTTCCGTCTGCAGGATAATTTCGGTTGCGGTGGGACTGTCGTAAAGCGGCGCCCCGTTCTTCGCTGTGGCACGCATGCGGGTAGCGCTGGCGGTGATACGCTCCAGTTCTATTTCGATCCGCCGGCTTGCCGTATTAGCCTTTATCAACTCGCCGCTCTCGGTCTTCTCGGTTGAATCAACCTTGATGCCCATGCGCGTCAAGGCCGCCGAGGCGGTGAGGCGCACGCTCACAGCGGCGATTTCCTCGATTGACAAAATGACGGGTCTTCGTTGCATCATGCCGGAATGGAAGGGCTCCTTTCGGAGCCCTTGAGTTTGCTAACTGCCTGCAGGTCTATAGCAAGGCAGCGGAAATGGCTGCTATCTGCTCTGGCGTCAGATTGATGGTTCCCATGCCACCTCTGTTGCTTGCAATCGCGTTCGTTGTCTGCGCTGCGGTTCTCCCCCGCATTTCTGACGTCGCCAGCGCACCGTGGCAGCCGCTGCAGTTCGCCGTATAGAGCGCGGCACCGTCAATCGCCGCGGCGGTCGTGGTTGCAGTAACCTGGGACGAGGCGACGCTCTCACCCGCGCTGTTCACCGCCGTGACAACGTAGAAGTACGCCGTGCCGTCAGCCAGCCCGCTCTGGACAGACGGGATCGTTGCGCCGGTAATCTTTGTCCCGGTAGCAATAGTGACCCCGGTAGTAGTCGACCAGTACAGGTTGTACGAAGTTGCGCCGGAAACTGCGGTCCAGGAGACGCTCACCTGTTTGGCGCCGCCGACGGCAGTTACTCCGGTTGGCGCAGGGGGAACGACCAGAGGTGCCGCGTTGGTGGTCGCGGTGGCCTGAACAGAAGGACCGCTCTCACCGGCGCTGTTTGCCGCCGTGACGATATAAAAGTATGCGGTGCCGGCGGTAAGTCCGGTATGAACAAACGGGCTGGTTACTCCGGCGATCCGCGTTCCGGTTGTGGTTGTGACCCCCGATGTGGTTGACCAATAAACGTTGTACGAGGTCGCATCTGTGACCGCAGACCAGGAAACCGTCACCTGATTGTCGCCACCCGTGGCGGTACCACCGGTCGGAGCGGCGGGAACGGTAGGTGGCGGAGCATTGGCGAGAAGAGTGGTTGCCGCAACCTGGACGGAGGCGGCGCTCTCGCCGGCGCTGTTCACCGCCGTAAGGATGTAGAAGTAAGTTGTGCTGTCCGTCAACCCGGTATGAACGGTGGGACTCGTTACCCCGCTGATCTTCGTGCCGTTAGTGGTCGTAACGCCGGTCGCGGTGGACGAGTACAGATTGTATGACGTCGCACCGGTGACGGCAGCCCAGGAGAGGGTCGCCTGTTTGGTGCCGCCGGTGGCGGTTACGCCCGTCGGTGCAGCAGGCACTGTCGGCGTAGGCGTCGTGGCGCTCGTGGTCGCCGATACTTCGGCCGAGGCGGGGCCTCTACGGCCGTTGCGGCCGTTGTTTATCGCCCTGACGATGTAATAGTAGGTAGTGCCGGCATCGAGCCCCGTCTGGACATAGGGGCTGGTGGCATCGCTTATCTTTTTGGCGTGATGGTCGTCGTCTTCCGTCGGGACGTTGGATTTGGTCGACCAGTAAATATTGTACGAGGTCGCGTTGCTGACTGCGTCCCAGGAGATGGTTACTTGGCCGTCGCCGCCGACGGCTTTCACCCCGGTCGGAGCAGCCGGGCGGGGACCAGGCTTGGGTAGATCGTCATTGTTGTCAGTAAAATGCCCGCCTTCGACCTCTTTGACCCGGGCGGTGAAAAGGACCGCGCCAGTGCTTGCATTAGTGATCGTGAGGGTGCCATTGGAGAGGACAACTTTCACGTTGTCGAACACCGCGTCAAGACCTTCGTGGTCAGCCTTGAACGGATCCTTGACCGGATCGGCACTCGCAACGCTGAAGACATCGAGCAAGGGCTTGAGCTTCGACTGGAGGGTCGCGACGGAACTCGGCATCGCAGACTTGATCTTATCGAGCGTGGCCGAATCGGGTTTGTCAAAGACCGTTGCGGGATCATCGACGCCTGCGGCATTGGCCAGCGCCACGCTTGAGAGCGGGTTGATGTTGGCGGTGCCTGGCTTGTCTGCAAAGGAGAACATCGTACGGCTTACTCCGTCGGCGGTCCCGGTTGCCTTCAACAGGAAAGGAGCTTGCATGTCCGCGACGTCAATGGAGAAAGAGCCATCGTTGGCGATAACGGTTACCTTATCCTTTCGTACAGAGGAAGAATCCCTGAGGGTTACCTGTCCGGCCAAGGGGGCGCCCGTGGCGGCAACGCCGCTGACGACCTGGGGCGAAACATCCGCACCGTCGCCACTACCGCCGCCACTGCCGCAGCCAGCAATCAGGGCACCAATAATCAGCAGGCTGAGTGCTGTGATCGTGGCGCCGGCTCGTTTCAGCAGGTTTTCCATAACATCCTTTACATACCTGGGTCTGCTGAAACCGTTCGGTGAATGTTGTTGCATCTGAATCTCCTTTTGCTTGGCTTGCCAATTTGACATTGCCTGTTGCCGTTGCTTCGTGGCGAGGCTCTGGGCGGCAAGGGGTTAGGTGGAACTGGGTCCGGAAGACGCTGCCGGTGAGGGCAGGCGGCATCACCCTCGCCGCCCAGAGCCCCGCCGCGACTCCCGTTGGTGTACGCAATTACGCAATCGCCGTGCCAGAACGATTTATTTACTTTGGATCAGCGAGTTGCTGTAATTGCTTGATTGCTGACCGCCGCTCTGAAGGGCGATGCTGTCGCCACAGCCCGACACTCCTGAGCTTATTGGGACCTAACAGGCGGATTAATTGAGATTTGTGCTGTCGCCACAGCCCGACGCCCTTCGGGCTATTGGAACTTAAAAGGCGGATTGCTTGAGATTGGTGCTGTCGCCGGCAGACGACAACAAAGTCAGCGGCAATGCGAAGCTAGTTCAGCGCGGCTTGCGCGAACGACAGTAATCAACCCCCGTCCTCCCAACCCTGCACGAATGATGCGTCGCCTTTGGGGTGCGGCGGCCGAGCGGCCGGATGCGTTCTTCGCGTTGTCGCAACCCTTGTCGTGGACGTGGACGTGGGTGGGGTGCAAACTGGGAACAGGCGCATTAAGGCATTATTTACAATTGCGCCCCGGTGACGCGAGCAGATAGTCAGCG
>JBQMQE010000056.1:0-21031 GCA_052172655.1 Burkholderiales bacterium
TCATACGCCTATGCCGTTGAGGCTTAAGTAAGTGCCATTCCGCTTAGGACCTCATTTAATATCAATCCGCCTCGCCGAGGTAGGCCGCGCGCACTTTCGGATCGACGAGCAGATCGCGCGCCGGCCCCGACAGCGTAATCAATCCGGTTTCCATCACATAGCCGCGGCTGCTGACCTCCAGCGCCAGCCGGGCATTCTGTTCCACCAGCAGTATGGTCACGCCTTCCTTCGCCACCTCGAGTATGGTTTCGAAAATCTTGTGCACCATCAATGGGGCGAGTCCCATGCTGGGCTCGTCCAGCAACAATAGCTTCGGCCGGCTCATCAGCGCCCGGCCGATGGCGAGCATCTGCTGTTCGCCGCCGGAGAGCGTGCCGGCGGATTGACTGCGCCGCTCAGCCAGTCGCGGGAACAGACTGAACACGCGCTCCAGATCCAGCTTCACGGCCGCGGCATCGTCGCGCACATAGGCGCCCATGGCGAGGTTCTCCTCTGCCGTGAGCTGGCCGAACACACCGCGGCCCTCCGGCACCAGGGCCAGGCCGCGGCGCACCAGCTCGAACGATCGCGTGCCTCCAATCGGCGCGCCGTCGTAGAGGACCGCGTCCGCTGCAACCGGCAACAAACCGGCGATAGCCTTGAGGGTGGTGGTCTTACCCGCGCCGTTGGTGCCGATCAGGCACACCAGCTCGCCTTTGGGAACGCTGAGATCTATGCCCTTGACCGCCTTGATGCCGCCATAGGCCACCTCCAGGTGCCGCAATTGGAGCAGGTTCATGCGCCGCCGCCTCCGATCCATGGTCGTGTTTCGAGCATCGGCACTGTCGGCGTCAGGCGGCAATCGCGGTCGGTCGCATCCCCATCCTCCGGCTGGGGCCCCTGCTCCCTGCTCATGCCGCCCCAAGATACGCTTCGATCACGCGCGGGTCGCGCTGCACTTCGCGCGGCGAGCCTTCGGCGATCCTGCGCCCGTAATCGAGCACCAGCACCCGGTCGCACAGGCCCATCACCAGTTTCATGTCGTGCTCGATCAGCAGGATCGTGGTGCCGTCGGCGCGCACGCGCTCGAGCAGCTTTTTCAGCTCCAGCGTTTCAGTGGCGTTCATGCCGGCGGCCGGCTCGTCCAGCGCCAACAGCTTCGGCTCGGTGGCGAGGGCGCGCGCGATCTCCAGCCGCCGCTGGTCGCCGTAAGGGAGCTGCCGCGCCACGTCGTTGGCGCGCGCCGCAATGCCCACATACCCAAGCAGTTCCAGCGCACGCTTCTCGATCGCCGCCTCCTCGTCTAGCGTGGCGCGCGTGCGCAGGATCGCGCCAAACACGCCGGCGCGCGTGCGCACGTGGCGCCCTATCATCACGTTGTCCAGGGCGGAGAGGTTGCCGAACAGGCGGATATTCTGGAACGTGCGCGCGATGCCGCGCGCCGCAATTTGATCGGGCCTCAAGCCCGCCAGCGGCTCACCCGCGAAACTGAAGCCGCCCGCATCGCAGGCGTAAATGCCGGTGAGCGCGTTGAACAGCGTGGTCTTGCCGGCGCCGTTGGGGCCGATCAGCCCGTAGATCTCGCCGCGATTGATGCTGAATCCGACCTCGGCCAGCGCCAGCACGCCGCCAAAGCGCTTGTCCAGTCGCGTGCATTCGAGCAAGGCGCCTCCGAACCTCTGTCCTGGCTCGAGCATGGGCACCGCCGGCGGCGGGCGGCAATCGCGGCCGGTCGCATCCCCTTCCTGCAGATGGGGCGCCTGCTCCCTGCTCATCCCGCCCGCCCCTCCGGTTTCGCCAGCTCGCGCTTTCTTACCGCCGAGGGCAGCAAGCCCGCCGGCCGGTACAGCATCATCAACACCAGCGCCAGGCCAAACAGCAGCATGCGTATCACCTCCGGCTCGATGATCGACCGCCCGAACAGCGATTTTTGCAGCGGCTCGACCGTGTAGCGCAGCAGTTCGGGCACGAAAGAAAGCAACACCGCGCCCAGCACTACACCCCAGACATTGCCCATCCCGCCCAGCACCACCATGGACAACACCATGATGGATTCGACCAGGACGAAGCTCTCCGGGCTGATGAAACCCTGGATGGCGGCGAACATGCCGCCGGCGATACCGCCGAAGGAGGCGCCCATGGCGAATGCGAGCAGTTTGATGCGCGTGGTGTCGATGCCCATCGCCCGCGCCGCGACCTCGTCTTCGCGTATTGCCTCCCAGGCGCGGCCGATGCGCGAATGCTGCAGCCGCAGGTTGACCACGATGGCCAGCAGCAGCAGGGCCAGCAGGATGTAGTAGTACTTGATCGGCCCGGAAAACGCCAGGCCGAAAATGGTCTCATTCTGGCTGAAGCTGAAAGAGCCGAAGCTGAACGGATCGATGCGCGAGATGCCCTGCGGGCCGTTGGTGATGTTGATCGGCTGCGACAGATTGTTGAGGAAAATGCGCACGATCTCGCCGAAGCCCAGGGTGACGATGGCGAGGTAGTCGCCGCGCAATTTGAGCGTGGGCGCGCCCAACAGCACGCCGAACAGGCAGGCGACGAGCCCGCCTATCGGCAAAATCACCCAAAACGGCAGGTGCAAATCGAAATGCGGCGACGCGAGCAGGGCATAGGCATAGGCGCCCACCGCATAGAAAGCGATATATCCCAGGTCGAGCAGCCCGGCGAAGCCGACGACGATATTCAGGCCGAGCGACAGAAACGTGAACAGGATGGCGAGATTGGCAATGCGCACCCAAGCCGTTCCCGCCGAAGCGAGCGCGAACGGCAGTCCGACGAGCGCGATCGCGATCAGCGCGACACCAAACCACTTCGCTCGCGGATTGGCGAAAATATTCATTCCTTCCATCCCGCCTCGCGTCCGGCGTAATGCGCCGTGGGCTTCAAGCGCGGTCTCCTACCCGCTCTCCGAGCAATCCGGAGGGCCGGAACACGAGCACCGCGATCAGCACCATAAAAGCGAACACGTCCTGGTAATTGCTGCCGAAAACGTTATTGGTCAGATCGCCGATATAGCCTGCCCCCAAGGCTTCGACAATGCCGAGCAGGATGCCGCCCAGCATCGCCCCCGCAAGATTGCCGATGCCGCCCAGCACGGCCGCCGAGAATGCCTTCATGCCCAGCAGCGAACCCATGCTGTAGTGGGCGATGCCGTAGTAAGTGCCGACCATCACGCCGGCGACCGCCGCCAGGCCCGCGCCGACGATGAACGTGAAAGCGATGATGCGGTTGATATCTATGCCCATCAGGCCCGCGACCTGCGGGTTCTGCGACGTCGCGCGCATGGCGATGCCTAACTTGGTGCGATAGACCATCAATGTCAGCCCTCCCATCATCAACACCGAAGTCAGGATGATGGCAATCTGCACCCCGGTGATAATCGCGCCGCCGACATAGAAGCGGACCAGCGGGATGATCTGCGGAAAAGCCAGCGGGTTGCGACTCCACACCAGCATCGCCAGATGCTGCAGAATGATCGAGATGCCGATGGCCGTGATCAGCGGCGCGAGCCGCGGCGCGCCGCGCAGCGGCCGGTAAGCGACGCGCTCCATGGTGTAACCCACGAGCATGCACACCGGGATCGCGGCCAGTATCCCGGCGAGGACGATCAGTACCGGCGGCAGCGCCGTGTCGGCGAGCGCGCCGATCACCGAGAATGCAACCATCGCGCCTATCATCACCAGCTCGCCATGGGCGAAGTTGATCAACTGGATGATGCCGTACACCATGGTATAGCCCAGCGCGACGATGGCGTAGACGCTTCCGAGGGTGAGCCCGTTGATGATCTGTTGTAGGAAAATGTCCATGCCTGAGCGGATTTAAACGCAAAGGCGCAAAGAACGCAAAGCGGTTCCGCTCAAGGTCGGCCGCGGCTGCGTGCCGGTCCTAACCGGGCGGGGCCGGCGGCCGTCCGTCGCGTTGCCCGGACAGGCCGCGCACCCGCCCAAAAAAACGGCGCCCGAAGGCGCCGTTGTTGCTGCGAACAGGATGCGAATCAACCCGCTGCGCTTACTTTTTCGCCGGCTCTGCGGCCTTCGCCGGTTCCGCCGCGGCTTTGGGTGCCTCGGCAGCGGCCGCGGCAGGCGGTGCGGCAGGTGCCGCCGCTTCGGCAGCCTTGATGAAGTCCTCGAACTTGGTGGTCTTGCCGCCCTTGATGATTGCGATTGGCTCGATCTTGCCGCCTTTCATGGTGAAAATCGTCATCTCGGCGTCTTTGCGGTCGCCCTTTGCATCGAACTCGATCTTGCCGCTAGCGCCCTCGTAGCTGATCTTGGCGAGCTCCGGCAGGTATTTCGCCGGATCGGGCGAGTCCGCTTTCTTCATTGCCTCGATCAGCAGGTTGACCGCGTCGTAGGTGAACGGCGCGTACAGGATGGGATCGATATTGAATTTCGCCTTGTAGGCTTCGAGGAACTTCTTGTTCGCGGCCTGGACCGGGAGGCCGGCCTGCGAGCACAGCAGCCCTTCCGCGGAATCGCCTGCAAGCTCTGTCATCTTGTCGGTGCAGGCACCGTCACCGAACGCGAACACCGCCTTGATGCCAAGCTCGCGCGCCTGCTTCATCAGCGGGCCGCCGGTCGCGTCCATGCCGCCGTAGAACACCGCGTCCGGCTTCTTGCCCTTGAGCTTGGTGAGAATCGCCTTGAAGTCGGCGGTCTTGTCGGTGCCCTTTTCGCGCGGCAGCACTTTTATGCCATCCGCTTTCAGCGTCTTCTCGACCTCGTTCGCCAGGCCCTCGCCGTAGGCGGTGGCATCATCGATCACCGCCACGGTCTTCGGCTTGACTTCGCTCGCCAGGTAGCTGGCGATCGCCGGTCCCTGCTGATCGTCGCGGCCGACCACGCGGAACACGTTCTTGAAACCCTGCTCGGTCAGTTGGGGATTGGTCGCCGAACCGCTGATCATCGGAATACCGGCCTGGTTATAAATAGACGAGGCCGGAATGGTCACACCCGAGTTCAGATGGCCGACCACGCCTGCGACCTTGGCGTCGACCAGCTTTTGCGCCACCGTGGTGCCAACCTTGGGATCGGCCTGGTCGTCTTCGGTGAGCAATTCCAGTTTGACGCTCTTGCCGCCCAGCTTCAATCCCTTGGCATTGGCTTCGTCAACCGCCAGGCGCGCGCCGTTTTCGTTATCCTTGCCCAGGTGGGCGATCCCTCCGGTGAGCGGACCTGCGTGGCCGAGCTTCACCACCATGGGCGCCGGAGGGGGCGGGGGCGGCGCCGCGGCGACTACGGGTTGTGGCTTCTTCTCTTCGCCGCAACCGGCGAAAGTGAGGGCCGCGACTGCGGCGAAAATGGCGAGACTGACTTGCGTGCGTTGCATGGAGCGCTCCCTCGATAATGTCAAATCATCATAACGCTGCGGACCAGCCCGGCCGGCGCTAGACACCGCAGTTCCGGTTCCAGTCCCTCGTTGCGCAGCTTGGATCTACTTGATCGACAGCACCCATTTCACCAAGGCCTTGACATCTGCGTCCGGCACGGACGCATTGGGCGGCATCGGAATCTGGCCCCAGGTGCCGCTGCCGCCATTCTTGACCTTGGCGATCAACTTGGCCTCGGCGCCGGCATTGCCCTTGTACTTGGCCGCGACGTCCTTATAGGACGGGCCGATCAGCTTCTTGTCCACGGCGTGGCAGGCCAGGCAGTTGTATTTCTTTGCCAGAGCTTCTTGAGCGAGCGCATTGCCTGCGCTGGCGAGCAGCCCGGCCGAAACGAACAAACAGGTTACTAAGGTTTTCACAGGTTCTCCTTGGGAAAGAGTCGGTATGCCAAGCTGCGGCATGCTACCGGAGTTTATCTGATTTGAGTATACCCAGCAGCCCGTCCAGATTATCTACGGGCGCGAGGCAAATAACGCCCTGGCACACCCAGGCGTTGACAGCCTCGGGCGCTATAGGCTTGGCCAGCAGTGGCGGCAGGTCCGCCACCCCGGGCGCAAGCGCGAGGATCAACGTGGCCGGCAGATACATCTGGTCCAGGATTTGGCGCCATTCGCGCATTTGTCCTTCCGGCCCGCGCAGTATGACCACGCGCGGCGGTTCGAGCGACTCCTCCAGTGCCATCAGCAGGCTGGCGCAGCCAGTGGAATGCTGCGCCAGCGCCGGATAGAACAACTGCAGTGTGCGCAGGGTGGCGTCGAGGTAGCGCGATTCGCCCGTGATATGCCCCAGCCGCTGCAGTGCGAACGCCGCCACCCCGTTGCCCGAGGGCGTGGCGCTGTCGTAGCCCGGTTTAGGCCTGTGGATCAGCTTTTCATGGTCGTGGCTGGTGAAAAAGAACCCTCCGGACACGGGATCGTAGAACTGTTCCAACAGCACCCCGGCCAGGTCCTCGGCGAATTCGAGGTCGCGCCGGTGAAAATCGGCCTGCATGAGTTCGATCAACGCGGCGAGCAGGAAGGCGTAATCGTCCAGATACGCGTTCAGATGCGCCCGGCCGTCCTTGCAGGTCGCGAACAGGCGCGCTCGCTGCGCACCCTGCTCCTCCCGCCACAGCGTGCTGCGGATGAAATCGAGCGCAGCGCGCGCCGAGTCCAGCCACTCGGCGCGTCCGAATACGCGCGCAGCGCGCGCCATGCCCTGAATCATCAGCGCATTCCAGTTCGTCAGGATTTTCTCGTCGCGCCCGGGGCGGATGCGCAGCTCGCGCGCCGCGAACAGCTTGGCGCGCGAGCGGGCCAGCAGGGCGCCGCATTCCTGCGCGGGCCGGCCCACGCTCTTGGCGATCTCGTCCAGTCCGCGCGCCACATGCAGATGCCAATACCCGCTCTCGAAATTGGCGGCCTGGTCCAGGCCATAGAAAGGCGCGCACACGGCGTATTCTTCCTCGCTGAGCAGCGCGCGCGCTTGCTGCGGCGTCCACACGTAGAATCTGCCTTCCTCGTGCTCCGAATCGGCGTCCAGGCTGGAGTAATAACCGCCTGCCGCAGACTGCATCTCGCGCATGACCCAGGCGGCGGTTTCCTCGACTACTTCGGCGAACAGCGGATCGCGCGTCAACGTCCAGGCGTCGCTGTAGCGTTCAAGCAAGGGCCCGTTGTCGTAGAGCATTTTCTCGAAGTGCGGAATCAGCCAGTGCGCGTCCACGCTATAGCGGCAGAAGCCGCCGCCGAGCTGATCGTAGATGCCGCCCACAGCCATGCGGCCGAGCGTGTAGATCGCCATGCGCAATGGATCGGCCTGCTGCGCCGCGGCTGTCCCACTCGCACCGCCTTCAACGCCGCCGGCGTCGGGTCGCGCGCCGCTTAGGGCGTGGCGCCGCAGGCACAGCTCGAGATCGGTCGGATGCGGGAACTTGGGCGCCGCGCCGAAACCGCCGTAGCGCGCGTCGAAACTGGCCGCCAGAGCTTCCATTGCGCGATCGATCGGGCCGGCGGAGAACTCCGAGTGGTGCGCCGGGCTCGCGGGCTGCATGCGCTCGAAGGCCGAGACCACGGCCTCGCCCTGGTGTGCGATCTGCGCTCGTTCTGAGTGGTAAAACTGGGCCACGCGCGCCAGCAGATCGGCGAATCCGGGCAGGCCATGGCGCGGCGTCTTGGGGAAATACGTGCCGCCGAAAAACGGCTCCTGCGCGGGCGTGAGGAACATGGTGAGCGGCCAGCCGCCCGGGCGCTGGCTGATCATCTGCTGCGCGAGCTGGTAAATCTGGTCCAGGTCCGGACGCTCCTCGCGGTCGACCTTGATGTTGATGAAATGCCGGTTCATCACTGCCGCGACTTCGACGTCCTCGAAGGACTCGTGCGCCATCACATGGCACCAATGGCAGGCGGAGTAGCCGACGGACAACAAAATGGGCTTATCCTGCGCACGCGCCGCCTGCAGGGCTTCCTCGCCCCAGGCATACCAATCCACCGGATTGCCGGCGTGCTGCTGCAGATAAGGGCTGGTCTCTTGAGCGAGGCGGTTGGGCATGGTGTCTATCCGTGGCGACTCAAATCGCGCCCCCCTACTTGTAGAAGCGAGATGTTGCGCGGGCGAAAAGTCGTCCGCGCGGATCGTCGCTACAAACTGCCGTCGGTGATCGCGCCTATGCTCGCAGTCGAAACCAGCTTCATGTACTTGGCCAGCAAGCCGCGGGTGTAACGCGGCTTGGGCGCCTTCCATTTCTTGCGCCGCGCTGCGAGTTCCCTGGCGCTGACGTTCAACTGGATCAGGCGCTTTTTCGCGTCGATGGTGATGGAGTCGCCTTCCTTGATCAGCGCAATCGGCCCGCCGACATAGGCTTCGGGCGCGATGTGGCCCACCACCATGCCCCAGGTGCCGCCGGAAAAGCGGCCGTCGGTGATCAATCCCACCGATTCGCCCAATCCCTGGCCGGTGAGCGCCGATGTCGGCGCAAGCATTTCCTGCATGCCCGGGCCGCCTTTCGGTCCCTCGTAGCGGATCACCACCACGTCTCCGGCTTTGATGCGCTTCGCCATGATCGCGTCCATGCACTTGGGCTCGGAGTCGAACACGCGCGCCGGGCCGGTGATGGATGTTTTCTTCAGCCCGGTAATCTTGGCCACGCAGCCTTCGGGCGCGAGGTTGCCCTTGAGAATGGCGAGATGTCCCTGCGCGTACATGGGCTTGTCCCACTGGCGGATCACGTCCTGATCGCCGCGCGGCGCATCCGGAATCGCCGCCAATTCCTGGGCTATGGTGCGGCCGGTGATCGTCAGGCACTCGCCATGCAGCAGGCCGTGCGCGAGCAGCATTTTGAGCACCTGCGGCACGCCGCCGGCGCGGTGGAAATCCACCGCCACATATTTTCCCGAGGGCTTCAGGTCGCACAGCACCGGGACTTTGCGCCGCACGCGCTCGAAGTCGTCGATGCTCCACTTCACCCCCGCCGCCGAGGCGATCGCGAGATAGTGCAGCACCGCATTGGTCGAACCGCCGGTGGCCATCACCAGGCTGATCGCGTTTTCGATCGACTTGCGCGTGATGATTTGCCGCGGCAGGATCTGCTTGCGAATGGCGTTGACCAGTACCTGGGCCGAATCGGCGGCCGACACCGCTTTTTCCGCGTCGGGCGAGGACATCTGCGAGGATCCGAGCAGGCTCATGCCCAGCGCTTCGAACGAGGAGGACATAGTGTTGGCGGTGAACATGCCGCCGCAGGCGCCGACGGTGGGACAGGCGTTTTTCTCGATGCCGATGAAGTCGTCCTTGTTCATTTTGCCCGCGGCATAGGCGCCCACCGCCTCGAACGCGCTGACGATGGTAAGGTCCTGGCCCTTCCACCTGCCCGGCTTGATGGTTCCGGCGTAGACGAAGATGCCGGGCACGTTCATGCGCGCGATGGCCATCATGCCGCCGGGCATGTTCTTGTCGCAGCCGCCGCAGACGAGCACGCCGTCCATCGCCTGCCCGTTGACCGAAGTCTCTACGCAGTCGGCGATCACCTCGCGCGAAACCAGGCTGTATTTCATCGCCTCGGTGCCCATGCCGATGCCGTCGGTGATCGTGGGAAAGCCGAACACCTGCGGCTTGGCACCGGCGGCCTCCAGCGCCGCCATGGCGCGGTCCACCAGCGGCTGAATCCCGGCATTGCAGGGATTCATGGTCGAATGGCCATTGGCCACACCGACGATGGGCTTGTCGAAATCGCCGTCGCGAAAGCCAACGGCGCGCAGCATGGCGCGGTTGGGCGAGCGGGCTACGCCCTGGGTGATGAGACTGCTTCTGCGATTATCCGCCATGACTATCTCCTTCGTTTTCAAAATTGCCCCGGGCCAATTCCCCTGCAGCCGCAATGGATTCGCGTTCCCGGCCTGCGCTCAGGTCTTGCCTGAAGCTCGGGAAGATAGCACCGGCTCGGACCTGAGACAACCGAGTATGGCGCCGCCCGCGACCAGGACGAAGCCGGCGGCATGATAGAAAAGGAGCCGCTCGCCGATGAACAGGGTGGCGAACACGCTGGAGAACACCGGCATCAGGTGGATCAGGATGCCGGCGCGCACCGCGCCCACGCGCTCGACACCGTAGCTGAACAGGGCGGTGGAGACCAGGGTGGCGAGCGCGCCGATATACAGCAGTCCCAGCAATTCGCGTGCACCCAGATGCACGCCGCCGGCCCGCACCCATTGAATGGCGGCGAAAGGCAGCGTCAGCAACTCGCCCATCAGCGCCATGACGAACACGAAGGCGAAAAGGGACAGGGACCGCGGCCGGTCTTGCAGGCCGAGGGTGTAAATCGCCCACACCAGCATCGCGCCCAGCATCAGCAGGTCGCCCGCGTTGAATTGTAGATGCAGCAGCGCGCGCAGGTCGCCGTGGGCCAGGATCAGGAGCACACCCACCAGAGATATTGCGAGCCCGATGCCCTCCAGCCGGCGCGGCCGCCGCGCGTGCCAGCCCCAACTGATCAGAATGATGAGCACCGGGATGGTCGAATTGAGCAGGCCCAGGTTGATCGCCGTGCTTTGAGCAAGCCCGGTGTAGACCAGGGCGCTCTGCGGCGCGCCTCCGACCGCAGTCAAGAACAGCAAGCGCTTCCAGTCGCGCCGGAGTGCCTGCACGATTTCGCGCCGCTCCGGCCACACCAGCGGCAGCAGCACGGCGAACGCCACACCCCAGCGCGCCGCCGCCATGACCACCGGTGGAACTGTATCCATGAGCGCGCGCGACACTACGCCCATGCTGCCCGACAGGGCGCTGGTGCAGATCAGCGCCAGATAGGCGAGGGCGCGCGGGGAAGCCAAGGCGGAAGGCATGGTGTGGCGCGCTGAGCGCAGCGCGATGCTGATGTGTTTGCTAATACACCTTACAATGAGGGCTGCATTCTAATCCCCAAAGGCATTGTACAAGCGCCATGCTGATCCTTCCCCAGATCAATCCCGTCGCGCTCGGCCGCTCACGCGCAAGCGCGGCCCGTTTCTCGGGCGGCGTGTCCCGATGCTGATTCACCCGCAAATCGACCCCATCGCGATCGCCATCGGGCCACTGGCGGTGCGCTGGTACGGCCTGATGTACCTGGTCGGTTTCGGCGCCGCGTTCCTGCTCGCCCGCAGCCGCATCAAACGGGGAATGAGCGGAAGCGTCTCTTACGCCGTATTCGACGACCTGTTCTTTTTCAGCGTGCTCGGCGTGGTGCTCGGCGGCCGCCTGGGCTACGTGCTGTTCTACAAACCAGCCTTTTATATCTCGCACCCGCTGGATATCCTGGCAGTTTGGCAGGGCGGCATGTCTTTTCACGGCGGGTTTCTGGGCGTGCTCCTCGCCATGGTTTACATCGCGCGCAAACATGGCATCCGCTGGCTGGCGATTACCGATTTCATCGCACCGCTGGTTCCGCCCGCGCTGGCTGCGGGGCGCATCGGCAATTTCATCAACGGCGAGCTGTGGGGGCGGGTCACCGACCTGCCCTGGGGCATGGTGTTCCGCGGCGCGGGCCCGTTGCCGCGCCATCCGTCACAGTTGTACCAATTCGCGCTCGAGGGCCTGCTGTTGTTCGCGATCCTGTGGCTGTATTCGGCCAGGCCGCGTCCCCGGGGCGCGGTATCGGCGATGTTTCTGATCGGCTACGGCGTGCTGCGCTTCGTCGCCGAGTTCTTTCGCGAACCCGACGATTTTCTTGGCCTGCTGGCGTTCAACCTGTCCATGGGCCAGTGGCTCTCGCTGCCGATGGTCATCATCGGATTTATCATGCTCGCCTGGGCCACGCGAAAGGTGTAATCTATTTGCAGGGAGGTAGCCATGGAAGACGCCGAGACGCTACAGACAGCGCTGCAACAGCGCATCCGCGAACTGCGCGTGGAGCACGATGACCTTGACGACGCCATTGCGCGGCTGTCGGAAAATCCACTGCCCGACCAGTTGCGCCTGCAGCGGCTGAAAAAACGCAAGCTGCTGCTCAAGGACCAGCTCACCCATCTCGAGCGCCAGCTCGATCCGGACGTCCTGGCTTAGCCGAAATCGATTCCGGTTCCGGACGCGTGCCGGTCCTCCGCCTGTCCGCAGACGTCCGTGTTACTCCAACCGACGCTCGGAGCCGAACGTCTGGCGCGGCAGATGCGCTTCGCGAATACCTTTCGGGCGATTACCTGATCCTCTACACGGAGGTCGAGTCGACGGTGTACCTGCTGTCCATTCGCCATCACCGCCAGCTCTCGCTTGGCTTCGCGCGTCCATAGCCTTGGCAGCCCGCTGCCGATTTGCCATTGTCATTCACTTGCGCTTGCCCGACAGCAGCCCGGGCTTGAGCCCGGTCGCGACGCTTGCATTTTCCAGCCGCAGAAACGTGGCGTAGCCTTCGGGCGCCACCGCAAAACCGTAGGAGAAGCGCCCCTTCAAGCGCACCGCCTGCGGGCTGAATAGACCGGCGCCGGGGCTGAAGCCGGGCAGGTGCACATAGGCCACCGGTTTGTCGGCGCAATCGGGACATACGCCCGCTTCACCTGCCAGCGCAATTTGTCTTTCGTCGCTATGCATGGCGACGAGATAGCCGCGCAACTCGACCTGCTGCCCTGACAAGGCTTCGGCGCGCTTGCTGAAGATCATGCGCGGCGTGCCGATACGATCGAACAGGTCGCGGAAAGAGATGGTCTGCATGGATCTTCCGTGTGGTGCGATTTAACCCAGCGCTCGCGCGATCAGCGAGGCGCCCGTCACCAGCAGCAGCAGTGCCACCAGCCGCAGCAGCAGCTCGTGCGAAACGTGCCGGAACAGGCGCGATGCGAGACTGATCCCGGCAAAGGCCGCGGGCAGGACCGCAGCGGCAGCGAGCAGCACCTCTCGCTTCAGCAGCAGGCCGGTGAGGGCGAAAGCCGCGACGCGCATGCCGATGCTGAACACCGTGGTGAGCGTGAGCGTGGCGCGAAATTGCTCCTTGGCCAGAGGCCGGTGGGAAAGATAGATGGCGTAGGGCGGCCCTCCCGCGCCGAACAAGGTGCTGGTGATGCCGCCGGCGAATCCGGCAAGATACGCCCAGCCCGTAGCGACGATTGCGCCCCCGGGCCGGCGTACCAGACTGTAGCCGGCGTAGAGCAGCACGAACACGCCCAGCGCAAGCATCGCGCCGGCGCGCGGCAGATTGACCAGCGCCGTCACGCCGATGATGGTGCCGGCGAGCACCAGCGGCACCATGCGCGCGAGCTCGCCCTTGATCGCGTCACCCGGATGCTGCAGGCCAACGCGCAGCGCGTTGGCGAGATCCATCAGAGCAAACACCGCCAGCGCAAACGGCAAGGGTACGAAATGGGTCGCGAGCGGAACGGTCACCAGCGCTGAGCCGAAACCGGTGATGCCGTAGACCAAGGATCCGAGGAAGGCGATTCCCGCGAATATAAGCAGGAGCCCAAGCTCATCCGGCATCGACAGGCCCGCGTCTAGCGGAGCGCGGGCGCTGCTAGCGCTCGCGCCAGCACCTGTGCGACATGCACCGCCTCGCGTTCCGCCGCGCCCGGACTCCGGCCGCTATTCAAACCGTCGTGGATCTGATGGCGGCAACTGGTGCCATCGGCGACGAACAGCGTATCCGCGTCGGCCTTGCGCAGTGCGGGCAGCAGCGCTGCCTCGGCCATTCTTATCGAAACGTCGTAATGAGCGGCCTCGTAACCGAAAGCGCCGGCCATGCCGCAGCAGCTCGCCTCCACCGTCTCCACTTTCAATTCCGGAACGAGGCCGAGTACCTGTTCTACCGACGACATCGCGCCGAAGGCTTTCTGGTGGCAATGCCCGTGCAGCAGGGCCTTTTTCTGCGGCAGGGCGTGCAGCTTGAGCTTCAGCCTGCCGGCCTGGTGCTCGGCCGCGAGAAATTCCTCTAACAGTACCGCCCGCGCAGCCAGCGCCTCGGTTTCGGCGCCGGGCAGCATGGACTTGAACTCGTCGCGCAGGGTATAGAGACAGGAGGGCTCCAGCCCGATGATGGGCAGACCGCGTTCCACATAGGGCTGGAGCGCAGCGATGGTGCGCCGCGCCTCGGCCCTGGCCTCGTCCACCAGGCCGCTGGCGAGGAAAGTGCGCCCGCAGCACAGCGGGCGCTCGCTGTCGGCCGCGCGCGCGAGATGCACGCGATAGCCCGCCGCTTGCAGCACCGCCAGCGCCGCGCGCGCGTTGTCGGGCTCGAAGTAGTTGTTGAAGCTGTCTACGAGCAGCACCACTTCGCGCGCCGCTTCCGTGACGCGCGGCGCCGTTACCGGATCGAGATGGAAGGCGTCGCCGCGCCACCTGGGCAGCGAGCGTTTTGATGACAGGCCCAGCAGCGATTCGCTCAGGCCGGCCAGGCCGGGTATCGCGTCGCGCAGATTAGCGAGCCAGGGCAGGCGCGCGGCCCAGGGCGCGTAGCGCGGCAGCCAGGCGACCAGCCGGTCTTTGAGCGCAAGGCCATGGCGCTTCTGATAGTGATACAGAAACTCGATTTTCATTTTCGCCATGTCGACGCCGGTGGGGCATTCGCGCTTGCAGCCCTTGCAGCTCACGCACAGATCCATGGCCTCGCGCATTGCCTCCGAGGTGAAGGCGTCGGCGCCCAGTTGTCCGGACAGGGCGAGGCGCAGGGTATTGGCGCGGCCGCGGGTGAGGTCGCGCTCGTTGCCGGTGGCGCGGTAGGACGGGCACATGCTGCCGGCGTCGAACTTGCGGCAATGGCCGTTGTTGTTGCACATCTCTACCGCTGCGACAAAGCCGCGGCTCGACGCGGCGCCGGCGGCTTCCCCCGGGCCGGCGACTGAAGGCGCGTTCCACTCGCTCCAGTCCAAAGCGGTATCGAGGTGCTGCGCGGCGTAGTCGGGTTTGAAACGGAACAGGCTGCGGTCGTCCTGCTTGGAGCCGCGCACGATCTTGCCCGGATTCATCAGGCCGCGCGGGTCGAACAAGTCCTTGATTTCTTCCAGCGCGCGCATCAATCGGGAGCCGATGATGGGCTCGATCCACTCGGTGCGCGCGAGGCCGTCGCCGTGTTCGCCCGAGTAGGCGGCGCCCTTGTAGCTCCGGACCAGTGCGCACGCCTCCTCGGCGATGGCGCGCATTTGCTTCGCGCCGCCTTGCTTCATATTGAGCACCGGGCGCACGTGCAGGGTGCCGACCGAGGCGTGCGCGTACCAGGTGCCGCGCGTGCCGTGCTTGGCGAACACCTGCGTCAGTTTGTCGGTGTATTCGGCGAGATGCTCCAGCGGGACGGCGCAGTCTTCGATGAACGACACCGGCTTGCCCTCGCCTTTCATCGACATCATGATATTGAGGCCGGCCTTTCTTACCTCCCACACCTGCTTCTGCAGACCTGAGTCGGTGATCTCGACCACGCCGCCGGGGAAGCCGAGTTCGGCCATCAATTCCACCAGTTGCGCCAGCTTTGCGACTTGCTCATCGCGGTCGTCGCCGGCGAATTCGACCAGCAGGATCGCGTCCGGATCTGCCTTGAGGAAACGGTTTACGATGGGCTTGAACGCGGCATTGCCGCGCGCGAGTTCTATCATCGTACGGTCCACCAGCTCGACCGCCGTGGGCCCGAGCTTGACGATATGCAGCGGCGCCTGCATGGCTTGATGGAAAGTCGGGAAGTGGCACACCCCCAGGGTCTTGTGTCGCGGCAGCGGCGCAAGATCGAGGTGAATGCGCCGAGTATAGGCGAGCGTGCCTTCCGAGCCGACCAGAAGGTGCGCAAGGTTGTGCGCGAGCAGCGCCCCCTCGGCACCGGGCTGCACCATGTCGATGTTGTAGCCCTGCACCCGGCGCAGCACCTTGGGCCAGCGCGCTTCGATCTCGGCCGCCTCGCGCCGCACGATGGCATGCACGCCGGCTATGAGCGTCTGATAGGCCGCGGGCGCGCCGGCAATCTCGTCGCTCCTGCCGAAGTGAAATGCAGAGCCGTCGGCGAGCAACGCATCGATGCCGCGCACGTTGTGCACCATGTTGCCATAGCGTATCGAGCGCGAGCCGCAGGAATTGTTTCCCGCCATACCGCCGAGGGTGGCCTGCGCGCTGGTGGAAACATCCACCGGAAACCACAGGCCGTGCGGCTTGAGATAAGCATTCAACTGATCCAGCACCATGCCCGGCTGCACCACGGCCGTGCGCGCTTCCTTGTCGAAGGCGACGACCTGATTCAGGTATTTGGAATTGTCAATCACCAGCGCCGCGCCCACGGTCTGGCCGCACTGCGAGGTGCCGGCGCCGCGCGGCAGGATAGGCACGCCCAGCTCGGCCGCGATCTGGATCGCGATGCGCGCATCCTCTTCGGTCCGCGGCACCACCACGCCTACCGGTTCGATCTGGTAAATCGATGCATCGGTGGAATAGCGGCCGCGGCTGGCAGCATCGAACAGGACCTCGCCGCGGATCTCGCGCGCGAGCCGCGCGGCAAGCGCGCCGTCGCCCGCGCGCGGGTGCCGGGTGACGGTCGCAACGTGACTGGGTGCTCGATCCATGGGAACTTGAACGCGGACGAATTGTGCTATCTAAGCAACCGCGGTTTCCGCCTGGCGCATGGCGTCGAGCAGCGCTTGTGGTCCCTGCGCGCCCGATACCGCGAGCTTGCCGTTGAAAATGAAAAAAGGCACGCCTTCGACGCCGATGGCGCGCGCGCGCTGGTCTTCCTGCTCCACCGCCCGTCGCGACTGCGGGTCGGCCAGGCATTGCTCTGCCTTGGCCCGGTCCAAGCCCGCAGCGGTCGCGATCGCGACCAGATTTTCCGACTTGGTGAGATCCACACCGTTGAGGAAGTAGGCCTGAAGTAAAGCCTCCTTGACCCTGCTTTGCAGACCGTCGACCGGCTGTCCCGCCGCGCCCGCCAGCGCAATCAAGCTGTGCACTGCGACGGTGTTGGGCTGGCGCGCGATACGGTCGAACGCGAACGCGATGCCGTATTCGGCGCCGACCGCAGTCACACGCGCATAGACGTCTTTCGCCCTGGCGGCGCCGAACTTCTGCACCACGTAGTCCTGCCGGCTCATGCCCTCGGCCGGCAACTGCGGATTGAGCTGAAACGGCCGCCAGGTGATGCTGGGTTTGTCCGCGCCGGGGTCTTGCTGCGCGTACAGCGCGAGCGCCGCTTCGATCTGGCGCTTGCCGATGTAGCACCAGGGACAGACCACATCGGAAATAATGTCGATATTCAAAACGTTCTCCTTGCAGATCGGGTTCAGTGGCGAACTTGCCTCGTCGCCTCGTTCCGCCGCCGCCGGCTTGGAACTCATGACGAAATGAGGGGATCCGGGTGGAAACGCAAGGGCCCACTCCTTCCTCGGCCCCTCATGCCCGCCGATTCGGGGGTCGTTTCGGCAATTCTGAAACGGCCTCCTTGGCACGCCACGCTACATTACTACATTACTCAACCGGCTTGCTGGCCTAAGGCCTCCAGCACCACCAACATCTTGTTGCTGAGGTGGCTGCGCAGCAGCGCCGGCAACAACGCGCGGTCGCGCCGGATCAGCGCGTCGAGGATGCTCTCGTGCTCCTCCACCGCATGGTCCCAGCGCTCTTGCGAGAGATTGGCCATGTAGCGCGCGCGGCGCACATGGCCGTTCAAAGCACGGTAAGTGTTGGCCAGCGTGGCATTGCCGGTGCACTCGACCAGGCGCAGGTGTATCTGTTGGTTGCAGCGGAAATACGCTGCAAGTTCGCCGCGGGCGTGGTGCGCCAGCATCTGGTAGTGCAGGGCCCGAATCTCGGCGATGTCGGCGTCGCTCGCATTGGCGCAGGCAAGCTCGCCCGCCAGCGCCTCGAGCGCGCCCAAAAGCACGAACATCTCCCGCACCGTCGCGGCAGTGATGGGGGTGACGATCGCGCCGCGGTTGGGCAAGAGCTCGACCAAGCCCTCGGAGGCGAGATATTTGATCGCTTCGCGCACGGGGGTGCGCGAAGTGCGCAGGCGCTCGCACAGCACGCGCTCGTTCAGCTTCACCCCCGGCGCGAGTTCGCCCTGGATGATCAGGTCGCGCAGGCGCTCGAGCACTTCCTCCGCCAGCAGGCGCGGCTCGATCGCAGACGCAGCGTCGACATTTGCCGTACGATTTCCGGAAGGTTGATCCATGGAATAAGTCATTTTGTATGCATAATACGCCTAGTATCCGGTCTTCGCAATCTAAGTATAAACCTTTAAAGACATGATATTACGAAAATCTTGACTGCGCCAGACGAATCATGATTAAATTGCATACAAAATAGGGACTAGCGCTAAGGCTGTTCGGCCCAGTAACCTCAGCTTATAAGGAATCCTTGCCATGAGCTTCAACAGTGGTCGTCATTTCCTGCAAATCCCCGGACCGACCAACGTGCCGGACCGCGTCCTGCGCGCCATCGACTATCCCACCATGGACCACCGCGGGCCGAAGTTCGGCAAGCTCGGCCTTGAAATAATCGAGGGGCTCAAGCACGTATTTCAGACGCAGCAGCCGGTGGTGATCTACCCGGCCTCGGGTACCGGCGCCTGGGAAGCGGCGTTGGTGAACTGTTTCTCCCCCGGCGACAAGCTGCTGATGGTCGAAACCGGGCATTTCGCCAGTTTGTGGCAGAAAATGGCGGGCAAGCTTGGCTTGCAGGTGGAATTGATCGCGACCGACTGGCGCCGCGGCGCCGATCCGGCGGCGGTCGAAGCGAAACTGAAGGAAGACAAGGCCCACGCGATCAAGGCAGTGTGCGTGGTGCACAACGAAACCTCCACCGGCGTCACCAGCCGCATTCCCCTGATCCGCAAAGCCATCGACGCGGCCGGACACCCGGCGCTGTTGATGGTGGACACGATTTCCTCGCTCGCGTCGATCGATTACCGCCACGACGAATGGGGCGTGGACGTGACCGTCGCCGGCTCGCAGAAAGGCTTGATGCTCCCGCCCGGTCTGTCCTTCAACGCAGTGAGCGAGAAAGCGCGCAAAGCGGCCCAAGGCGCGAAACTGCCCAAGTCATACTGGGGCTGGGATGAAATCATCGCCGCCAACAAAACCGGCTTCTTCCCCTATACGCCTGCGACCAATCTGCTCTACGGCCTGCGCGAGGCGATCGAGATGCTGCAGGAGGAAGGCTTGCCGCAGGTGTTTGCGCGCCATGCGCGCCATGCCGAGGCGACGCGGCGTGCGGTGCGCGCCTGGGGCCTGGAGATCCTCTGCGCCAACGCCGAGGAATACAGCAACACCCTCACCGGGGTGATGATGCCCGCCGGCCACAACGCCGACGCGCTCAGAAAGACCATACTCGAAGCCTACGACATGTCGCTAGGAACCGGCCTGGGCAGGCTTGCGGGCAAGGTGTTCCGCATCGGCCACCTGGGCGATTTCAACGACCTCACGCTGATGGGCACACTCGCCGGCGTCGAAATGGGCTTGGCCCTGGCCAGCGTCCCGTACAAACAGGGCGGGGCGCAAGCCGCGCTGGCCTATCTGACCGAGTGCGCCGGCGGCAAGGGCGCGCAACGCGTGGCCGCTTGATTGCAGGACCCGCCGCGCGCCCAGTGGCGCGATGGTGGTGCGACTGTCCGCATCCGCAGGGCAGCAATTACGATGGAGGAACAGATGAAGCTAGTCAAACTCGGAAGTATCGCAGCGCTGTGCGCGGCACCCCTGATCGCCACGGCGCAAGGCATTGAACTCAAGCTGGGGCACGTCGGCGCCCCGGGCTCGCTGATCGGCGCGGCGGCCGATGAATTTGCCAAGAATGCCAATGCCAAGCTCGCGGGGAAAGTCAAGATCGTGGTGTACGGATCAAGCCAGCTCGGCGGCGACAAGGAAATGCTGCAAAAGCTCAAGCTGGGTACGGTCGACATGGTCGAGCCTTCGACCGTGATGGGCTCGGTGTCGGACATCTACGGCGTGTTCGAGATGCCGTATCTGGTCAAGGACCGCAAGCACATGCAGCGCATCGAAAAAGAACTGTATTGGTCCAAGTTCGAACCCGAGCTGGCGAAAAAAGGCTACAAGACCCTGGCGGTATGGGAAAACGGCTACCGTCATATCACCAACAACAAGCACCCGATCAACACGCCGGCCGATCTGGCGGGCATCAAGCTGCGCGTACCCAACAGCAAGTGGCGGGTGAACATGTTCAAGGCTTACGGCGCCAATCCGAGCCCGATGAAATTCTCCGAGGTGTTCACCGCGCTGCAGACCGGCGTCATGGACGGGCAGGAGAACCCCCTGGCGCAGATCGTCAGCGGCAAATTCTACGAGGTGCAGAAGTACCTTTCAATCACAGGCCACGTTTATTCGCCCGCGTACCTCATAGTCAGCAGCAAGCATTGGGCCAAGCTGCCGGCCGATGTGCGCAAGGTCCTCGAGACTACGGCAAAGGAAACGCAGGCCTTCGTGTATGAGAAAGCGGTGCACGATGACGAAGTGCTCCTTGAACAAATGAAAAAGGCGGGCATCAAGGTGAACTACGCCGACAAGGACGCGTTCATTGCCGGCTCTAAGCCGATCTATGATGAATTTTCCAAGGAAGTGCCGCTAGGCAAGGAAGTCATCGAACGCGCGATCGCGCTCGGAAAGTAGCCATAGCCGCATGAGCTGCGGGGGCAGGAGCCCCCGCGCTTTTGCGCAAGTGCCCAAGGTTCCAATTGAAACAATATCGGAGGCAGCGGCATGAGTCTCGATGAAATACGCAGGGTCTACGAACGCGCGCTGGAATGGCTGACCGTAATACTCATGGCGGCGCTCGCCATCGAAGTCACCATAGGCGTGATTTTTCGCACCTCTGGTTACTCTCTCGTATGGTACGACGAATTCGCCGCCATTCTGCTCGCCTGGCTCACCTTCTACGGCTCGGCGCTGGCTTCGGTGAAGCGCGCGCACATCGGCTGCCCGGAAGTGATGATGATGCTGCCGCGCAAGGTCAAGTTCATATTCCGGCTGATCGCCGAGATACTCACCATCGGCTTTTTCCTGCTGATGGGCTGGATGGGATACCAGGTCCTGGAGGTGCTCAGCACTGACTATCTGATCACCATGCCGTCCATCCCGGTGAGCTGGGTGCAGTCGGTGGTGCCGATCAGCGCGGTGCTGATCGTCGCGGCGGAACTCGTTACGCTGCCCAAGGTGCTCGCCAACTCGCTGGCGCCGTGTGAAATTTCAGGTGGGGCGTCGCACTGATGGAAATCGTTTCGAAACCGGACATGCGTTCGGCAGACGA
>JBQMQE010000056.1:21041-21603 GCA_052172655.1 Burkholderiales bacterium
GATGGAAATACTGCTGCTGTTCGCATGCGTACTGGCGCTGGTGATCATCGATGTGCCGATCGCCGTATCGCTGGGCATCGTCGCGATTGCCGCCACGGTGTATACCCAGGGTACCGCGGGGCTGCCGAATTTCCCCATCGTGCTGTTCAGCGGGGCGACCAATTTCCCGCTGATCGCGATCCCGCTGTTCATCCTCGCCGGCGCCATCATGAATTCCTCCGGCATATCCAGGCGGCTGATCAATTTCGCTTCGGCCCTGCTCGGGTTCATCCGCGGCGGCCTGGCGATGGTCGGCATCGGCTCCTCGATGTTCTTCGCGGAGTTATCGGGTTCCGCAGTGGCCGGGGTCTCGGCTCTGGGACCGATCCTGATTCCGGCGATGAAGTCCAAAGGCTACCCGGCGCCGCTCGCGGCGGCGGTGATGTCCTCGGCGGCCACGCTGGCGATCATCATTCCGCCCTCGATCCCGATGATCCTGTATGCGGTCATGGCCGGAACTTCGGTGGTGAAAATGTTCGTTGCCGGCATCGTTCCCGGCATCCTCGGCGGCCTGGGCCTGATG